>JALERL010000087.1 GCA_022764465.1 Lachnospiraceae bacterium | reverse complement strand
AAGAACCAGTGTCTTCCCATTGGAAGTTATCCACACACCATCATCTTTGGTATAGATGGAATCCACAGCAGACGTCTTTTTCTCGTCAACAAGTCTGGATAAATACTTTGATCCAAGACTTACATCCACTACAACGAGCAGAGCCGCAAGCCCAAGGATTCCCAAGATAACATACCGGAACTTCTTATTTTCTTTTTTCCGGAAAAATAATCCATATACGAGCACGACTGCCGCCACACCAAGCAGGGTTGCTCTCGTATAGGTAAACCATAACAGGACTGCTGCCACGATCGCTGCCACCAGATACCCGATCTGTTTTTTACGCTCTGTTTCCGTCAGTGTCAGCACAAAAAACAATGCAAAAAACATTACTAAAAATACGCCGGCATAATTCGGATTATACAATGTCAGGTAGACATTATTCCCGGTAAAGGTATCTTCCATCTGCCCGCCATAGATCTCAAAGTTCTCTGCCGACATCACCAGACGCTGTACCCACTCATACTGTAACAGATCCTGATGAAATACCTGAAAAATACCGATCACACTGATTACGGCAAACATCACAAGAATCGCATTTTTTACCGTTTTAAAATCCCTGCTGCGCTCTAAAATCTGATAACAGTAGACACTTAGAATAACATAGCCCGCCAGTACAAACAGTCCTTCATAACGGTACAAATTACCGAAAAATGCGGTCTGCTTATCTTTTGCACATACCGCAGATAAAAATGCTGCCGCCAGATAAATAAGCAGCGGCAGATAATATGTCATCCGTCTCGTCCTCTCTTTATAGATTCCAAAACGGAAGGCAAGTATCACAAGTGCCGCTGCTGCTATGATGATCAGCCATATGCTTCGTACATATGCATACAGATCTAATATGCTTCCGTCATCTGAATACCATAAAAACTGATCAAGCCCGGTATCCTGCAGACTCAGCCGTACCACAAATGGCAGTACGGCAAACAGCAGGATCACCGGGATCAGCAGATCATTCAGATGCTCTCTTTTCTTATGTTGGTTCATCCCTATTTTACCTTAAATGTCTTATTCTTCGTCCAGTTATACGCAGGATTATATCTGCTGTTTATATCTGTAACACGATAAGTAGTTCCCTTTTTCAGCTTCAGATAATCAGTCCGAAGAACCAGCTTATTGCTTCCCTGGGTTGCATACGCTTCTGCTCTATAACGGTATCCGGTCTTTGCCTCAGTTACCCACATATAAAATACAGCCTGTTTATCGTTTTTAATATAAGAATCAGAACTGCTATTATATTTTAATGCCAAGATCTGATCTGCAGTTACCTTCTTTTTCAGTGTAACGGTTACAACCTTTGTATTCTTCTTTCCTGTAACCTTCGATACTTCAAAATGATTCTTATTTTTTGCCCGACGAGGGTTGTTGCTGTATATATACTGGTTTAACTTATGGTTTCCATTCAGTTCCACCAGTTTTGGCTCGACCAGATCGGCACAGCCTGTATATTTTGTGTTAAAATAAGTTCCTTTTGCCTTGTTATTCTGATAAAATCCGGTAGCATACATATTTCTGTCGGCACTGGCTGCTTCCTGAAGCCCTGACCACAGATTTGCAACTGCATAGCCGTTTTTTGCAGTAATCTTCTTGCTCTGGTAGCTGCTAAGCTTCTTTGCATAATCGTGAAGCTTCTTATACTTTGAGGCGTTCATCTTCAGCGCACCCTTTTTCACGATCTGGATAAAGCAGCTTTTTACATTGCCCTTTGATCTTACCGTAACGACAGCTTCTCCCGGCTTCTTTGCAGTAAAGACACCCTTTGCGGAGATCGAAGCGACCGACTTATTACTGATGGTATAAGCCGTTCCCTTAACCTGTGCTGCGGATGTCTGCGTTCCATTTCCTGTACTGAAGTAGAAAAGATCTCCGATGGATACCTTCTGTCCCGCTTCCATACGGAAAGCATTTCCAAATTTTCCATTATAAGAAACATTCGTTCCCATGTACAGTCTGCTGTACATGTTCGTATCTGCTCCTACCTGTCCATTACTTACATTTATGCTGGTTGCTGCCTGTACATCCATGCTAAAAGCAGGAACAATGGTTGTCATCATCAAACATGCAAGCACCAGACATAAACATGCACTGCATTTCTTTTTCATCGTTTTCATTCTGTTTTTCCTCCTTGTTCCTGCTATTTCGCTTTAAAGGTTTTCCAACCGGTCCAGTCATATTTCTTTACACCCGGTCTGAACCAGTATTCGTAACTAAGCAGCTGATAGGTGTCCTTCGCATGAAACTTCATATATCTCATCTTTACGGTAAGCTTATTGCTGCCTTCCCTTGCGACTGCTGTTGCATAATATCTTTGTCCGGTTTTTTTATTTACCACGTAAATCGGGAACTGTGCAGTCTTATCATTTTTTACGATCGTGTCATTACAATATTTTGCTTTGATCGCGAATATCTGGTCTGCATTTACCTTCTTCGTCAATACAATGTTAAAGTCCTTCGTATTCTTCTTCGCATTGACTGATTTGATCTTAAAATATTTTCCGGAAACCGTTCCGACTGGATTGTACTTATCGCTGTATTTCGACAGATTTACAAACTCACTGTCCATTCCTGCCATTTCCGGAACGACCAGATAACTCAGAGATGAATAGGTATAAGTTGTATTGCCAATCTTGTAGGAGCCTTTCTCATATCTGGTTCCATTTGATCCAAGATCCAGCTTTTCTTTTTCCAGATAATATTTATTCTCGTTTGTAATGTAATCATAACGGTTTTTTGCAGTTACTTTTTTGTTATACTTCCGGATCTTTGTGATCAGGCTGCGAATTGTTCTATTTTTTGCACTGTTCGTTCCCAGTGTTCCGGGCTTTAAGATCTGTATGATAAAATACTTTTCTTCAGACTTATACTTAATCTTTCCCTGTACGACCCCGACGGATTTTGTCTTTAACACGCCTGTCTTCTTATTCAGGGTTGCTGCCTTCGTACTATCCAGTGAGTAACTTACACCGGATACTTTATCCAGGGTGTTATAATAGGTTCCTCTGCCGCTTGACTTTATGACACTGATTTGAAACAGTCTGTTCAGATATACAGTCTGTTTTGCCTCTACACCAAATACATATCCAGATGATAGAAATTGTCCATTCATATCTGTTGTCCAGTGGTAAGTAAGGCCATTTGCTGTGATATTAACCGTAGTACCTGCTGCCTGTGCAGTTGTCTGCATCTGTGGTGTAACCCCAAGCAGCATGGTGAATACCATTGCAATACTTAAGAACACAGCCAGACGCTGTTTTAAAAGTCTTCGTATTTCCATAATCTTCCTCCTTTGTATGTTCTACCTATTTTATATGATAGCACCATTGCCCTCTGTAACCAATTCTTAGCTTAAAAAGCGATACTTCATCAAATTCCAACAGTCATGTATTTTTTCATACTTTCTAGCAGTTTACAGTTAACATGCTACTTTAATTCTATAAAATAATTCCAGTATTCACGTCGTGATTTTTTTAACTTCAGATATTCTGGATATACATCCATTTCCTTATCTCCTAATTCCACTTTTGCATCTGCCGCATAGCGATATCCTGTATTCCCATCAATAATGTATACTTTAAATGTAGCCTTTTTTCCTCTTGTCACATGCAAATATGGATCTTCCGCCTTTTTTATAGCAAAAATCTGTTCCTCTGTTACTTTCTGTTTAAGCAATGTAACTGCACATTTGGAAGATATGTCACGAGCTAAAATTTTCTTATCATGCATACGCCTGGTCATACAAAAATACTTTTCAATATTATTTCTTGGATCATTGTCCTTAACAAACTTGTCTAACACATTGTTGCCATTTACAGTCATCAGTTTTGGTTCTACTAAATCCATTGTAGCGAACACTGTCGACCCTGCCATTGTGGTAGACACATTCGCATTGCTATAAAATCCCATTCTATTTAGTCCTTCAGTTGTATTTACAGCTTTGTCAAGTTTCAAATACAGATCCGACAATTTATAACAATTGTCTATATTAATCTTTTTTTTCTGATATGAATAAAGCTGTTTTGCATATTTATGAACCTTTTTAAACTTAGATGCATTCATTTTCAATACACCCTTTTTTTCAACCTTTATATAACAGTATTCTTTCGCTGTCCCACCTGAAATGGTAATCAAAACTTCTCCCGGCTTTTTTGTTGTAAGCATTCCCTTCTTTGATATAGTTGCAACCTTCGGATTACTGCTCTTAAACTTTATTGAAGGGAATTTAATCAGTGGTTTGCTCTCATAAAAATTATTTGTAGTAACGCCAGTATAAAAATATCCTAAATTTGCTTCCTGTTTTTCTTCAATTCGAAATGCTTTTACACTTTTTCCTTGATAATATACCCAAGGATATAACCAGTTTTCTTCAAATCCAATTGATGTTACTGAGGCTGCCTGTACATTCATCTGTGAAAAAGGAGTAATAAAAATCAAAAATGCCATAACCAGACAAATCATTGTTTTATAATTTATTTTTTCTTTGGCTTTTCTATGATACATGTTCTTCCTCTCTTTCCGTAATATCTAGATACATACTTAAAAACTGTCCATTTTGTCCAGTCATATGATTTCCACCGCGAATCCAGATATGGATTATCATTCATCGTACTATTACTAATCATCCTATATTTATTACCTGGGTCAAAATTCATATATCTCATGATCACCTTGATCGTATCACTGCCTTCATGAACCTCAGCTATACCTTTATAAATATGTCCAGACTCCACATTTTGAATCATTAATGGAAACTTTGCTGTTTTCGTATTTTCAACCACTGTATCCGTAGATAAACTTCCCTTAATTGCAAAAATCTGGTTAGCGGTGACTGCTTTTTTCAACCGAATATCAATTCTATTATATCTACTTGTGTTTTTTATTTCTTTTATTTGAAATTGTTTACTTGGATTTGTTCCAATCGGATTGTATTTCCTTATATAACTTCCGACAGCATCATGACTATAATCAAAACCAACAAGCAATGGTTGTGCAATACAAAGCATATTATTAACTGTCATTCTATTTTTTCCTACTTTTATTTCTACTGGAGGAATATTTCTTTTTCCTGAATTCCAGCCAAACCCAGCATCTATACTACTAATTCCCGTTTTCTCACATTCATATTCGATTTTTCTTTGTATAGACAGATAATCATAACAATTCCTATTTGTCACTTTTCCCTTATACTTATTATAAGTCTTTGCCATTCCTTGCAATTTTTTATATTTTGCTTTATTGGTTTCAAATTTACCGGACTTGAATATATTTACAATAAAAGGGACTCTGGTTTTATTACAGATTATAGTACCTTGTACTGTACCCGGTTTTTTCGTTGTTAAAATACCTTGCTTACTTACTATCGCAGCATTTGTTTTTTTTAATGAATACTTTACATTCTTAAAGGATTCCAACTGGCGATAGGTATATTGTGTATGAAATAACCTCCCCAATGAAATAGATTGCTTTTCTTCCATACCAAATATCCACACATTTTTTCCATCAACCCATACAGTACCCATATTTGTTGCACATATATTTGTGGCTGTTACTGTAGACGCATGTACAGACATTCCAAGTTGTGGTGTAATTCCAAGCAGCATGGTAAGAGCCATTGCTATACTTAAAAACACCGCGAGACGCTGTTTTAAAAGTCTTCGTGTTTCCATAATCTTCCTCCTTTGTATGTTCTACTTGTTTTCTATAATAACATCTTTGCCTCTTATCCACAATGATTTTTCTCGCTACGATCCGTCAATTTTCGCTATTCTATTGCAATCCATGTATTTTAACAGTCCAAATACCTGCCGGCTTGTCAGTTCCATATTCTTACAAGCTGCCTCCGTCTGCATCGCTTCTTTCAGGCTTACCGGTCCCTGCTGGATAGAAAAGACCGCATCCAGATATGGGCTTTTCTCAGAGGTTGTTACACTTCCAGCCAGTGCAAGCACCAGACAGCCATGTTCCTTTCCTCTTTTTGCAATGCCATAAGGTGCCTTTCCCATTCCAGTCTGTGCATCGAAGCGTCCCTCACCGGTGACGATCACATCTGCCCAGTCAAGCTCCTGATCATCTAATACCATATCTAAGATCAGATCTACCCCCGAAACAAGCTTCGCCTGAAGATAGGATACAAATGCAAATCCAAGTCCTCCTGCCGCACCTGCTCCGGGCGCATCTCGCTCATCTCTTCTAAGGCTCTCTGCTGTCTTTTGGGCATAATGAGCCAGCCCCTGATCCAGTCTTTTTACCATGATTTCATCTGCACCCTTCTGTGGGGCAAACACTGCACTTGCACCGTTTTCTCCGCAAAGCGGATTCGTCACATCACACGCTATTTTAAATTCACAGTCTGCCAGACGCGGATCTGCCATTGTAAGGTCAATCCTGCTAATCTGATCAAGTTCTGCCGCATTTTCTGCAATACAGCTTCCATCTTCTTTTTTAAACCGGAAGCCAAGTGCGGATAGCATTCCTGTTCCTCCATCATTTGTTGCACTTCCTCCGATCCCAACGATGAAGCTGCGGCAGCCACGGTCTAAGGCATCTAAGATCATTTCCCCAACTCCGTATGTTGTCATAAGAAGCGGATTCCTTTTTTCCTCCGGAACAAGCGGTAGTCCTGCCGCCTGTGCCATTTCAAGAACCGCTACGTGGTCTGCTAAAATTCCATACTGTGCCATCACCGGATCTCCCATCGGGCCGGTAACCGATAGCCGGACCATTTCTCCCTGCATCCCTTCTGTCAGGGAATCTACCGTTCCTTCTCCGCCATCTGCAACGGGTCTTACTACCACATCCGCATCCGGGATTGATGTTAAAATTCCTTTTTTTACTGCCTGTCCTGCCTGAAGTGAGGTCATGCTTCCCTTAAATGAATCGACTGCTATGATAACATGCATGATGTCTGTCTCCTTTATGATCCCTAAACCACTTATTACGCCAATCTTGGGTGCATTTTTCAAGCCTTTCTCTTTATTTTGTCACCCCTACAGCTCATTTTTTCTTGTCTCTGGGTGCACTTTTCCGACCATTTTCTCTACTACATGTCCCTATAGTTTCCTTTTCTTGGCTGTAAAGGTGCATTCTTCCGGCTTATACTTCATAGTTCAAAAAAGGGCAGCTATGCCTTATGCATAACTGCCCTTCCATAACCCTTCGACGTTTCTGCCCGGATTACTCCTCTGTTACGTCTACCGGTTCTTCTGCATTTTCTACGGATGCTTCTTCTACTGCGAAGTCTGCATCCATGTCAAAATCGTCATCAAATGAGATCTCTTCATTGACATTCAGATCGGAGTCTAACTTGATGTTACGATATCTCTTCATACCTGTTCCGGCAGGGATCAGCTTACCAATGATTACGTTCTCTTTCAGACCGATCAACGGATCAATCTTACCCTTGATTGCTGCCTCTGTCAGTACCTTGGTTGTCTCCTGGAAGGAAGCTGCAGATAAGAAGGAGTTGGTTGCAAGGGAGGCCTTGGTAATGCCAAGTAATACCTGCTTACCTTCTGCCTGTTCCTTACCTTCTGCCGCTAACTGCTCGTTCATATCCTCGAAGTCTAAGTTATCAACCAGTGTACCCGGTAAGAAATCGGAATCTCCATTATTCTCGATACGGATCTTCTTTAACATCTGACGAACGATAACCTCGATATGCTTATCGTTGATATCAACACCCTGCAAACGATATACTCGCTGTACTTCCTGGATCAGGTAATCCTGTACGGCACGTACACCCTTGATCTTTAAGATGTCATGCGGATTGACACTACCTTCTGTCAGCTCATCACCGGCTTCAAGTACTGCGCCATCCATGATCTTAATACGTGAGCCATAAGGGATCAGGTAATTCTTCGTCTCACCTGTCTCGTTGTTGGTAACGATGACTTCACGCTTCTTCTTGGTATCCTTAATAGTAGCAACACCGCCAAACTCTGTGATGATTGCAAGTCCCTTTGGCTTTCTTGCCTCGAAAAGCTCTTCTACTCGAGGAAGACCCTGTGTGATATCATCACCGGCTACACCACCGGTATGGAAAGTACGCATCGTAAGCTGTGTACCAGGCTCACCGATAGACTGCGCTGCGATAATACCGATTGCTTCACCTACCTGCACTGCCTGACCGGTTGCCATGTTGGATCCATAACATTTTGCACAGACACCAACGTGGGAACGACATGTTAAAATCGTACGGATCTTAACCTGCTCGATCGGGTTGCCATCTTTGTCTACACCTGTGCTGATGATTGCAGCAGCACGCTTTGGTGTGATCATATGGTTGGCTTTTACTAATACATTGCCATCCTTGTCACAGATTGTCTCGCAGGAGAATCTTCCTGTGATACGATCCTGTAAGCTTTCGATCTCTTCCTTACCATCTACGAATGCCTTAACAACCATTCCCGGAATCTCTCTGCCTGTTCCTGCACAGCAGTCAGACTCACGAACGATCAGATCCTGTGATACGTCAACCAGACGTCTGGTCAGGTATCCGGAATCGGCTGTACGAAGAGCGGTATCGGAAAGTCCCTTACGGGCACCATGTGCAGACATGAAGTACTCCAGTACGTCAAGACCTTCACGGAAGTTTGACTTGATTGGCAGCTCGATGGTTCTACCTGTTGTATCAGCCATCAGTCCTCGCATACCGGCAAGCTGTTTGATCTGCTTATCAGATCCTCGCGCTCCGGAATCAGCCATCATAAAGATGTTGTTGTATTTATCCAGTCCGGATAACAGTGCCTCTGTCAGCTCATCATCCGTCTCTTTCCATGTCTCAACAACTTCCTTGTAACGCTCTTCCTCTGTGATCAGACCACGCTTATACTGACGTGTGATCTTATCAACCGTATCCTGGGCAGCCTTGATCATCTCCGGCTTCTGAGGTGGTACGGTCATATCGGAAATAGATACGGTCATTGCGGCTCTTGTAGAGTACTTATAACCCATAGCCTTAATGTCGTCTAATACTTCTGCGGTCTTTGTTGCACCATGGATATTGATTACTTTTTCCAGAATCTTCTTTAACTGTTTCTTTCCTACATGGAAATCAACCTCTAAAAGAAGATCATTTTCTTCCTTGCTACGATCAACGAATCCAAGATCCTGCGGGATGATCTCATTGAAAATGAAACGTCCTAAGGTGGATTCTACCATTCCGGTCTTCTTTGTTCCGTCCGGCATAGTCTTCGTTACACGGGCAGTAATTCTGGAATGTAAAGTGATAACGTCATTCTCATATGCAAGAATTGCTTCGTTTACACTCTTGAAGAACTTGCCTTCGCCCTTAACACCCGGTCTCTCCTGTGTCAGATAGTAGATACCAAGGACCATATCCTGTGAAGGAACGGCTACCGGACCACCATCGGATGGTTTTAACAGGTTGTTCGGGGATAACAGCATAAATCTACACTCTGCCTGGGCTTCCTGTGATAACGGAAGATGGGCAGCCATCTGGTCACCATCGAAGTCGGCATTGTAAGCGGTACATACCAATGGATGTAACTTAATTGCTTTACCTTCTACAAGGATCGGCTCGAATGCCTGAATGCCCAGACGGTGAAGTGTCGGTGCACGGTTTAACATAACCGGATGTTCCTTAATAACATCTTCAAGCACATCCCAGACCTCCGGCTGAAGTCTCTCAACCATCTTCTTTGCGCTCTTGATGTTATGCGCAGTACCATTTGCAACAAGCTCCTTCATTACGAACGGCTTGAATAATTCGATTGCCATCTCCTTTGGCAGACCACACTGGTAGATCTTAAGCTCCGGTCCTACGACGATCACGGAACGTCCGGAGTAGTCAACTCGTTTTCCAAGTAAGTTCTGTCTGAATCGTCCGGACTTACCTTTTAACATATCAGAAAGAGACTTCAGAGCACGATTACCAGGTCCGGTAACCGGTCTTCCTCTTCTACCATTATCGATCAGCGCATCGACAGCTTCCTGTAACATTCTCTTCTCGTTACGGACGATAATATCCGGTGCGCCTAACTCTAACAGTCTTCTTAAACGGTTGTTGCGGTTGATGATACGACGATACAGATCATTCAGATCAGAAGTAGCAAAACGTCCACCGTCTAACTGTACCATAGGACGAAGATCCGGTGGGATAACCGGTACAACTGTCATGATCATCCACTCCGGCTTGTTTCCGGAATCACGGAATGCTTCTACTACTTCGAGTCTCTTGATGATTCTTGCACGTTTCTGACCGGTTGCATCCTTCAGCTCTGCCTTTAACTCTGCAGAATCTCTCTCTAAGTCGATCTGCTGTAACAGCTCTAAGATTGCCTCAGCGCCCATGCCGACACGGAAGTTCATACCGTACTTTTCTCTTGCTTCCTGATACTCTGTCTCAGAAAGTACCTGCTTTAAGGATAAATCAGATGTTCCCGGATCAAGTACGATATAAGATGCAAAATATAATACCTTCTCTAAGGTTCTCGGAGAGAGGTCAAGGATTAATCCCATACGGGATGGGATACCCTTGAAGTACCAGATGTGGGATACCGGAGCTGCAAGCTCGATATGACCCATACGCTCTCTACGAACGCTTGCTTTTGTAATCTCAACACCACAACGGTCACAGACTACACCTTTGTAGCGGATTTTCTTATACTTACCACAATGACATTCCCAGTCTTTGCTTGGTCCAAAAATCTTCTCACAGAACAGACCATCTTTTTCCGGCTTTAATGTTCTGTAGTTAATCGTCTCAGGCTTTTTTACTTCGCCTCTCGACCATTCTCTTATCTTCTCAGGTGATGCCAGACCAATCTGGATTGCATCAAACTGAATTGGCTGGTATGTTTCCTGTTTAATCTTCTCTGGCATTTATGACACTCCCTTCCTAATTATTCTTCATCAAGAACTTCGTCGCTGATGTCGTCAAAGCTGTCTGCAATATCTTCTTCCTCTTCTTCAACATTCACAAGTTCTTCGTTCTCGGCGTCAAACTCCTGTTTTGTGAAGCCCATCTTACCAAAAGATTCATCACTTTCAAATGCGAAGTCCTTATCTCCGGAAATAATGGAATTCAGATCCGTATTGCCATATTCACTGGTCTCCATAAGTTCTACTTCATTACGATCCTCGTCTAAGACTCTGACATCAAGACCTAAGGACTGTAACTCTTTTAATAATACCTTGAAGGACTCTGGAATACCCGGTTCAGGGATGTTGTCACCCTTGATAATTGCTTCATAAGTCTTCACACGTCCAACAACATCATCAGACTTCACGGTTAAGATCTCCTGTAAGGTATAGGATGCACCATAAGCCTCAAGAGCCCAAACCTCCATCTCTCCGAAACGCTGTCCACCGAACTGTGCCTTACCACCTAACGGCTGCTGTGTTACTAAGGAGTAAGGACCAGTAGAACGTGCATGGATCTTATCATCTACCAGATGATGCAGTTTCAGATAGTGCATGTGTCCGATCGTTACCGGCGAATCGAAGAACTCACCGCTTCGTCCGTCACGTAACTGTACTTTTCCATCACGTGAAAGTGGAACACCCTTCCATAATGCTCTGTGCGCTCTGTTATCGGATAAGAACTGCATTACATCTTCTCTTAATGTATCTTTGTATTTCTCTACGAATGTCTCTTCGCCTGCTGTGTAAGCTTCATAATCCCAGTCAGCCTTCTCAGCATCATCGAATGGACGGTTTACATAGTCATTTGCAAGTTCCAGTGTATCCTGGATATCAATTTCCTTGGCTCCGTCGAATACCGGAGTCTCAATATTGAATCCCAGTGCCTTGGCAGCAAGACTTAAGTGAATCTCAAGGACCTGACCGATATTCATTCGGGAAGGTACACCCAGAGGATTCAGCACGATGTCAAGTGGACGTCCATTCGGAAGGAATGGCATATCCTCTACCGGAAGCACACGGGAAACGACACCCTTGTTACCATGACGACCAGCCATCTTATCACCAACAGAAATCTTTCTCTTCTGTGCAATATAGATACGGACTGCCTGGTTTACACCCGGAGATAACTCGTCACCATTTTCTCTTGTAAATACCTTTGCTTCTACAACAATACCATACTCACCGTGTGGTACCTTAAGGGAAGTATCTCTTACTTCTCTTGCCTTTTCACCGAAGATCGCACGAAGCAGTCTCTCTTCTGCGGTAAGCTCTGTCTCTCCCTTTGGAGTTACCTTACCTACCAGAATATCTCCGGCACGGACCTCTGCACCGATACGGATGATTCCGCGCTCGTCAAGATCCTTTAATGCATCATCACCGACACCAGGAACGTCTCTTGTGATCTCTTCCGGTCCCAACTTTGTGTCACGTGCTTCTGCTTCATATTCCTCAATATGGACAGATGTATAAACATCGTCCTGTACTAATCTCTCACTTAATAATACAGCATCCTCGTAGTTGTAACCTTCCCATGTCATAAAACCGATCAGAGGGTTCTTACCGAGTGCTAACTCACCCTGTGAAGTAGATGGTCCGTCTGCGATTACCTCGCCAGCCTCTACGTGGTCACCCTTGAATACGATTGGTCTCTGGTTGTAACAGTTACTCTGGTTACTTCTTGAGAACTTTGTAAGCTTATAAACTTCTCTTGTTCCGTCATCGTACTTGATCGCAATCTGATTAGACTCAGAACTTTCGATCGTACCTGCCTTCTTTGCAACGACGCAGACACCGGAATCGACTGCCGCCTTTGGCTCCATACCGGTACCAACAACAGGTGCTTCCGTTGTTAAAAGAGGTACTGCCTGACGCTGCATGTTAGATCCCATCAGTGCTCGGTTCGCATCATCGTTCTGTAAGAACGGAATCAATGCTGTAGCAACAGAGAACACCATCTTCGGGGATACATCCATGTAATCGAACATGGTCTTCTCATATTCCTGCGTCTCATCGAGATAACGACCGGATACGGAATTTCTCACAAAATGTCCTTCTTCGTCAAGCGCCTCATTCGCCTGCGCTACATGGTAATTATCCTCTTCA
>JALERL010000086.1 GCA_022764465.1 Lachnospiraceae bacterium | reverse complement strand
CCGGTCTTATCACCGGAAACATAGAAAGATTCTGAAATGATATTTCTATCTGATACAATAACAGCCCCACAGAAATGTGGGGCTGTTATAAGATTCTTATTCGATCCTTATGACCAATTATTTGTTAGCGATTGCTGCCTGAGCTGCTGCTAAACGAGCGATTGGTACACGGAATGGTGAACAAGATACATAGTCTAAACCGATCTTGTGGCAGAACTCTACGGATGAAGGATCTCCACCGTGCTCACCACAGATACCTACGTGAAGGTTCGGGTTAACTGGCTTACCAAGCTTAATAGCTGTCTCCATTAACTTACCAACACCTGTCTGATCAAGCTTAGCAAATGGATCGTTCTCGAAGATCTTGTTGTCATAGTAAGCATTTAAGAACTTACCAGCATCATCACGAGAGAATCCGAATGTCATCTGTGTTAAGTCGTTTGTACCGAAGCAGAAGAAATCAGCCTCTGTAGCGATCTCGTCAGCTGTAAGAGCTGCACGAGGGATCTCGATCATAGTACCTACATGATACTTAAGATCAACACCAGCAGCAGCGATCTCAGCTTCAGCTGTCTCAACAACTACCTTCTTAACATACTTAAGCTCTTTTACTTCACATACTAATGGGATCATGATTTCTGGCTCGATATCCCAGTCTGCATGTGCTTTCTTTACATTGATAGCTGCACGGATAACAGCCTTTGTCTGCATCTTAGCAATTTCCGG
The DNA here is from genome assembly GCA_022764465.1 of Lachnospiraceae bacterium. Lineage (GTDB taxonomy): Bacteria > Bacillota > Clostridia > Lachnospirales > Lachnospiraceae > Roseburia_C. The sequence continues at coordinate 22,817 of JALERL010000086.1, read as the reverse complement.
ATAAGTTACAGCAAGACGGCATCCTCTGTGTCCCATCATTGGGTTGAACTCATGGAGGCTATCGATGATTGCCTTGATCTCTTCAACAGATTTGCCCTGAGAATCAGCAAGCTTCTTGATATCATCCTCTTCCGTAGGAACGAACTCATGAAGTGGTGGATCCAGGAAACGGATTGTTACCGGGCATCCTTCAAGAGCTTCATATAACTTCTCGAAGTCTCCCTGCTGATATGGAAGGATCTTCTCTAATGCAGCTTCTCTTTCTTCTACTGTATCAGAACAGATCATCTCACGGAATGCAGCAATTCTGTCTTCCTCGAAGAACATATGCTCTGTACGGCAAAGTCCGATACCTTCTGCACCAAGCTCACGAGCCTTCTTAGCATCTGCCGGCGTATCAGCATTTGTACGAACCTTAAGAGTTCTGAACTCATCAGCCCAAGCCATAACACGTCCGAACTCACCAGCGATCTGAGCATCAACTGTTGGGATAAGTCCAGCATAGATGTTACCTGTTGTACCATCGATAGAGATCTCAGATCCCTCTGTAAATGTCTGTCCAGCAAGTGTGAACTTCTTGTTCTCCTCATCCATGTTGATGTCGCCACAACCGGATACACAGCAGGTACCCATACCACGTGCAACTACTGCAGCGTGAGATGTCATACCACCACGAACAGTTAAGATACCCTGAGCAGCTTTCATACCTGTGATATCTTCTGGGGATGTCTCAAGACGTACAAGAACAACCTTCTCTCCTCTTGCAGCCCATGCCTCAGCATCGTCAGCTGTAAATACAACCTTACCACAAGCAGCTCCCGGAGATGCTCCAAGACCCTTTCCAAGTGGAGTTGCAGCCTTAAGTGCAGCAGCATCGAACTGTGGATGTAATAATGTATCTAAGTTACGAGGATCGATCATAGCAACTGCTTCTTCCGGAGTCTTATGTCCCTCGTCTACTAAATCGCAAGCGATCTTTAATGCAGCCGGAGCTGTTCTCTTACCGTTACGACACTGAAGCATGTATAACTTCTTGTTCTCAACAGTGAACTCCATATCCTGCATATCATGGTAGTGGTTCTCAAGAGTCTCACATACCTTTAAGAAATCAGCGTATGCTTCTGGGAATTCCTTCTCCATCTGAGCGATTGGCATTGGTGTACGAACACCGGCAACTACGTCCTCACCCTGAGCATTGATTAAGAACTCACCCATAAGCTTCTTCTCACCTGTTGCAGGGTCACGGGTAAATGCAACACCTGTACCAGACTCATCATTTAAGTTACCGAATACCATAGGCATTACGTTAACTGCTGTTCCCCAGGAATATGGGATATCGTTATCACGACGATATACGTTTGCACGTGGGTTGTCCCATGAACGGAACACAGCTTCGATTGCAAGCTTTAACTGCTCTACAGGATCGGAAGGGAAGTCTGTTCCTAACTGATTCTTGTATTCAGCCTTGAACTGCTCTGCTAACTCTTTTAAGTCTGCTGCTGTAAGTTCTACGTCGAACTGAACACCTCTGTCAGCTTTCATCTTATCGATGAGCTGCTCGAAGTATTTCTTACCAACTTCCATAACTACGTCAGAGAACATCTGGATGAAACGTCTGTATGAATCATATACGAAACGCTCGAACTTTGGATCTGGGTTACCAGCGATCATAGCTGCAACTACATCATCATTTAATCCAAGGTTAAGAATTGTATCCATCATACCTGGCATAGAAGCACGAGCACCGGAACGAACGGAAACAAGAAGTGGATTCTTAAGATCTCCGAATTTCTTTCCGTTTTCTTTCTCCATCCAAGCTACGCCTTCCATAGCCTGAGCCATAATCTCATCGTTGATCTTACGACCATCTTCATAATACTGAGTACAAGCCTCTGTAGTGATAGTGAAACCCTGTGGTACCGGAAGACCGATCTCAGTCATCTCAGCAAGGTTTGCGCCCTTACCACCAAGAAGATTTCTCATGGACATGTTACCCTCTTTGAAGGTATAAACCCATTTGTTTGCCATTTGACAATTCCTCCTAAAAATTTACTTTGGTTTATTGATATGTGAGCACCGGACGTTCTGCTGTTACGTTCAACGTTCACAATGTCACCCATCGTTTGCACTATTTTAGCGCACATATTCATTTTATCATAATTTCTACCATAAGCAACTATTTTTTCAAATAAATTTAAAACAGGCAGGGAAAAACTCCCTGCCCGTTCCATATACTGTCATTAGAATTCAAACTTCTTAGCGAAGTAAGCGTCTAATTCTTCGATCTTAATTCTTTCCTGTTCCATCGTATCACGGTCACGTACGGTTACTGCGCCATCCTCTTCGGAATCAAAGTCATAGGTAACACAGAACGGAGTACCGATCTCATCCTGACGACGGTATCTCTTACCGATATTTCCTCTGTCGTCGAACTCACAGTTGTATTTCTTAGAGAGCTGTGCAAATACCTTCTCTGCGCCCTCATTTAACTTCTTAGACAGTGGAAGCACACCGATCTTCACCGGTGCAAGTGCCGGATGGAAATGAAGTACGGTTCTCATATCCGGCTTCTCTTCGGTTCCGATGTTCTCTTCATCATAAGCTGCACATAAGAATGCAAGTACCACACGGTCTGCACCAAGGGACGGCTCAATAACGTATGGAATATATTTTTCATTCTTCGTATCGTCAAAATAAGTAAGATCCTGACCGGAGGTATTCTGATGCTGTGTCAGATCGTAATCGGTTCTGTCAGCAATACCCCATAACTCACCCCATCCGAATGGGAATAAGAACTCGATATCGGTTGTTCCCTTAGAGTAGAAGCAGAGTTCTTCCGGTGAATGATCTCTTAAACGCATCTCGTCTTCCTTGATACCAAGGCTTAATAACCAGTCACGGCAGAATGCTCTCCAGTACTGGAACCATTCCATATCTGTTCCAGGCTCGCAGAAGAACTCTAATTCCATCTGCTCGAACTCTCTGGTACGGAAGGTAAAGTTACCCGGTGTGATCTCGTTACGGAAGGACTTACCGATCTGGCCGATACCAAATGGGATCTTCTTTCTGGAAGTTCTCTGGACATTTTTAAAGTTAACGAAAATACCCTGTGCGGTCTCCGGTCTTAAGTATACCGTATTCTTTGCATCCTCTGTTACACCCTGGAAGGTCTTAAACATCAGATTGAACTGACGGATATCGGTAAAGTTGTGCTTTCCGCAGGATGGACATGGTACATTGTTCTCCTCGATGAAGTTCTTCATCTGCTCCTGTGTCCAGCCGTCTACCGAACCATCTAATTCGATGCCCTTTTCCTCTGCAAAATCTTCAATGATCTTGTCTGCACGGAAACGCTCATGACACTCCTTACAATCCATCAGTGGATCAGAAAATCCGCCCAGATGTCCGGATGCCACCCATGTCTGTGGGTTCATCAGAATCGCACAGTCTACACCTACGTTGTATGGGTTCTCCTGGATAAACTTCTGCCACCATGCCTTTTTCACATTGTTCTTCAGCTCAACACCAAGGTTACCGTAATCCCATGTATTTGCCAGTCCGCCATAAATATCGGAACCCGGATACACAAAACCTCTTGCCTTTGCCAATGCAACAATTTTCTCCATCGTCTTTTCCATTTTTCTATCCTCGCATTCTATTTGTATACAATATAACTGACACCCTGATTCAGTGTCGTTACGGTTGCCGTATTCTTACCGGTTACCGTAACACCCTTTGCGGAAACATAGCTGATCTTTCCCTTGACTTCCACATCGGTATCTTCATTTAAAATAACAACTCTGTAATCATCCTCTGCGGTAAACGCGGACGCACTTACCGTCTGATAGCTGCCTGCCTCGGTGCTCTCCTCTGTCAGGGACTCCGTACTGTCTGTATCCTTTGCCATTACCCCATCGGTAACTTCTACAAAATCCGCATCGAACTGATAACCTGCTGCAATCGCCTGAACGACAGTACCCGCAAAAAACTCTCTGTCATTAAATGCGGAATAGGTATCTCCGTCCTCATAAGCCATCATCAGCTTTGCAGTCTGATCTTCGACCTTAAAGTCCTTCATCGAGACCTTTCCGGCATCGTCTGTCTCTTCATAAGATGCAATCGCATCCTCGATGAAGCTTTTCAGTTCATCTTCGTTATAATAGTCCTTATCAAAGCTTGCGACCGTTGCTTCTGATATTTTCCCATTCTTCTGTATGTAAACGGTATCCTTATCGGGATATTTCGTTGCACATCCACTCAGAAATAAGAGCATAAGTACAAGCAGAGTCATGCTGTATCTCTTTTTCATCATCTGTCTCCTCCTGAAAATTTCTGTCAATCCATGCTATTATACTATTTCTATTTGTGCTTTTCAACCTGCAAAATCGTTTCCGGTCAGAAAAAAGCATTGTCTAAAAATTTTTCAGATTTGAAGCTATGGTTCACATATTTTTCCAGATACCGCGTCAGGATCTGTTCGAGCCGCTCTAAGACTTGATCGGATACGGTAAAAGTATACAGCTTTTTCAGATCCGTGCTGATAATATATTGCAGGGTATACAACGTGGATTCATCTAACCGGATCTCCTGCTCTCCTCCCTGACAGGACGCACAGACCACGCCTGCCTTTGCCACCGAAAAAGCAGTCAGTTCCTCCTTCTTCTTACAGCACTGGCAGGAAAATACATTCGGATAGATTCCGTTTATCACCAACATCTTCAATTCAAAAATACGACGGATCAGACGGTTCGGGATCACATTTTTCTCGATCGCTTTCATGGTAAGATATAAAAGCTTCAACACTTCCTTTTCATCCATGTTTTCCTGTGTAAAATAATCTGCCATCTCCAAAAAATAGAATCCATAATATGTATTGTCTAAATCCATCGTCAGTTCCCTGAAATAGCAATCGATCTCAGCCTTATACAGATTGTAGGAACTTCGTCCTTCGTATAGTTCAAACCTGCCAAATACAAAAGGTGCACTGGCTGCTAAAAGCGAACTGTTCAAACGCCTGGCACCCTTTGCAAATGCAGTGATCCGTCCACGCTCTTTTGTCAGAATCGTTACCCGCTTATCATATTCACCAATTGGCATGGTCTGTAGTACCATTCCGGTCAGAATAACGTTCTGCCCCATGCTCGTTTTCACCTCTCATGTCCCTTGACACCGGCCGTTCTCCATGTCTCCGGTAATCCAGATAATCTGCAATCCGTCCGGTTGTCATAAATGTATTCCAGTCATCTGTCTGCATCTTTTTTCCTCCTGTATGTCATCGCTTCCATACTGTTAGGATTTCCATCTGCATGTCTGCTATACTGGAATATAGTGACAGACTTTTAATTCTCGTCGTCCCGGTAGCCAAAGTTCTTCAGAAGATAATCACTGTCTCTCCAGTCCTTCTTCACCTTGACCCAGAGCTTTAAATTCACCTTTTCATCTAACAGATGCTCGATCTCATAGCGCGCATTGCTGCCGATCTTTTTTAACATTGCACCCTGTTTTCCAATGATAATCCCCTTGTGGGAATCACGCTCACAGATGATCGTTGCATCAATATCCATGATCGGCTGTCCCTTGCGCTGCTTCATCCGTTCGATCGTGACTGCGATTCCATGCGGGATCTCTTCGTTTAACGCATGAAGTGCCTTTTCCCTTATCATCTCTGCCACGATCTGACGCTCCGGCTGGTCGGTAACCGTATCTTCATCATAGAACATCGGTCCATATGGAAGATACTTAAAGATCATATCAATAATAACCTCCGTATTCTGTCCACGCAGTGCCGATGCCGGTATGATCTCCGCAAAGTCATAGACCTTCTGGTAGGTATCGATATACTGTAACATCTCTTCCTTCGTTGCCAAAGTATCCGACTTATTGATCACAAGGATCACCGGTGTCTTGACGTTTTTCAGTTTCTCGATGATATGCTGCTCGCCTGCACCGATGTAAGTCGTAGGCTCTACCAGCCAGAGGATCACATCTACTTCATTTAATGTATGCTCCGCAACATTGACCATGTATTCACCCAGCTTGTTTTTCGCCTTGTGGATACCCGGTGTGTCTAAGAAAATGATCTGTCCCCGCTCTTCGTCTGTATAAACGGTCTGGATCCGGTTTCTTGTGGTCTGCGGCTTATTCGATGTGATCGCGATCTTCTGTCCGATCAGATGGTTCATCAGTGTAGACTTTCCGACATTCGGTCTGCCGATAATGGTTACAAATCCCGATTTAAAATGATCTGTCATATATGCACAATATCCTCTCTTTGGTTAATATAATGTTTCTAAATGTTCAAACATGTCCTCTTTCGCCTTTAACGCATCCTCGGAACCGATCACACAGAGGCACTGATCTGCTAAAACTGCACGGATCAGGTCTGCGAGCTTACGGATGTCGGCACTCTGTGCCCCGATGATCTCATCACGTTCCTTCTGGATCATCTCATAAGTCAGACCGGACAGATAAGCCGATGTCGAGCGCATGCCCTTTGCTGCCGGATTCAGCGGTGTATCAAGTTCGCTGATCGTACCAATGATATACTTCGTCATATCACGCTCATCCACGTCGAAGCTCTCTAAATACTCCGGTGTATGCTCATAGATCTCATTCGTCTTTTCTAAATTTGGATCACGGTAGGAAGCAAAATAGCAGTCGCCCGTCCGGTTAAATCCGCTCATACAGCCGTATGCGCCACCTTTTACACGGACATTGAGCCACAGGTAATCATAGCTTAAGATCACCTTTAAAATACGCAGTGTGCCGGTATAAGCATAGCCCTTCTGTGAGAAATTACCCGCTCTTGATACATACTGTACCTGGGAGGCATCTAAGAAGCCTTCGTTTTTCTTTTTACAGACGATCTCTTTTGCAGATACCTCTTCCTGCTTCGGATTCAGGCAGCCTGTAAAATCGTCAAGCTGCTTTTTTACTGCTTCGATTCCGGCTTCTTCCGCAGTAATGCTTATCATCAGATTTTCCTTGCAGAAGATCTTCTGCATCAGTTCGCTTAACTTTGTAACAAATGCTTCCTTCTTCTCGTCAAAATGTTCTTCGATCTCTGCCACCAGACGATACAATGCGATTCCGCCTGTCATGTCATTGTACTTCGCACTCTTTGAAAAATAAGACATGGCACGGATCGCAGAAACCGAATGCCCGGCAGAACTTAAGGACATCTGCAATCTTGACTTCACCTGTGCGACGATCTCATAAAGACGCCGCTCGTCTGCAAGACTTGAAGATGACAATATCTCTTGGATCAGTGCAAAAGTCTCCTTTGTCTTTTCTTCTAACAGCTTTGCACGGATCTCGTACTTGGCAGTAAAATCTCCATATGTTTTTAAGCTCGGATAAACTGAGATATACGATGCGATACCACCGGTCATCAGATTGATGTCGTTTGCCAGATCTGCATAGCTGTGCTCCTTCGTATCCACATAGCCTAAGACCGCTTTTAAGAGTCCCAGATATGGGACATCCTCTTCAGCGATACCACCCAGATCAAACATCAGATTCAGATACGTGATTCCACCGGTGAACATCGTATGCTTTAACAACAGCATATCCGAAAAATATTCTTCTTCGTTCTGGAATGGCGCAGCCTCTTTTTTCATATCTGCCCTGGTAAGCATCGGAATCTTCTCTAAGTCTTCCTTTGGAGACGGTTCATCCTGATACTGTTTTAAATGTGCAGTATCGGCAATTAACTGCTGTACTTCTTCCTTTGATAAGCTGTCCTTGTATGCCTGAAGCTTCTTTGCAAGTGCTTCCTCATTCTTCGTATTTAATCCCTGCTTCGGCAAAATACTTGTCACCGAAACATGTGTATTATCTAACAGATAGGTCTGAATCAGTTTCTCAAAATAACCGGTATCTACCTGTTCCTTTAAAAACTGGAATACATCGATTGCTTCTAAGTATAAAAATGGTTCATTGTCATCATACAGCCAGCTGTCCATACAGTCTAATCCATAGATCAGTCCCTTTGGATATGAACCAAAATCTGCCTCACGGAACTTGAATTCATTGCTGTTAATTCCGGCAAGCAGTGCCTTTTTGTTTAAGCCATGCTCCACCTGCTCCTGTAAGGTCTTACGGATCACATCGACAAAACGGTCCTTATCTTCGTAGTTGGCATTTTTAGCAACAATGGAAAAAAGTGGCTGTAGGGTTCCATCATCATAGGACCCCATAATATCCTTACCGATTCCTGCATCTAACAGAGCCTTTTTCAGCGGTGCGCCCGGTGCATTAAGCAGCACGTAATCTAAGACATCAAAGGACATACAAAGCTTCTTGTCTAACGCTGTCCCGATCACCGCATTATAGGAAATATAGGTATTATCTTCCTCTCTCTCCGTCGAAGCAATCGAATACTCCTTCGTCACTTCTACCGGATGCGCGAATGGCTTCTGCATCTGAATCGCAGAATCTAAGGAAATCTCCTCATAATCCGATAAGTATTCCTCATCGATAAACTTAAGCTTCTCTTCAATGTCCATATCACCATACAGGTAGATATAGGAATTACACGGGTGATAATACTTCTTATGGAAGTTCAGATAATTCTCATAGGTCAGTTCCGGAATCACCTCCGGATCTCCACCCGATTCATGCTGATATGCCGTATCCGGGAAGAGAGAATTTAAGATCACACGGTCTAACACTCCCTCCGGTGAAGAAAATGCGCCCTTCATCTCATTGTATACCACACCATTGATCGTGACCGGTGCGTCTTCACTCTCTAACTCATAATGCCAGCCTTCCTGTTTAAAGATCTCTTCCTTTTTGTAGATATTCGGATGAAAAACAGCATCCAGATAGACATGCATCAGATTCTGAAAATCCTTATCATTGCAGCTTGCGACCGGGTATACAGTCTTATCCGGATATGTGATCGCATTTAAAAATGTATTCAGTGAGCCCTTGACCAGTTCTACAAACGGGTCTTTGACCGGGAACTTGTCTGATCCGCATAAAACGGTATGCTCTATGATATGTGTCACACCGGTACTGTCTGCCGGCGGTGTACGAAAGGCAATATAAAACACCTTGTTCTCATCGTCATTCGATACGACGCTGATCCTTGCACCACTCTTCTTGTGACGAAACAGATAACCGATAGAATTCACATCCGCTAACTTTTCTTCCCGGATCAGTTCATATGCATCTAAACCTTGAAACTTCAAATCATTTTCCTCCAGAGTCTGTTTTTACTATTATTTCCAGTGAAGCACGTTCTATACTTCTCTTTTGGTACTGCTCATTATAACATATCATATGCAAAAAAAGAAGATGTCCGAAAACACCTTCCCTTTTGGTTATTCCTGATTACTGAAATTCTTCATTCTATGAATTAAGCAATACGTGTAACGTTTGCTGCCTGTGGTCCCTTTTCGCCATCAACAACGTCAAACTCTACTGTCTCGCCGTCTTTTAATTCCTTGAATCCATCCATGTTCAGTGCAGAAAAATGTACGAATACATCATTTCCTTCTGCGTCTGAAATAAATCCATAACCCTTCTTTGCGTTAAACCATTTTACAGTTCCTTGCATAAATCTTTCCTCCTGATACATTAAAAAAGTGCACAATTTTGTGCTTGCTTACGATTCTAAATGTAGCATAACACCCAAAGTTTGTCAACCAAAAAGTCAGACTATTCTTTCACTTTCACATCCAGCTGTGGGAATGGAATCTCAATTCCGTTTTCATCCAGCACATTTTTAATCTCCTCTAACAGACGCCATCTGGTCTCCCAGTATGCATCTGTTGCCACCCAGAGACGGATTCCGATCTTTACGCTGGAATCTTCTAAGTCTGACACAAAAACATCTACTTCTTCATTTGGAAGACGGTTCGGTTCATCCATAATGACTTTTTTTATCACTTCTTTGGTCTTCTTTAAATCCGCCTGATAAGAAACACCGACAAAGAGATCCACACGCCGCTTATCACTTTGTGTGACATTTGTTAAGGATGCATTCGCAAGCGTACCGTTTGGAATAACGATCATCTTATTGTCTACAGTCTGAAGCTTGGTATAGATCAGTGAGATCTCATGCACCGTTCCCTCATTCTTATGTGAATCCTCAATGATATAATCTCCCACCTTAAACGGCTTTAACATCAGGATCAGCACACCCCCGGCAAAATTTGCAAGACTTCCCTGCAATGCAAGTCCGACCGCCAGACCTGCAGATCCAAGAACTGCTACCGCAGATGTCGTTGCGATTCCGAAAATCGAAAGGATCATAGCGATCAGGATAAAGTAACAGATGACTTTGGTCAATGCATCTAAGAACTGCTTTACCCCGGTATCCGCATCCCGTTTCTCCAATGTATGACGGACAAACTTACGGATAAAACGAATGATCTGTACACCGATGACATAGACGATCACTGCCTGCAGGATCTGAAATCCAAACGCAATGATATTCGGGATATGATCCGTAAAATACTGCTGGATCGCATTTGGATTTACATCCTTTACTTTTTTCAGATCATCAAACACTTCGGTACTGCCGATCGTATTGATCACTTCTGTGCTTTCTGCGCCTCCTAATACGGAAGCAGCAAGCACCTGTATGGTATTACACATATTTTTCCTCTCCTATGATCTTACTATGAAAGTGCATGAAGAAACAGACCGCTTCTTAACTTTGGCTCAAACCAGGTAGACTTCGGCGGCATCAGACGCTTTGCATCTGCTACTGCAAAAAGTTCTTCAATGGAAGTCGGATACATGGCAAATGCCACTGCACAATCTGTTTTTACTCTGCGCTCTAACTCTTCAAGTCCGCGGATACCTCCCACGAAGTCGATTCTCTGGTCCGTCTTTGGATCACCGATACCAAGTACCGGTGCAAGCAGCAGATTCTGTAACAGGGATACATCGAGTCCTTCCACCGGATCGGTGCTTCTATCTGCATCGCGGATCACACAGGAATACCAGGTTCCGCCTAAGTACATCGAGAAGTTTCCCTTTTCTGTCGGACGATATGGTGTTGTTCCCTCTTCTGTCACATCAAACAGTTCCTGCATTTTCGCTAAAAATGCTTCCTCTGTCATGCCGTTTAAGTCCTTGATGACACGGTTATAATCCATGATCATCAACTGGTCGTGTGGGAATAATACAGAAAGGAAGTAATTGAACTCCTCTTCTCCGGTATAATCCGGATGTGCTGCTCTGCGCTTTAAGCCGACCTTTACTGCGGATGCGGCACGATGATGTCCGTCTGCAATATAGATCTCCTGAATACCTGCGAATGCTTTCTGGATCGCTTCTACTTTCTTTTCTCCATCGATCAGAAAGACTCTGTGACGGATGCCATCCTCGGAAGTAAAATCATACAATGCTTTCTGCTTTTTCGTCTCTTCTACAATCTGATTGATCACTGCATTCGAACGATATGCTAAAAAGATCGGTCCAGTCTGTGCATTGCAGATATCTACATGATTGATCCGGTCTAATTCCTTGTCTGCTCTGGTATTCTCATGCTTTTTGATCACTTCATTCTGATAATCGTCAATGGAAGAAACCGCGGTAATTCCGGTCTGTACTCTTCCGTTCATAGTCAGCTCATAGACATAATAGCAGCGTTTTTTATCCTGTATAAAATCTCCGTTTTCTACCATTTCCCACAACATGTCATGCGCCTTTTGGTATACCTTCGGATCGTAAGTATCTACTGAATCGTCAAACTGTGTCTCTGCCCGGTCAATATTCAAAAAAGAAAGCGGATTTCCTTTTACTGCTTCCTTTGCCTCTTCCCTGTTATATACATCATATGGCAAAGCTGCGATTTTATCCGCTTCATCTTCTCTTGGTCTGATTCCATAAAATGGTCTGATATCTGCCATGTTTTTCTCCTCTTTTCCTATACTGTGAAATAAAGTGTGCGCTTGCCGCACACTTTTGCGCCCGAGCGGATGCATCGCATAATCTTCCACTCCGCGAGGTGCGCATCTTAATTTCTTGCAGTATAGGAATTCCAACGGAATTTCCTATACTGCAAGAAAAGGCTGACACAAAAAACGGTCAGCCCTTTTTCTCTTATATGATTCTGATTTATTTGATCACACGTACCTTTAATACATCTTCGATCTCGTTTAACTTTGCAGCAACCTCATCTGTGATCGGAGCATCCACGTCGATCAGTGCACATGCATAATCGCCTCTGCTCTTGTTTGTCATATCAGAGATATTGATGCCTGCATCACCAAGAATCGTGGTGTACTGACTGATCATTCCCTTTACGTTCTTATGTAAGAGAAGCAGACGTCCTGCTGCCTGACATACACCCATGCTGCAATCCGGGAAGTTTACGGAATGTGTAATGTTACCATTCTCCATAAAGTCACGGATCTCATTGACTGCCATCACTGCACAGTTATCTTCGGATTCCTCTGTGGAAGCTCCGATATGTGGTGTTAAGATCACACCCTCTGCTCCGGCAGTTGTCGGATTCGGGAAATCTGATACATACTTGCGGACCTTACCGGCCTTTAATGCCTCTAACATAGCCTCTTCATCAACCAGAAGATCTCTTGCATAGTTTAAGACTACAACAGTATCCTTCATCATGTCGATGGCTTCTTTGTTGATCATCTTCTTGGTAGAATCTAAAAGTGGTACATGAACTGTGATAAAATCACACTCTTTATAGATCTCTTCCACGGAATTTACATGCTTTACACTGCGGGATAAGTTCCATGCAGCATTTACGGAGATATATGGATCATATCCGAGAACTTCCATTCCAAGATGTGTAGCAGCATTTGCAACTAAAACACCGATTGCACCAAGACCGATGACACCAAGCTTTTTGCCTGCGATCTCTGTACCTGCGAATGCCTTCTTTGCTTTCTCTGCATCCTTTGCAACCGTCTCAACACCGATCTGACCTTTTACCCAGTCGATTCCGCCTGTGATATCACGGGATGCTAACAGCATTCCTGCAAATACAAGCTCTTTTACACCATTTGCATTTGCTCCCGGTGTATTAAATACAACCGTTCCGTTCTCTGCACATTTATCCAATGGGATGTTGTTTACACCTGCACCGGCTCTTGCTACTGCGCACAGATCTTTCGGTAATTCTAAGTCATGCATAGCTGCGCTGCGGACGAGCACTGCCTGTGCATCCTTTAAATCGTCTACTTTTTTATAATCATCTGTCAGTAAATCCAGACCTACATTTGCGATCGGATTTAAGCATGTATAGTTAAACATTATGCATTCTCCTCCTCAAACTTCTTCATGAATGCAACTAACTTCTCAACGCCTTCTTTTGGCATTGCATTGTAGATAGATGCACGCATACCACCAACGGTTCTGTGACCCTTTAAGTTCACAAATCCTGCTGCTGTTGCTTCCTTCACAAACTTTGCATCGAGATCTGCATCGCCTGTTACGAATGGTACGTTCATCAGAGAACGATCCTTCTTAACAACAGTTCCCTTAAACATTTTGCTCTGGTCTAAGAAATCATATAAGATCTTTGCCTTCTCTTCGTTACGCTCTTTCATAACGGAAAGTCCGCCCATCTTCTTTAACCATTTGAATACCTTGCCACAGATGTAGATATTGTAACATGGTGGTGTGTTGTAAAGAGAATCGGCATCTGCCTGTGTCTTATATTTTAACATGGTTGGTGTTCCCGGAAGGACATCATCTGTGATCAGATCCTCACGGATGATTACGATTACTACACCTGCCGGTCCTACGTTCTTCTGAACACCGCCGTAGATCACGCCATACTTGGTTACATCAACCGGTTCGGATAAGAAACAGGAGGAAACATCAGCTACTAAGGTATGACCCTTGGTATTCGGAAGCTCTTTGTACTTGGTTCCGTAAATGGTGTTGTTCTCACAGATATATACATAGTCTGCATCCTCTGGGATGTCAAGATCGGAACAATCCGGGATATAGGAGAATGTCTTATCTGCTGAGGATGCTACTTCTACTGCATCGCCATACATCTTTGCTTCCTGATATGCTTTCTTTGCCCACTGACCGGTAACTATGTACGCAGCTTTTTTATTTTTCATCAGGTTCATCGGAATTGCTGCAAACTGCTGTGATGCACCACCCTGTAAAAATAATACCTTATAATTATCAGGGATATTCATAAGATCTCTTAAGTCTGCTTCTGCCTCTTTGATAATGTCATCATATACTTTGGAACGATGACTCATCTCCATAACGGACATTCCGCATCCTCTGTAATCTAACATCTCGTCTGCTGCTTCCTGTAAAACTTCTTCCGGTAAAACTGCCGGACCTGCAGAAAAATTATATACTCTGCTCATGTTTCTTCCTCCTCGTTGTCTATATACGTCTGTATATATTATATTGAAAACCTGCATTTTTACGATAAATTTTATCAGATTTTTTCGACATCGTCTAGTAAAATATGAATTTATCTAAAAACTTTAGTGCAGTGCTTTGATAAAACCAGTATATCACACGTGTCAAGACACCTGAATCTATTTCTGATCTGTGTTATCAAATACCTCAGAAATCGCTGCTCCAGGTGCAACCATCGGCCATACCTTATCATCACTGTCGATGATACAGTCGATAACGACCGGCATCGGATCTGCCAATGCTTTTTCTAATGCCTGTGTGAATTCTTCCCGGCTTGTCACGCGGTAACCGGTTGCCCCCATCGCCTCTGCTAACTTCACGAAATCCACACCATCATCTAAGACTGTAGCGGAATAATGCTTGTCATAAAACAGTGTCTGCCACTGACGTACCATTCCAAGTACATGATTATTTATAATGATCTCAACCAACGGAAGCTTCTGGCGGACTGCTGTTGCAATCTCGTTCATATTCATACGGAAGCATCCGTCACCGGCAATGTTGATGACCTGTTTATCCGGATTCGCTACCTGTGCGCCGATCGCAGCACCAAGTCCATAACCCATTGTTCCGAGTCCACCGGATGATAAAAAGGTACGTGGCTTGGAATACTTATAATACTGGGCAGCCCACATCTGATGCTGTCCGACCTCTGTTACCATTACGGCACCGCCCTTTGTCTGACGGTAGGTCTCTTCGATGATATAAGGACCGCTTAAGCCTTCTGCCGGATAGCTGAGCGGATATTTTTCCTGATACTCATGGATGTGGCTGATCCATTCCTCATGGTTCATCTGCTCTAACATCGGATTTAATCTTGTTAAGATCTCTTTGATGTCACCGATCACACTTGCATTGACTACGATATTCTTGTTGATCTCTGCCGGATCAATATCAAGCTGTAAGATCTTCGCCTGTTTTGCAAACTTTTTGGCATTTCCAAGTACACGGTCACTGAAACGGACACCGATTGCAATCAGGAGATCACATTCACTGACACCGTAATTCGAGGTCTTGGTTCCATGCATTCCAAGCATTCCGGTATAAAGCGGATCTGTGCCGTCAAATGCACCCTTTCCCATCAGGGAATCACAAACCGGTGCCTGTACCTTACGCACGAATTCCGCAAGCTCACCGCTTGCCTCGGAGATCACTGCTCCACCACCCACAAATATGTATGGACGCTTTGACTTTTTGATCATCGCTGCTGCCGTCTCAAGGCTCTCCGGTGTAATGTCCTTCGTAAAACGTGGTACAATCTCGACTTCTTCCTTCTTATACTCGGTCTTATTGGCAGTTACATCCTTTGGAATGTCTACCAGTACCGGACCCGGACGACCCTTTCTTGCGATCTTAAATGCACGGCGGATCGTTTTTGCCAGATCCTTTACATCTTTTACGATGAAATTGTGCTTTGTAATCGGTGTCGTGATTCCTGCAATATCAATCTCCTGAAAACTGTCTTTTCCAAGTAAGGAAACTCCAACGTTACAGGTAATCGCAACCACCGGTACGGAATCCATATAAGCCGTTGCGATTCCGGTTACCAGATTCGTTGCTCCCGGTCCGCTCGTTGCTAAGCATACACCGACCTTTCCGGTACTTCTTGCATATCCGTCTGCCGCATGGGATGCCCCCTGCTCATGGGAGGTCAGCACATGACGGATCTCATCACTATGCTTATATAATTCATCATACACATTTAAAATCGCTCCGCCCGGATATCCGAATACGGTATCCACGCCCTGCTCTTTTAAACACTCTATTACTATCTCTGCACCTGTTAAAAGCATGCTTTCTTCCTCTCTTTCTAATCCCTGTAGCCGTTCTCTTAATGCTTTGGTACTTCCAAAATCGCACCACGGTTACCGGATGTTACCATAGAAGCATAACGTGACAGATATCCTTCGGTTACCTTCGGCTCTCTTGGCTGCCACTTTGCCTTTCTGTCTGCAAGTTCTTCATCCGATACTGCAAGCTCTAAGGTAAGTGCCGGAATGTTGATCTTGATCAGATCTCCTTCTTCTACTAATGCGATTGGTCCGCCGACTGCTGCTTCCGGGGATACATGACCGATGGATGCGCCACGGCTTGCACCGGAGAAACGTCCGTCTGTGATCAGTGCAACCGAAGATCCGAGTCCCATACCTGCAATTGCAGAGGTTGGGTTTAACATCTCACGCATACCAGGACCACCCTTTGGTCCCTCATAACGGATGACTACAACATCACCTGCTACGATCTTGCCGCCCTTGATCGCAGCAATGGCATCCTCTTCACAGTCAAAGACACGCGCCGGTCCTTCGTGTACCATCATCTCATCTACGACTGCGGAACGTTTTACAACACTGCCGTCCGGAGCAAGGTTCCCGCTTAATACGGCAAGGCCACCGGTTGTACTGTATGGATTATCCAGCGGACGGATGACTTCCGGATTCTTATTGACTGCCCCTGCGATATTCTCGCCTACCGTCTTGCCTGTTACGGTCATACAGTCGGTATGTAACAGTCCTGCATCTGCAAGTTCCTTCATGACCGCATATACACCACCGGCCTCATTTAAGTCTTCCATATAAGTCGGACCTGCCGGTGCAAGGTGGCAGAGGTTTGGTGTTTTTTCACTGATGCCGTTTGCAAAAGAAATATCAAAGTCAAAACCAACCTCATGTGCGATTGCAGGAAGATGCAGCATACTGTTGGTAGAACAGCCAAGCGCCATATCAACGGTCAATGCATTTAAGATTGCATCCTTTGTCATAATATCTCTTGGGCGGATGTTCTTGCGGTACATATCCATAACTGCCATACCGGCATGCTTTGCAAGCTTGATACGTTCGGAATATACGGCAGGAATCGTTCCATTTCCCTGTAAGCCCATACCGAGTGCCTCTGTCAGACAGTTCATGGAATTGGCTGTGTACATACCGGAACAGGAACCGCAGGTCGGACATACCTTTTCCTCATATTCTCTTACATCCTCTTCTGTCATGGTGCCTGCTGCATAAGAACCAACTGCCTCAAACATCGAAGAAAGGCTTCTCTTTTTCCCCTGTACATGACCGGCTAACATCGGGCCGCCGGATACAAATACGGTAGGCACGTTTAATCTGGCTGCTGCCATTAAAAGTCCCGGTACATTCTTATCACAGTTTGGAACCATTACTAATGCATCAAACTGATGCGCGGTTGCCATACATTCGGTAGAATCTGCGATCAGATCTCTGGTCACAAGGGAATACTTCATTCCGACATGTCCCATTGCGATACCGTCACAGACTGCGATTGCAGGGAAGACAACCGGAACACCGCCTGCTTCTGCAACACCAAGCTTTACCGCATTTACTATTTTATCCAGATTCATATGACCCGGTACGATCTCATTGTAGGAGCTGACAATACCAACCATTGGCTTTTTCATTTCTTCTTCGGTAAAACCAAGTGCATTAAACAGACTTCTGTGTGGTGCCTGCTGCATACCACTTTTTACATTATCACTCTTCATTATTGATTCTCCTTTATCAAAAAATGTCTTATTATGCTATCTTACACTCTTTCCGCGATTAAGTCACCCATTTTTTTGCATCCAACCTGTGTAAAGGCAGCTTTTTTGTCTTCTTCCTGCGGCATAATGTCAACGGTACGGTAATTATCCTTTAATACCTGTTTTACGGCTGCTTCGACTGCATCCGCCTCTTTGTCGAGATCAAAGGAATAACGTAACATCATTGCTGCACTTAAGATCGTTGCGATCGGGTTTGCAATATCCTTGCCTGCAATATCCGGTGCAGAACCGTGGCTTGGCTCATAAAGTCCGGACTTGGTATCATTCATACTTGCAGAAGAAAGCATTCCGATCGAACCGGTTACCATACTTGCTTCATCAGATAAGATGTCACCAAACATATTCTCTGTTAAAATAACATCGAACTGCTTCGGATCACGTACTAACTGCATCGCACAGTTATCTACTAACATATGCTCATAGGAAACTTCCGGATAATCCTTTGCAACCTCTTCTACAACTTTTCTCCATAATCTTGAGGAATCTAACACGTTTGCCTTATCAACACTGGTGACCTTCTTACGTCTCTTCATTGCGATGTCAAAGCCCTTTTTCGCAATACGGCGGATTTCTTCTTCGCTATAGGTCAGTGTATCCGTCGCTGTCATCACACCGTTTACTTCCTTTGTCTCACGCGCACCGAAGTAAAGTCCACCGGTCAGTTCACGCATGATTACCATATCAAATCCATCTCCGATCACTTCATCACGAAGCGGACATGCTGCCTTTAACTCTTCGTATAAGTATGCCGGTCTTAAGTTTGCAAAAAGATTTAATGACTTACGAAGCTTTAAAAGTCCTGCCTCCGGTCTTAACGATGGCTCTAATTTATACCAAGGGGATGTGCTTGTATTTCCACCAATCGAACCCATCAGTACTGCATCGGCTGCCTTTGCCTGCTCGATCGCTTCATCGGTAAGCGGTACTCCTGTTGCATCAATGGAACATCCGCCCATTAAAATCTCCTCATATTCAAATGTATGTCCAAACTTTTTACCAACCTGATCTAAGACCTTTTTTGCCTCTGTTACGATCTCCGGTCCGATTCCGTCTCCTGAAATAACTCCTACATGATAATTCATATTATTGCTTCCTCTCTTTTCGTTCATTTGGATTTCACCCCATTGCATATATCTTATAGTATTTATCTTAAGATTTCAACTGCACCGGCTATTTTAGTTTTGTATGCTACACATAACTCATGGTTATATCATTATTTTCTTGCATGATTCTACGTTATCAAAACAGTGTGTGCCTGCCTGATAACTGTATCGAATCCGGGTGTCATAAGATGCTTTATAAATCAAAAAGGCAAAATGCACAAAATATGTAAAGCAAACTTTTATTTGCGTTGTTAGCTTCGAGTGAAATCCACTGCTTACGGAAACCACAAGTGAAGCCGTTGCTGAACTTGTATGGTTGTAGTTGGCAGTTAGTTCACGATGAGCGTTGCAAATGTTTGTGGAACATATTTTGTGCATTTTGTCATTTATATAATTTGAAAACATCTTATGACACCCGGATCCTATATTGAAATAAAGTGTGCGCTTGCCGCACACTCCTGCGCCCGAGCGGATGCATCGCATAATTATCCACTCCGCGAGGTGCGCATCTTACGATCAAGCATGTATGCTTGATCGCTTTTGCTGTATAGGAATTCCAACGGAATTTCCTATACAGCAAAAAAAGGCAGCCTGCATCCGCAGACTGCCCGACGATCCGGTTTTTAGATCTTATTTGTTCTTGCTTTCTTTTTTCGATTCCTTCTCTGTAGCGGCTGCTGCCTCTTCCGGCTTCTCAACTGCTGCAACTGCTTCTCTCTGCATTGGAATACGACAGTTTCTGTTATTACCGAATTCCACGATCAGTGTATCCTCATCAATATCAATGACCATTCCGTAGAATCCGCTTGTTGTCAATACGGTATCACCGATTGCAAGTTCAGATAACATTGCATTCTTCTTCTTTGCCTCTTTCTGCTGTGGGCGAATCATAAAGAAATACATAAATGCAAATAAAATTACGAGCCAGATTACCATTCCGCCCCATGCACCTGATGTGCTTGTTGCTAAAATATTCATATTCATCCTCATTTCCGCGCATATTTTTTTGACAGACCCATGACGCATGCGCTCATCACAGTCTGTGAAAGCTCACTTAGAACATTGTACACAAAAGCTTCCGCTCCGACAAGTCCTTTTCCTATTATTTCATGGATTTTTTAGAATTTACTTCTCTGCCTTTTCCCGTTCGATCTGTCCCATGCGGTACAGCTTGTCTGCCTTATACTCTTTAAAGCGTCCGGCATCGAGTGCATCGCGGATCTCTTCCATCATGGTGTTATAGAAGTAGAGATTGTGCAGGACACAAAGACGCATACCAAGCATCTCCTTTGCTTTTAACAGATGACGCACATATGCTCTGCTGTATCTGCGGCAGGTCGGACACTGGCAGCCCTCTTCGATCGGGCGCATATCCTTTTCATACTTCTGGTTAAACAGATTGATCTTGCCCTGATTCGTGTACAGATGTCCGTGTCGTCCGTTTCTGGTCGGATAGACACAGTCAAAAAAGTCCACACCACGCTCTACTGCCTCTAAGATATTCGCAGGAGTACCAACCCCCATCAGATAGGTCGGCTTATTCACCGGAAGATACGGAACCGTTTCTTCTATAATATGATACATCTCTTCGTGTGTCTCACCAACCGCAAGTCCGCCGATCGCATATCCGTCTAAGTCAAATTCTGAGATACGCTTTGCATGATCGATACGGATGTCCTTAAAAATCGCACCCTGATTGATACCAAATAACATCTGCTTTTTATTGATCGTATCTTCTAAGCTGTTTAAGCGGTTCATCTCCCGCTTACAACGCTCTAACCATCTTGTCGTGCGGGCAACCGATGCCTCTACATAGCTTCGCTCTGCCACACTGCTTGGGCATTCGTCAAACGCCATCGCGATCGTAGAAGCAAGATTCGACTGGATCTGCATACTTTCTTCCGGTCCCATAAAGATCTTTGCACCATCTACATGTGAATGGAAGTATACACCCTCTTCCTTGATCTTACGCAGTCCTGCAAGGGAAAACACCTGAAATCCGCCGGAATCGGTAAGGATCGGCTTGTCCCACACCATGAACTTATGCAGTCCGCCTAACTCCTTGATCAGCTTATCTCCCGGTCTTACGTGCAGATGATACGTGTTCGACAGTTCCACCTGTGTCTTGATCTGTTCAAGATCTTCGGTCGATACCGCACCCTTGATCGCCGCAACCGTACCAACATTCATAAATACCGGAGTCTGTATATCGCCATGCACCGTGTGAAACACACCGCGCTTTGCTCTTCCTTCCTGTTTTAATAATTCGTACATGCTCTTATCTCCTATGTTCTGTTTTGCCATCAGCCTGTCTGCCGTGACAACCGCTATTCTATCACAAAACAACTGCTGCATCAATGAAAACAATCGCGAAAATCCGGTGTGTTTTCACAACTAATTGTTGTGAAGCCATCTAAAATCCGATATAATGTCTATAAAAAAAAGAACAACCGCAGATCCGGTTGCGCATAGATGGAGGCAGATATGGCAGGCTCAACAATAGGAACTATTTTTAAGATCACGACATGGGGCGAATCGCATGGAAAAGGCATTGGTGTTGTGATCGATGGCTGTCCGGCAGGATTAACGCTCTGTGAAGACGATATACAGCAGTACCTAAACCGCAGAAAACCGGGACAGTCCAAATATACAACCCCGCGAAAGGAAGACGATCAGGTTGAGATCTTATCCGGTGTCTTCGAAGGACGTACCACCGGTACTCCGATCTCCCTTGTCGTTTACAACCAGAACCAGAAGTCGAAGGACTACAGTGAGATCGCATCCTACTACCGTCCGGGACATGCAGACTATACCTTCGACTGTAAGTACGGCTTCCGGGATTACCGTGGCGGCGGACGATCCTCCGGACGTGAGACCATCGGCCGTGTTGCTGCCGGTGCAGTGGCTGCTAAGATCTTATCCCAGCTTGGGATCACACTGCTATCCTATACGAAGTCGATCGGACCGGTAAGTATTCAGGCAGATGCGTTTGATCCTGCACAGATCAACGAGAACGCACTTTATATGCCGGATCAAGAAGCTGCCAGGAAGGCTGCTTCCTATTTAGAGCAATGTATGGCAGATCAGAACTCCTCCGGCGGTGTCGTAGAATGTATCATCTCCGGCATGATGCCGGGCATCGGTGATCCGGTCTTTGAAAAATTAAATGCCAACCTTGCAAAGGCAGTCTGCTCGATTGGTGCAGTTAAGGGCTTTGAGATCGGTGATGGCTTTGCTGTCTCTTCCGCAACCGGTCTGACCAACAACGATGCCTTTTATACCGATGCCGATGGTCAGGTAAAAAAACAGACGAACCATGCAGGCGGAATTCTCGGCGGCATGAGCGACGGAAGCCCGATCGTACTGCGTGCAGCGATCAAGCCAACTCCTTCGATCGCATCTACCCAGCATACGATCAACCGGGATGGTGAAAATATCGACATCAATATCCACGGCAGACACGATCCGATCATCGTGCCGCGCGCCGTTGTCGTGGTCGAATCCATGGCAGCGATCACTGTTTTGGATGCACTGCTTGTCAACATGACAGCCAGACTCGATAAGATCAAGGAATTCTACAATCGTTAATACATATGAGAACTTTCCTATACAGATTAGGGGTCAAAAGATGCTTTCAAATTTGGTAATTGACAAAATGCACAAAAGATGTTCCGCAAACATTTGCAACGCTCATCGTGAACTAACTGCCAACTACAACCATACAAGTTCAGCAAAGGCTTCACTTGTGGTTTTCGTAAGCAGTGGATTTCACT
>JALERL010000017.1 GCA_022764465.1 Lachnospiraceae bacterium | reverse complement strand
TGCAAATACAGATGATGGAGGTGTATCCTTTGATCCAAGACCATAACGTCCACCAACTAATACAACGTCATTCATACCTGCTTCACGAAGTGTGGTAGCAACATCAAGGTATAATGGCTCGCCAAGAGATCCTGGCTCTTTTGTTCTGTCAAGTACAGCGATCTTCTTTGCTGTCTTAGGGATAACCTTAAGTAATGCTTCTGATGACCATGGACGATACAGACGAACCTTAATAAGACCAACCTTCTCGCCTGCTGCTGTCAAGTAATCGATAACTTCTTCAGCAACATCATTGATAGATCCCATTGCTACGATAACACGCTCTGCATCCGGAGCACCATAGTAGTTGAATAAGCCATAGTTTGTACCAAGTTTTTCGTTTACCTTGTTCATGTACTTCTCTACAACTGCAGGTAACTCATCGTATGCTGTGTTACATGCTTCTCTATGCTGGAAGAATACATCTCCGTTTTCATGAGAACCACGAGCTGCTGGGTGGTTAGGATTCAAAGCGTGTGCTCTGAACTCTTCTACTGCATCCATTGGACACATTTCTTTCAGATCTTCATAATCCCATTTCTCGATCTTCTGGATCTCATGAGATGTACGGAAACCATCGAAGAAGTTAAGGAATGGGACCTTGCCTTCCAATGCTGCCAAATGAGCAACCGGGCTTAAGTCCATAACTTCCTGTGGGTTTGTCTCACATAACATTGCAAAACCTGTCTGACGACAAGCGTAAACATCACTGTGGTCACCGAAGATGTTCAGTGCGTGTGATGATACTGTACGAGCAGATACATCAAATACACATGGCAACTGCTCACCAGCGATCTTGTACATGTTAGGGATCATAAGTAAAAGTCCCTGAGAAGCGGTAAATGTAGTGGTAAGTGCACCAGCTGCAAGTGAACCATGTACAGTACCTGCTGCACCTGCTTCTGATTCCATCTCTACTACTTTAACAGTGCTTCCAAAAATGTTCTTCTGTCCTGCTGCAGACCACTGGTCTACCATATCAGCCATTGGACTAGAAGGGGTGATCGGATAGATACCTGCTACTTCTGTGTAGGCGTATGCTACATGAGCTGCGGCGGTATTACCATCCATAGATTGTTTTGATCTTCCCATGTCGTTTCCTCCTAAAAGACTCTTTTCTTAATATGTACATAAGCATTTGCCGGGCACCAAAAATGGCGCAGTAAATGCGTAATGTCTCTAATTCAATAATATAAGTTTTTGACAAAAAAAAATCAATACTTCCCACTGTTTAAAATCAAGTACATTCCAGCACATTTTATCCCGAAAATCCTTGCAAAATAAGGAAAGTACGATACAATAGTAGACGGTGTTTAAATTTAACAAATTTATGAGGTGTAAAAAATGATACAGGCAAGTAATATCACCCTGCGTCTAGGGAAAAAGGCACTCTTTGAAGATGTAAATATCAAATTTACGGAAGGTAACTGTTATGGACTGATCGGCGCCAACGGTGCGGGCAAGTCAACATTCTTAAAGATCTTATCCGGACAGTTGGAGCCGACCAGCGGCGATGTCATCATCACGCCGGGACAGCGTCTTTCTTTCCTGGAGCAGGATCACTTTAAATATGATGAGTTTACGGTCTTAGATACTGTCATCATGGGAAACCAGCGTCTTTATGACATCATGAAGGAAAAAGATGCTATTTATATGAAGGAAGATTTTACCGATGAAGACGGTATTCGTGCGAGCGAGCTCGAGGCTGAATTCGCTGACATGGATGGATGGAACGCAGAAAGTGATGCTGCTACATTATTAAATGGCCTTGGCATTGAACCGGAGTTCCACTACTCTCTGATGGCAGATCTGACCGGTGCACAAAAGGTCAAAGTCCTTCTTGCAAAGGCACTTTTTGGTAATCCTGATATTTTGCTTTTGGATGAGCCTACCAACCACTTGGATCTGGATGCCATCGCCTGGTTGGAGGAATTTTTGATCAACTTTGACAATACCGTTATCGTGGTATCCCACGACCGTTACTTCTTAAATAAGGTATGTACCAATACAGCGGATATCGACTACGGCAAGATCCAACTCTATGCCGGAAACTATGACTTCTGGTATGAATCCAGTCAGCTTTTGATGAAGCAGATGAAAGAAGCAAACAAGAAAAAGGAAGAAAAGATTAAGGAATTACAGGACTTTATTTCTCGTTTCTCTGCTAACGCTTCCAAATCAAAGCAGGCTACTTCAAGAAAACGTGCACTGGAAAAAATCGAATTGGATGAAATCAAACCATCCAGCCGTAAATTTCCTTATATCGATTTCCGCCCACAGCGTGAGATTGGTAACGAAGTCTTAAGCGTTGATAATCTGACCAAGACGATCGACGGCGAAGTTGTGTTAGATCATATTTCCTTTAACCTGCGTCGCGAAGACAAGGTTGCTCTTGTTGGTGCAAATGAGCATGCAAAGACCGTCCTCTTCAAGATTCTTGCCGGTGAGATGGAACCGGACGAAGGAAGTTACAAATGGGGCGTGACCACTTCACAGTCCTACTTCCCGAAGGATAATACAGAGATCTTTGATACCGATGATGTCATCGTAGACTGGCTGACACAGTTCTCAGAGATCAAAGACGCCACCTATGTACGTGGATTCCTTGGCAGAATGCTTTTTGCAGGCGAAGATGGCATGAAAAAGATGCGTGTCCTCTCCGGTGGAGAAAAGGTTCGTGTCCTGCTCTCCCGTATGATGATCATGGCATCCAATGTCTTAATCTTAGATGAGCCGACCGACCACCTCGACATGGAATCGATCACTGCATTAAACAATGGTCTGATCAAGTTCCCTGGTGTTGTACTGTTTGCTTCCCGTGACCACCAGTTCACGCAGACAACCGCAAACCGTATCATTGAATTTATGCCAAACGGAACGATCATTGATAAGATTACTACTTACGACGAATATCTTGAAAGTGATGAGATGGCAAGAAAACGTCAGGTATATGCAATGTCTGATGATGATGCAAGCGATAACTAAAAACTGTCCGACACAGACGCACAAAAAGCTCCGGGAACGAAATGTTCCCGGAGCTTTTGCATCTTCATTAAAATCCCGAACTGTAAATCTCACCTGTATTGTAATTATAGGTATACATACCATTCTTGCTGTATGTATTCGACTTGCTTGCCTCATTCGATGCATAGTAATCGATCATCGATGCCTGTGCAGAGATCTGATAACCATAAGAACCTGTTGTATGAAACAGAGACTTCACGGTACTCATATCTGTCTTCTTAAATGTATCCTCATCTAAGACCAGCTTGTTCTTCTCATCTCTCGTAATACCAATCTGGCTTAAAAGACCTGCATTCGCTTTACTCATATTCGTCATGGATGCAGCTGCACTTAAGATGCCGGTCACGTTTGAATCTCCTGCTTTATCAATCAGGCTGTTGTAATTGCTTACAAAATCCTTCACTGCGCTATAGATCTTATCGGTGTCATACTTCGTCGTTGTCTTGCCATCCGCATCCGTAGCGGTCGTCTGATGAAACAGTGACTTGCTTCCCTTCTCTAACAGCTTGTCCGCAGAACTCTTCAGATCCTCTGCGCTCTGCTCAGTTGCTGCAAGCTTTGCTGTCGTATCCTTAGCCGTTGAAGTCGAAGTCTTGTTTGAAGAAGTACTGTCTGTCTTATTGCTTCCCTCCGAATAATAGCTGCGGAGCAGCTTGAAATAACTACCGGAACGGATCGTTGCATAATCCGTGTAACTGATTCCAAGCATATCAGTCGTCGTATTCTTATTCGATCTGTTTCCTAAGCTGGAAAACAACGTACTGATCGAGTTGGAATCGTAACTCATAATACCTGCCATACTAATAACCACACCTTTCTCTCAGACTTTGGCTGCACGCACAAAGTTGACATCCTTGTCTATTCTATATTACTTTTATCGGCATAACTGTCTGTGAAAATTATACCACCATGGCATTCTCTTTTCAAGCAATCGCTTTTGTCTGTTTTATACAAGTATTTCTATGTTTTTTTCGTCTATTTGTATCTTTTCACAATATTTTCACTGGTTGTTCATATTTTGTTCATATATTATTGCTATACTTTGTTCATATCAATAAGGAATCTCATGTTTTTAGATAAATTTTTTCATAATTGCCTCGGTGTCTCCGGATACCGGGGCACTCCTCATTTTACGGGTAAACTAACACCCCGCGATAACATCACGGGGCAATTTGTCAATCCCTATATTTACATAATGGTACGCTATCTCTGATTGCCTTTCGAATCATACCGCAATCTCAAATTCATCTAGCCGATGTTTTCAATCTGCCAGTCAATCGGTTCGATTCCGTTTTTCTCCAAAAATGCATTGGTCTGGCTGAAATGCTTACATCCGAAGAATCCCCGGTATGCAGATAACGGACTTGGATGCGGAGCCTTTAAAATCAGATGCTTTGGATTCGTCAACATCGGGATCTTACTCTGCGCCGGTCTTCCCCAGAGAAGATAGACAATCGGACGATCCTGTTCATTGACTGCCTGAATGATCGCATCGGTAAACTGCTCCCAGCCTCTTCCCTGATGGGAATTCGCCTGATGTGCCCGCACAGTCAGCACTGTATTAAGAAGTAATACGCCCTGATCTGCCCATTTTTTCAGATATCCGTTATCCGGAATATAGCAGCCTAAGTCATCATGCAGTTCCTTGTAAATATTCTGCAAGGAAGGTGGTATATCCTTCTGCTCCGGAAGAACCGAAAAGCTGAGCCCATGCGCCTGATGCTCATTGTGATATGGATCCTGCCCTAAGATCAGCACCTTCACCTTCGAAAGCGGTGTCAGATGCAGTGCATTAAAAATATCATCTGCCGGTGGATAGACCACATGCGTCTGATATTCATTTTTCACAAATGTATACAACTGCCGGTAATATGGCTTTTTAAATTCTTCCTGAACAGCCGGCAGCCAGTCATTTTCAATCATGCCCATATGATACTCCATTCTAACGACGGACAGAAACACCTCTGTCTGCCAGATAATTCTTAAGATCCATGATCTCTAATTCCTTATAATGGAACAGGGATGCTGCAAGTGCTGCATCTGCTTTTCCTTCTGTCAATGCCTCATAAAAATGTTCCTTCGTGCCTGCACCTCCGGATGCGATAACCGGAATCGAAACATTTTCTGCAATCTGTCTGGTAAGTTCCAAGTCATAGCCTGCCTTGGTTCCATCGCAGTCCATACTTGTTAAAAGGATCTCTCCGGCGCCAAGCTTGTCTACCTGCATCGCCCACTCAACGGCATCCATTCCGACATCTACCCGACCACCGTTCTTATATATATTCCAGCCTGAACCATCTGCGCGTCGTCTTGCATCAATTGCAACAACTACACACTGGCTTCCGAACTTATCCGCCGCATCACTGATCAGATTCGGTGTATTGATTGCAGAGGAATTGATTGAGATCTTATCTGCACCTTCTCTTAAAAGCACTTTAAAGTCCTCAACTGTACGGATTCCGCCACCGACCGTAAACGGAATAAACACCTTCTCAGCTACACGACGCACCATATCCACGACTGTTGCCCGTGCATCCGAAGATGCTGTAATATCCAAAAATACGACTTCATCCGCGCCTGCCTTATCATATGCCGCAGCGATCTCAACCGGATCACCTGCATCCCGCAGATTCACGAAGTTCACACCCTTTACTACTCTTCCGTTATTAACATCCAGACATGGGATAATTCTCTTTGTAAACATTATTTCAAACCTCCCTGTACTGCTGCAAAATTCTTCAGGATCGAAAGTCCGATCTGTCCACTCTTCTCCGGGTGGAACTGACATGCAAAAATATTGTCCTTCTCCACTGATGCATGGATCGTCGTGCTATACTCCGTGGTCGCCTTGACAATCTTTGGATCTTTTGCTTTCAGATAATACGAATGCACAAAGTAAACGTATGGATCTGCTTCTAATCCCGCAAAAAGACGTCCGTTATTCTGTAAGGTCAGGGAATTCCAGCCGATATGCGGGATCTTTAACCCTTCCTTATCCGGGATCTTCACGATGTCCCCGGACAGTAGTCCAAGTCCTTCCACGCCTTCACTTTCTTCACTTCCATCAAACATCAGTTGTAAGCCAAGGCAGATTCCAAGAAACGGTGTTCCCTTTTCGCAGACTTCGTGGATCACCTTATCCAATTCGTACTTTTTCAGGTTATCCATCGCCATTCCAAAGGCTCCAACACCCGGTAAAATCACACCATCTGCCTGTTCAATGCTTTTAAAATCTCTGGTAATGATACTATCTTCACCCAGATACTTCAAAGCCTTTTCCACACTTTTTAAATTTCCTGCATCGTAGTCTATTATCGCAATCATAGTCGTCCTTCCTAGTCAAGTCCCAGTTGTTTTAAGATCTGTTTTACTGCAATACTATAATCTTCTCTCTTTCGTATCTTATAAAGCTCTAATGCCTTATCCGGACTTACGTTAAACTGATCAGATAACGCCTGCTCTAACTGTGTCTCTAACTGGTTAAATTCAAGTAAAATGCCAAGATCTTCTGCATTGCTCTGTAATGCATCATGCCTTCCGACACCACGGATCAGGGAATCTAATGCCATTTCATTCTGTCCTGCATTCATCAGGGAGATATATGCTTCGTATTCTTCCTGTACAGCCGCCATGATATGACACTCATTATAAAAGTCCTCATCCGCCTTTTTCACAGAAAGACCGGAAACCTGATGAAAGGCTTCGGTATAACTGCCGGCTTTATAGGCATCTTTTGCTGCGCTGATATGACTCGAATATCCGGTCAGGTTCGCGCCAAGATAGATCAGTAAAAATACCGATGCTGCCATTACTGCGATCAGAATTACCGGTTTTTTCGGAAGTGGAGGGGTCAGATCCGGCTCTTTTGGCTTCTTCTCTTTCTTCACCTTCGGTTTCTTTTCCTTCTTTGGCTTTTCCTTTTTCGGTTTTTTCTCTTTTTCTTTCTTCTTTTTCTTCTCTTTTGGCTTTTCTTCCGGCTTTGCAGAATCAAGTTCCTTTAAAATACCCAGATTCTCATCGGAGATACTTCCAAGCGAGCCTTCCTCCGGCACCTTAACGTCTGCCTGTTCTTCTTCCTCTTCTCCGAAAAGAAGGGCTGCAAGCTTCGCAAAGAATCCGCCCTTTTTCTTTTCCTTAGCTTCCTTGTCCTTCTTGCCTTCCTTAATGTCAGACAGTTCCTCAATACTGCCAAGCTGGTCAAGCGCATTGACCGAATCATCGGAAACAGCGACATCATCCGCATCTGCCTTTAACAGTTCTCCAATATCCGATAATTCCTCATCATCCGAAAGTCCGGAAAGCAGATCTAAGAGTCCGTCATCGGATGCTCCCTCTGTCTCTTCATCTAAGGAGTCCTCCGGGATCAGTTCCTCATCTTCAGACTGATCTGCCTTATCCTCTGTGGCTTCCTCCGGTTCAGCCGTTTCATCAGCAAGATCTTCGCCAAGCGAAAAATCATCCTCTAAAAGTCCGCTCTCTTCCTGTGGCTGTTCATCCAGATTCTCCTCATCTGACGATAAGTCCGGTTCTTCCGGAGACGTAAGAACATCATCAGAAGCATCTTCCGATTCTCCTGCTTCATCCACACGCTTTCTGGCTTCGTTTACTATATCATCGATATTATCCACAAACTTCTGCTGATCCTCTGGCTGATCCTCATGCTGTTCTGTTTCCTGTGGATTCTTGGAATCTTCGGAATCAAGTTCTAACTCAAAATCGTGAATAAAATCATCTGCTTCATTTTTTCTTAATTCCGCTTCAAACTCATGATAGAATTCATGTCCAAATTCACGTCTGCGCTTTCTGCTCTCTCTTTCTCTTGCTGCCTTGCTCTCATCCTTACGAACGGTATCTAACAGGCTTTCAATATCACTCTGGTCGTTTCTTCCGGATGATACCGAATTCAGTAAATCATCTAAATAATCTTCACTATTACTCAAGGGAAACTTCCTCCGTAAAAAATTTAAACTACCATAATATATACTAGGGGATGTGATTTCGAATCACATCCCCTTACCAATCTCATATCCTTTATTTGATCAGTCGGTCAATCGCTTCTACAAGATGTCCTATCTCCGGCTTGGTCAACTGTGCGTCAGCTCCTAATGATTCTCCCTTTCTTCTCATTTCTTCATTTACAAGGGAAGAGAAGATAATAACTGGAATATCTTTCATCTCATCGTCTGATTTGATCAGCTTCGTCAATCGATGTCCATCCATCAACGGCATCTCAATATCTGTGATCACACAGTGGCAATGATCGCGAAGCGTTCCTTCCTCCTTATACTGTACCAGCTTGTTCCATGCTTCCTGTCCGTTCATGTTCACATTCAGGTTCGTATATCCGGATTTCTTCAGGCAGTCTGTGATCAGCTTGCTTAATAATGGGGAATCCTCTGCGATCACGATCGGTGCATTGACTCTCGAACGATCTTCCATCTCCTCTAAGTCTGAAACCTTAAGTCCTGTCTCAGGGCTGATATCTGTTACAATCTTCTCAAAGTCAAGAATTACAACCAGTTTGTTATCTAACTTGATCACTCCGGTAGAAACACCCTGATCCTTTGAGTTCACCGTTGAATCCGGCTTAATAATGTCTGCCCATGAAACACGGTGGATTCCGATTACTTCATCTACATGAAATGCAATGTTCAACTTATTAAAGTTCGTGATGATAAACAGACCCTTTCCCGGTTCTTCTTCCATATCCAGACACCGGCGAAGGCTGATAACTGTGATCATCTCATCTCTTGGCATGAAGATTCCTTCTACATAAGGATGTGCATTCGGAATCGGAGTTACTTCGCGATAAGATAAAATCTCACGGATCTTCGCAACATTAATTCCATAATGGTTCCCCTTCAATGTAAATTCAAGAACCTCAAGCTCATTTGTACCGTTCTCTAACAGAATATTTGTCTCCATGTATGTTTCCTCCCGAAACCATTCTCTTTTTATTTCGTCCGCAGTGCATGTACGAGAATGCTTTCTCCTCTCTGGCACTGTTAATCACTTATATTCATTATAACATATTGTTGTACGCATTTACACAATTTTTTCGATTTTTGCACAAATTTACCGTATTTTCTTATCTGTTATAAATTTACGACAGCATCCGATCCATCTGCCTGCACTTCTAATTGCAGCTGGCCTGTCTCACCGTTGTCCTCCGGAACCTCAAAAAGTAAGACCACGTCACTGCTGCCTCCCGCAGGAATTGTATCCTGGTATGTACTCAGATCATTCAAAAGAATCGTTGTCTTTGCAGTTACTTTCGTACTGTCACCCATCTGAAGGCGGATCGTCGGCTGCTTGTCTAACACATCAATAGCAGCATCCGAATCTCCGGTATTTGTAATCGTAAAATTCAGTACTAAAAACTTTTTACCTGCTGTCGCATCAAGGGCATAGGTTCCGGGCTGTACATAAGAATCCTTATATTCCGATCCGTTATAGTTCACGGACACACCACTTAAGCCAAGTGCCTCTGCCATACTTTTTGTTTCTGCCGCCGCATCGGATGAATGCTTTTCACCGGATGTCTTACTGCTTCCACCCTGTGTATCTTCTGCTGTTTCCGATTCTGTCTCAGTCTCTGTTTCCTGTTCCTCTTCCTGAAGTTTCTCCGGTGACACATAGCACAGCCCATCCGGCTGACGCCTGTTGTATTTTGCGACCACATGCGCAGAATAATTCACAATGACTGCTTCTTCCTGCTCGGTCAGTGTGACCGGAGCCTCTCCGCATCCCTGCATGATAAGCGCAGACGCCAAAAGCAATGCGCCTGCCTTTAATTTCGAACTCTTCATCTGCTTCTCCTTAAGCATCTCTTCTTACATAATTCAAAAGAACATTCCTAATGCATATGTTATCATTTTTTGTAAAACTAGGCAACTATTAATTGTTTGTTGCATCCAGTTCAAACCAGAATTCCACACCATCTGCATGATTTTCCACCCCACACTCCCGGTGGAAGGAATCCATGATTGCTTTTACGATGGAAAGACCTATGCCGCTTCCGCCATATTCTCTGGTTCTTGCCTTGTCCACTTTGTAGAACTTTATCCAGACATTGGCAAGGTCTTCTTCCGGTATCGGTTTTCCGGTATTAAATACACTGACTCTGACGCTGTCTGCACTCTTTTTACAGGTAATACGAATTTCTTTTTTCCCCTCACAATGGTGGATCGCATTGCTTAAGTAGTTCGATATTACCTCTTCCACCTTAAATTCATCTGCCCAGGCGTAAACCGGCTCCTGCTCCTCAAACGTCACATGAATCTTATTTTGTTCCAGTAAGATTGCGGAACTTCCTACCACACCACGGATCAGCTCCGTAAGATCAAACCGCTCCATCGTAACAACATCATTTCCGAATTCAAGCTGATTTAAAGTCAGAAGCTTTTTCACCATCTGGTTCATCTTATCTGCTTCGTCTATAATGACACTGCAATAAAAGTTCCGGCTCTCCGGATCATCCTGCACGCATTCCTCTAATCCTTCCGCATAACCCTGTATCAATGCCAGCGGTGTCTTTAACTCATGGGAAACATTCGACAGAAAGTCTTTCCGCATCTCATCGATCTGTTCCTTCTTCTCAATATCGATCATCAGCTCATTATTCGCACTCTTTAATTCCGAGATCGTATGCTCTAGTGTCTCGGATAGCTGGTTCATGTGCATGCCGAGCTGTTCAATCTCATTATCCCCGGTCACCTGATACTTGGCATCAAAGTCTAATTCTGCCATCTTCTGTGAGATCCCGGTCAGCTGTACGATCGGATTCGTGATCTTACGTGTCACAAAATAAACCACGATAATACTTGCAATCACTGCAAAAATTCCGATAAAAGCAAGCAGCTGGTTCGATATACGCACCGTCTCTGAAATACTTTCAAGTGCCGTACGCATCAAAACAAGATTCCCGTCATCGAGTGTACCCCACAGCACCAGATATTCCGCATTCATCCGGCTGTCCGTTTCCTTTTCCAAGGTATAGCGGCTGTTGTGTTCTATGATCTCTGCCTTATTTTTCTGGATACCAAATACAACCTCCTGAAACTGTACCTGAAGGTTGTCAATGGCATTCGACGAGCAGCGTACTACCGTAAAGTCCGGTTCTAATACCATAATGGTCATATTTCCATTGGCACAGATCCGTTCAAATTCCACATCATAGGAACTGTTTTGCAGTGTCCCGTCCTTACTTGCCGTGTCGATCGATTCAAATGCCTTATGCATCGTCTGCTGCTTGTTGCGTGTATAGTACCAGCCTGCGATCGTGGTATTTAACAGCCAGCACAAAAAGACCGTACCTGCGACCAGTCCGGTAATGATCATTGTGATCTGTTTTGTTATGGAACGGCTGTGCTTTTTCATTCGTCTACCTCAAACTTGTATCCCATGCCCCAGATCGTCTTGATGTATTCGCCCTTCTCGCCGATCTTGCTTCTTAGCTTCTTTACATGAGTGTCGATCGTACGTGCATCTCCGAAATAATCATAGTTCCATACATGATTTAAGATCTTTTCCCTTGATAAGGCAATCCCTTCGTTCTCTACAAAGTAAGAAAGAAGTTCAAATTCCTTATAACTTAATTCGATCTTTTTGCCGTCTACCGTAACCTGATGTGCTGTCTTATCGATAACAATACCGCCGACCTCTTCTACCTGCTCCGTCAGCTTCTTGTTCGAACGTCGTAAAATTGCCTCTACGCGGGCAACCAAGATCTTCGGACTGAACGGTTTTGCGATATATTCATCCACGCCAAGTTCAAAGCCCTGTAACTCGTCGCTTTCATCACCCTTCGCGGTCAGCATGATGATCGGAACGGTTGAATTCTCTCTTACTTCCCTGCACACTTCCCAGCCATTCATCTTTGGCATCATCACATCTAAGATCAACAGTGCAATGTCTTTTTCCTTATAAAAAATATCCAGTGCTTCTTCCCCGTCTCCCGCTTCGAGCACCTCGAAGTCCTGTCTGACTAAGAAGTCACGTACCAGCTTACGCATTCTGCTTTCATCATCTACCACCAGAATCTTTAACTTTTCCATATGAATAACCCTGCCCTTCTCTCAACCTGCAAACCTGAAACCGCAGGCATAGGATTTCTATTTTCTGATTGTGTATTATCATACCAGAAAATTATGTCAATTCTGTGTTTTATGGATTCATCCCGTTCAATTCCTGTTCCCGTTCATCGAGCTGCTGCTGTCTTTCATCTAACTCCTGCTCCCAGTTCTCATATTTGTTGATCAGTTTATTCTCGTAATTCAGGATATTGGGATTATTACTCGTTAAGGTGATTGCAAACATGGCAAGCATGGTAAGCAGCATAATGCAGCACGCAACCGAGAGGGTATGGAATCGTTTTTTGTAATCTAAATGTTTTTCGATCCGTTCCACCTGTTTTACCGGCTCTGTTTTCTCCTGTGCCTGTGTTTCCTGACCGGTATGCTTTGTATCTGCCGCTTTGGTCTGTGATCCGTATTGATCCGGAAGCGGAATCGGTATGATATCCTCATTGCGTACGTACGGAACCGCCATCAGATATTCCTGCAATTCTTTTAAAAAGCAGTATCCGACCGGAGTCTGAAACAGTTTTTCTTCAATTACCTTGCCGTATACCTGAAGCACCATGTCCGGATTCTCCATGTCCATCTGTTCCTTAATATACCGGATGCCCTCTAATTCTTTTTTTGCCTGCTCTGCCAGCTTCTCATCTGCAAATTCAAATCCGCCAACCTTCATGCTGATCTGTTCCTCCCTGATTATTTTTCATATAAACGCAGTATCTTCCCTGATCTGCGGTATTCCGTCATATCGATCACACGCTGGTTTGCCGATCCTTTAAACTTCAGCGTGATGTCCTTCTGCTCTGTCACAAATGGTCCGTCCACCAGAATATCAATACAGTCTAACATCGGTCCGGTCGCCTCGCACCATCTTCTTCCACCCGGTATTAGATCCCGGTCAAGCACATAACCGGTATATGCCCAGATGTTCTTATCCGGATATGCTGCCCTTACCTTCCGTAAAAAAGGAAGCAGCGCCTTTTGATTCTCCGGCTCAAACGGATCCCCGCCTAACAGCGTAAGCCCGCTGATATATTCGGAATCCAGTGAAGCAAGCAGCTGTTCTTCCACCTCCTCGGTAAAGGGATCTCCGTTGTCAAAATCCCAGGTCTCCGGCTGAAAACAGTCCTTGCAGTGATTCCGGCAGCCCGATACAAACAGTGTTGTCCGCACCCCTGTTCCATTCGCAATATCATTATATTTGATTGCTGAATAATTCATGGTAATCCTCATTTCTTTTTTCAAAATCATGCTTTCTTCTAACTATAGCATTTTCCGCAAAAAAAGTACACCTCCGGCATCTGCTTCCGATACCGGAGGTGTATCTCTTAAAGATGTAACACACGTTCCTTGATTTCCTGTGTTCTTCCCTGATTCCAGAACTGGCTTCCAATGTAGCCGCAGGTACGTCTTGCAACATTCATCTTATCCTGATCTCTGTTATGGCAGTGCGGACATTCCCATACCAGCTTACCGTCATCATCGGTTACGATCTGGATCTCACCATCAAAGCCACAGACCTGACAGTAATCGCTCTTTGTATTTAACTCTGCATACATGATGTTCTCATAGATAAACCGGATCACAGAAAGAACCGCCTCCAGATTATCCTGCATGTTCGGTACTTCTACATAGCTGATCGCGCCACCCGGTGAAAGTGCCTGGAACTGTGACTCGAACTTTAACTTGGTAAAGGCATCGATCGGTTCCGTGACATGTACATGATAGCTGTTGGTAATATAATTCTTATCGGTCACACCCGGAATGATTCCAAACCGCTTCTGT
>JALERL010000119.1 GCA_022764465.1 Lachnospiraceae bacterium | reverse complement strand
AGCTCCTGCAGCTCCGGCAAAGACAGGTTATACCTTTGATGGATGGGATGCTTCCTTTGATGCAGTAACCGCAGACCTGACGGTAAATGCAAAATGGAAAACAAAGGCAGTAACACCTGTTACTAAGACCTATAAGGTAGTATTCAAAAACGGAAAGACTGTTGTTGCTACACAGACGATTACAAGCGGTAAGGCAGCAAAAGCACCAAAGCTTACAAAGAAGGGTTATACCTTAAGCTGGGATAAGTCCTTTAAAAAAGTAACCGCTAACTTAACGGTAAATGCAAAATGGAAAGCAAATAAGTACACTGTAAGCTACAATGTAAACGGTGGCAAGAAGTTAAAGTCGAAAAGCAAATCTGTTACTTATGGTAAGACCTATGGCAAGCTTGCGGCTCCACAGCGTGCCGGATATACATTCGCCGGCTGGTATACAGCAAAGACAAAGGGAACAAAGATCACAGCAGGCAGCAAGGTAGCGATCACAAAGAAAACAACCATCTATGCTAGATGGAGCAAAGTAACCAATCCTGGAAAGGTAGCTAAGCCGTCCTTAAAGAATTCTTCTGCAAAGGCAATGAAGGTTTCATATAAGAAGGTAAAGGGTGCAGCCGGTTATGAGATTAGATATTCTACAAAGTCTAATATGAAATCTGCAAAGAAGGTTACAACAAAGTCAACTTCTAAAACAATCAAGAAACTGACAAAGGGTAAGAAATACTATGTACAGGTTCGTGCTTACAAGTTAGATTCCGCCGGAAAGAAGATCTACAGCAAAGCACAGAGCTCAAAGGTAAGCTTAAAGATAAAAAAATAAGTTTCATATGAAATTAAGTGTGCGCATCTTGCACGCAGTGCTTTTATGCAATAGGACGCAATTTCCTATTGCATAAACAAAGGATAGGGTGGGTCTGGCAGCACAGACACACCCTATCCTTATAACCTTGAAGTATAGGAAAGAATGGAGAAGAGAATGAAGTCAGGATATTTAAAGCGTGGATTGAGTATCTTCCTGTCTGCAATGATGATTGCAACACTTCCGGAGATCAGTACGATTCGGGTATCTGCAGAACAGACCGGTGAGTCTATTTCTGCAGATACAGAAAGTACAGAGGCTGTCGTGGAAGAGGGTGCAACAGAGAAAATTGTGGAAGAAGATTCATCCGCAAAGATAGCAGCTGTAAATGAAAATCCAGAAGAAATTGATTCTGAGTTTACAATGCCAACAGAAGATCTGCAACAAGATGAAGATGCACTGGGAGATTTTGAAAGTCCGATTGTAAACAAAGATAACTCTGTTACATTTCAGTTATGGACATTAACTGGAACATATGAAGATGCGAAAGAGGTATACTTACGCGGAACAGTAGTCAACGACTGGGATCAGGGAATTAAAATGACCAAGGATGAAGTGGGTAATTTTACCTGTACCGTCAAGGACTTAGAGCCGGGCAGCTATCAGTATAAGTTTGTTGTTGATGGAAAGTGGATTACAGATCCTGCTAACCCGGAAACAGAAAGTGCTAATTCATTAGTAAAGGTGCCTGGCATGATTATTTCCGGTGATAATCCGGCGGGTGTAGGCAGCTTTCAGTTTACTGCACAGGATACGCTTTATGATGATGCAGAAGTGACGAAGTGGGAAGCTTTAGATGAGACAGCAGGTGCTCCGGCAGCAGGCATGAGCTTTGATCAGCAGGGTGTACTTACTACCACAGATGAGGCAGCCGACGGATATTTTTATGCACAGGTTACTTATGATGAGAATGGTGTAACTGGTAAGACATCTAAGACCAAGTTCTATTATACCAAGCAGGCACTGTTATATCAGTACACATACAAGGCAGATTCTGCATATACAGGTCAGTCTGATATTTATACCTGGTACAACTCCAAGGCACAGAATATCGGATATAAGTTCAATCTGGTGAATGGTATTTATCAGGCAGCCGTCAATGTAGATACCACAACCAAGAACTTCGGTTATATCGTACGTCTTCCGGGTATGTGGGGTGCGGATTCTTCTACCGACCGTGAATTTACCGACCGTACGATCGTCATAAATCAGGGCGAGCAGTACACCAAGGTAAAGGGTGGAGAAGGAATCGAGACACCATATGTCTGCCCGACCGGAAAGACAACCTTAAAAAATGGTATTTTATTTACTTATCGTGACGATGACCGTTTCTTTACAAACACCTTAGCAGAGTTAGACGGTAAGGTTTCGGTAACATACTGGAGCGATGCAGAAACAGAATCTGATGCAAAGACCGAAGCAATGACCTATGATGCACAGGCAGAGCGTTTTACCTATGCAGCAACCGGAATTGACGCAGGTACATATCACTTCTATTTCCTTGTAAATGGGGAAAAAGTAGAAGACCGGTACATGAATGGCCAGATCACTTATGAGAAGCCGGAGCTTGAGATCACAGCAACCGTTACACCGGAAGGCGGTGCAACAGCAGATGAGAACCCGGTTGTTTCCTTTGACCTTAAGGATAAGATAACAGGTAAGGCGGTAGATGTTTCCTCTATTACAGCAAATTTAGCAGTATTAGGATATCCGGATATGGACGTTTCCTTCTTAGCTTCTTCAAAAAAAGGAGTCCTCTACATTGATGATTCTGTAGCAGCAGGTACTTATACCGTACCGTTTACGGTTACCGATGCATGGGGAAATGATACACAGGTAGATGTACCGGTTACGGTAAAGGATGAAGCAGAGGGAACAACCAGTTGGGATGAATCCAGAATCTACTTCCTTTTAACAGACCGTTTTGTTGATGGCGATACCAGCAATGATTATGACTGCGATAAGAGCAAGATCGAAGCATACCATGGTGGAGATTTTGCAGGATTGACAAGCAAGTTAGACTATATCCAGTCACTCGGTGTCAACACGATCTGGATCACACCGATCGTAGATAATATTGAGGATGTAATGAATGCTTCCTTACATCAGCAGGCATACCATGGATACTGGGCAAAAGATTTTACAACCTTAGATGAGCATCTTGGAAATACCGCAGACTTTGATAAGCTGATCGATGCAGCAACCGAGCGCGGTATCAAGATCATGGTTGATATTGTAGTAAACCATGCAGGCTATCATACAGAAAACAACAAGAACTTTGAAGGAATGCTTCGTACCGATGAGGATGAGGTAAAGGGAGATGTGATCCTTGGTGATCTTGATAATCTTCCGGACTTTAAGACAGAGAACGAGGATGTCCGTGCAAAATTAGTCGGATGGCAGTCCGCATGGGTAAACCATAAGACAGCAGCAGGCAACCAGATCTCCTACTTCCGTGTAGATACCGTTAAACACGTAGATCACGAGACATGGACAGAGTTAAAAACAACAATCGCAAAGGACAATCCGGCATTTAAGATGATCGGTGAGTATTTTGGAGCCAGCATTTCCAATACCGGTGAATATCTGGCAAACGGTCAGATGGATGCACTGTTAGACTTTGACTTCAAGTCACAGGCAAGAAGCTTTGTAAACGGAAGCATAGAAAAGGTAGAAGCTAACTTAGAAGCAAGAAATAAAAAGCTGACAAACAGCATTACCATGGGACAGTTCTTAAGCAGTCACGATGAAAGCGGCTTCCTGTATTCGGTAGGCGGAAATGTCAGCAAGCAGAAGGTTGCAGCAACACTTCAGATCACGGCAAAGGGAACCCCGATCGTATATTATGGGGAAGAGATCAACCTGACCGGACCAAATGACTTTGGTAATCAGAATAACAACCGTTATGATATGCAGTTTGATAACTTAAGTGCGGAACAGCAGGCTACACTGACACATTACCAGAAGTTATTACAGATCCGTGGAAGATATTCAACTGTATTTTCTAAGGGAGACCGAACAAAGGTAGCTGGTTCCGATGCAGATGCGTATATGGTATTTAAGAGAAGCTATAAGGATGATTCCTTATATGTAGGCTTAAACAATGCAGAAACTGCAAAACAGGCAACTTTTGAAGTCGGAAACGACTATACCACATGGGAAGATGTATACAGTGGAAAGACATACAGTGTAACAGATGGCAAGGTAACGGTAACCATTCCTGCAGCAGCAGACGGTGGAACTGTGATCTTAGCACAGAAGACTGCTATGACAGGCATCACGATCACGAATCCATACAAGACCAGCTTCTCCGTAGGAGACCGTTTTGATCAGAGCGGACTTACTGTAACTGCATCTTATGCAAATGGTGAGAACGCAGCTGTTGATTCCTCTAATTATACCGTCAGTGGTTACAATATGGCAAAAGACGGAACACAGACCGTATCCGTAACCGTAAAAAATGACGGCAGTGTATTTACAAAGACATTTACGATCCGGGTAAATAAAGTACCGGCAACTTCTGTATCGATCAGCAAGACCAGCCTGACCTTAGAAAAGGGACAGAGCACAAAGCTGACAGCGAGCATGGCTCCTTCAAATACAACAGATTCACTGACCTTCAGCAGTAGCAATCCAAAGGTTGCAACCGTTGCACAGGACGGAACCGTAAAGACACTTGCAGTTGGAACAACAGACATTATTGCAAAGAGTACCAGTGGAAAGACAGCCGTTTGTAAGCTGACAGTTACAGTATCTGCAACAAAGATCAGCCTGAATAAGAAGACGGTTTCTATCGTAAAAGGTAAGACCTATACCTTAAAAGCAACGATCACACCGGCAGATACTGTGAATAAGAAGGTTACGTGGACATCAAGCAAGACTTCTGTTGCAACGGTTGATAAGAATGGAAAGGTAACTGCAAAGAAAGCAGGTACAGCCAATATTACAGCCAAGACAGCAAACGGCAAGACCGCAGTCTGCAAGGTAACCGTAACCGTTCCTGCTACAAGCGTGAAGCTGAATGTGAAGTCTAAGAGTGTCAACATCGGTAAGAAGTACACCTTAAAGGCAACCATGTCAAAGGACAGTACTGATAAACTGACATGGAGTACTTCTAATAAGAAGGTTGCAACCGTTGATAAAAACGGAGTCGTTAAGGCAGTGAAAAAGGGTACTGCAGTGATCACGGTTAAGACCACAAGCGGCAAGAAAGCAACCTGTAAGATTACCGTAAAGGTACCAGCTACCAAGATCACCTTAAACAAAAAGAGTACCAGCGTGAAGAAAGGAAAGACAGTTTCCTTAAAGGGCAAGTTAACACCGTCTAATTCAACCGATACGATCAAGTGGAGCACCTCCAATAAGAAGATCGCAACCGTTGATAAAAACGGTAAGGTAAAGGGTATTAAGAAAGGTACGGTAACCATTACCGCAAAGACCACAAGTGGCAAAAAAGCAACCTGTAAGGTAAAGGTAAAATAAGTATGATCGCGGACAGTAAGTGATACGACTGCCGGCAGGCGAACAAAAGGACAGCTTAGCATCAATGATGCAGGCTGTCCTTTTTGTGTGTGATGGGCAGCAGGCGTCTGGGAGGTATTTGACAAAACACTGTGGGAGAAGTAGACTATGAGAAAACGATCTGAGCAAGTCCATAGCAGGGAATCTACTGAGACTCTCCAACTGACAGTAAGTCATATGTTCCTGATTCTGGAGGTATATGCATTTTGAACCGGCAGGTATCATCTGTTATATGTGCCCACCATGGCCTGCAACATGCAGTGCCGGTACTGCTATCTGGAGAACAATAGAACAATACCGTAGATGCCATGAAGGGTGAGGTGACCACTCTGCCGAAGCTGGAATTCAACGTGTCCCTGTTGCGATGCCAATATTGATGTGACAAAGGGCGTGTGCGAGTATTGTGGGGCGAAGATTGAGAGTGTGCAGGAGTGGGTGATTTTAATTGAGTACGGAAAATTGGACAGAAAATGTAAATGATGGTATGTAGAAAATTGATGATAAGGTAATTACAAGGGAGAACAACCGGATGAAACATTTTGAACAGATTAATGAAACTTCGTATTTATCTGTACAGAATGCACCTGTATATCGGAAAATCATGAGGTGCTTTTATCAGGAATATGAAAAGATGCATTTTCAGTTATACAAAGAGGATATTTTTCGACTTTTAAAAGAGGATGAAGAATTCGAAATATATTCCATGGAACAACTGATGCTGGATCTGGAGGTACTTGTAAAGTGGAAAAATCTTACGCCGATCCAGGATCCGGGAAAAGTGTATACGATAGCCGATTATAAAAACAAGCAATA
This sequence comes from Lachnospiraceae bacterium, assembly GCA_022764465.1. Lineage (GTDB taxonomy): Bacteria > Bacillota > Clostridia > Lachnospirales > Lachnospiraceae > Roseburia_C. Next base: position 15,892 of record JALERL010000119.1, on the reverse strand, counting down.
TCGTTATACGATGTCGGAATATGCAGTGGAAATTGAACGTCTGACAGTGCGCCTGGAAAATTTATTCCTGGAGTCGGGAAATCTGTCGACGAACTTTTTTGTCCGGCTGGAAAGAAGCCTGGATGAGACAGAGAGCATGGAGAATGCAGAGCTTCGTACAGTGAACGAATGGTGGCAGACATTGCAGGAAGATTTCAAGCGACTCAATCAAAATTATCAGGATTATCTACGGGACTTTTATTCCGGAAAAACAGAGAAGCTGATGAAATCTGTGGAATTCATGGTTCATAAGGACAAATTCATCAAATACCTGAATGAGTTTGTACAGGAATTGCAACGGCATTCCAAACGGATGGAACAGCTTCTGGAAAAGAATACGGAGCGTATGGAGAATACGATTTTGGAACGTGTCGTAGCGAGTGAACTGGATATACCCCATGCGCTTCTGGAAATTCACGGTAATGCAGAGCCGAGCATCCGGGAAAATGTATACGGGAAATGGAATTCCTTGAAAAACTGGTTTGTGGATGGACAGGGACAGGACTGTGAAGCCAAAAAAGTATTAAAAATAACCAGTGACATCATACGGAATATTATTCAGAACGCGGCATTGATCGTACAGATCCAGAACTGGGGTATCAGCAGAAAAGATGATTATAAAAAATTTCTGGAGATGTTCCTGAAATGTGAGAATCTGGAGGAGGCCCACAAATTATCAGCGCATGTGTTTGGAGTGCAGCAGATCGAACATTATAAGACAAACACTCCGAGAGAAGGAGAAAGCATTAACAATAGTGTTTATCAGGAAGAACCTGCAGTATTTTTACTGAAGCCTCACACAAGAGGATATCGAGAGAGGAAAGACAGGACCGGATTTACAGATAAATCACTGGAGAAGATGGCACAGCGGGAAAGTTATCTGCGCCGTGTACAGAGACAAAAGGAAGTGGTATTCCGGTATATCAAAGAGCAAAAGATCCGGTTTGCAGAGATTGATGAGGTGATTTCCGAAGATACGAGAACCATTTTTCTGCAGTGGATCGCCCAGGCCAATATGAGTTCGGAGAAAACAGGGCGGACGGAGTATGGACAGGAGTATCGCCTGGTGAAAAAAGAAGGTAACTGCATCCTGAAATGCGAGGATGGTGACTTGAAAATGCCGGATTATACATTGGAGTTTAAATAAATATGAATGAAATCAGAACCTTAATGGAAAAATTCTGGATCTGCAGAGACAGCGACAAAGAGACTTTCTATAAAGTGAAAAGTGATATTCCAAACTTTCAACGCTTTATCAGAGATCAATTAGGATGGAAATTGATACATACAGAGAAACTGCTAAAACTGGAAAAGAGACCGGCACATGCGGAAGCATTTATGGGAATTAATGAATTTACCGACATCAGAGATTACTGTATCTTATGCGTAGTGCTGATGTATCTGGAAGATGCCGAGGAAGGGAAGCAGTTTCTACTGTCAGAATTGATTGATTATGTGGAGACACAGCTGAAAATTTACCTTCCGGTGGACTGGACATCTTTTACACAGAGAAAATCACTGGTGCGGGTACTGCAATATATGGAGCGGCTGCAGATGCTCCGGGTATATGAAGGGAAAAGTGAGTCCTTCAGCCAGGAAGCAGGACAGGAAGTATTGTATGAAAATACAGGATACTCCAAATATTTCACCAGTAGCTTTACGACTGACATTTCCGGATATGAATCCTGGAGAGACTTTGAAAAAACAGATTTTGAAGAGTTTCAGGAGAACAGAGGATCCTGGCGTATCAACCGGGTATATAGACAACTGGCAGTTTGTCCGGCATTTTATTGGAACAGTACAGAGGATGCGGATGCACTATATCTGAAAAATCAAAGGCAGTGGGTTGGCAAATATTTACAGGAAAATATGGGCGGTAATTTGGATATTTATCGGAATGCAGCTTTTCTTACACTGGAGACGGATGATTGTTATGGAACCGTACATCCCCGGGATGCCCAGATTTCAGAAAGTGTTTTAATCATTTGCGCAGAGATCCAAAGGCGTCTGACAGAAGGAAAATTAGAATTACGGGAAGATGAAAGCATTGCCATGACAAGACAGGAGTTTTCTAAAATCGTCACAGACAGCAGAAATAAATGGAAGAATGCATGGAGTAAGGAATATTGTGAAATGGACGAAGACAGGCTTGTGGATGCCATTTTAAAATATATGACAGACTGGATGATGGTGCGCAGTGTAGAAGAACGGATCATTGTGCTGCCTGCGGTGGGCAGACTGGCAGGACAGTATCCTTCCGATTACAAAGGAGACGGAGAAGAATGAACAAACGTTGGAAAATGAACCGGATCGGTTTTGTAAATTTCTGGTTATATGATGAAGAAGATTTTGAATTTGAAGACGGAAAATTGCTTTTACGCGGGCAAAATGGTTCCGGAAAATCCATTACAACGCAGAGCTTTATCCCGTTTGTACTGGATGGAGACCGTACCCCCAGCCGTCTGGACCCTTTTGGATCCAGTGACCGGCGGATGGAATATTATTTTCTGGGGGAAGAGGGAAAGGAAGAATCTACCGGATATCTGTTTCTGGAATTCCGGAAAGGAGATTCCGGGGAGTACCGCACTATTGGAATCGGACAAAAAGCAAAGCGCGGAAAATCAATGGATTTTTGGGGCTTTGTGATTTTGGATGGGCGTAGGATCGGATATAATCTGTGGCTGTATAAAGAAGTGGGATCGAACAAAATTCCCCGGGATAAGCGGGAGATGAAAGCGGAACTGGGGGAAGACAATTTTTTTACGGACAGCCAGTCAGAATATAAAAAGCATGTCAACCAATATATTTTTGGATTCCGGAAAGAAGAACAATATGAACAGTTCATCAAGTTGCTGGTGAAAGTACGTGCCCCCAAATTATCAAAAGAATTCAAACCTACGAAAGTTTATGAGATCTTGAATGATTCTCTACAGACACTGACAGATGAAGATCTTCGCCCTATGGTAGATGCCATGGAAAAAATGGATGAGATTCAGGACAGTCAGGAGATGCTCAACCGGGCTTTTGATGATGTGAAAATCATCCGAAATGAATATACTCGTTACAATCAGTATATGCTGGCAAAGAAGGCTCTGGGCTATCTGGGCAAAAAGCAGGAAGTAGAAAAAGAACAGGCAATACTGACGGAAAAAGAACAGCGACAGACAGAGGCAGAAGAAGAGCAGAAACAGGCAGCACAGGATACAGAGAAACTCACGGCTGAGAAAAAACTAAAAGAAACGGAGCGTAATGCCCTCCTGGATCCGGAACTAGAGGATGCTGATCGTAAACTGGAGAAATTAAAGGCAGAGTATCAGGATGCTGCGGAGGGAGAACAACGCTGGGAGAAGAAAATAGAAGACGGCAGGGAGCGAATCCGGGAAGAAGAGTATACCCTGAAAAGGATGCAGGAGCAGCTGGAACTGCGTCGCGATACTTTAAAAGAAAAGCGGGAGGAACTGGACGAACAGCAGGAGATTCTGCAGTGGGAATACCATGAGAAGGCAAAAGAGAAAATAGGGCTGGAAGAATATGAAGAAAGAGACGAGATTACAGAACATCTGCAAATATGGAAAAATCAGCTGGCCGTAGGAAGAACAGCCCTCAGACAGTATGAAGTGATCTTAGGACAGTATGAGGAAGCTGCCGGCCGCCTGGAAGAGACGAAAAAGAAAAAAGCGGAGAAAGAACAACGGCTGGAAGTTGCAGAAGAGCATGTGTCGGACAGAATTGATGCATGGATCACCGAAGTATTTCATAGAGCGGAGACGTCCACGGAATGGCATCCGGAACATGAAATCCTCCTTCAGGCGGAGCAGAAGGTAAAGCAATATGAGACCATATCGGATGGAGTGGAGATACAGCGGGAGCTTCGAGCAGATTATGAAAGACAGCGTCAGCAGCTTGCAGATGAAAAGAATGACAGACAATACCGGCAGGATATTCAGATAGGAATCCTGAAAGAAGTTAAAGGACAGCTGCAGAAGGTGCAGGCGCAGCAGGAACTGGAGCCGGAACGGGACGAAACGGTCGAAAAATCCAGAGCATCCCTGGCGCAGGCAGGAATCACAGCCATTCCATTTTACAGAACGGTAGAGTTCGCAAAAAATCTGAACGAGACTGCATGTGCGAGGCTTGAGGCCCAATTACAGATGTCCGGAATGCTGGATGCCCTGGTGGTGACGAAGGAAGATTTCGCAAGAGTGAAGGCAGAGCATCCGGAGTTTCTGGATGCTGTTTTGCAGACAGACGGACCAGGCAACAGCCATTTCACCAAATTGACAGTAAGTGATGACCTGCCACAGGAATTAAAAGTGCCGGTATTGGAAATACTCAGCAATATTTATGAAGAGGAAGGAAAGACACAGGGAATCTGCTTCGGTGCGGATGGCAGTTTCCGACAGGGAATCTTAGCCGGTAAAGCGAATAAGAAGGCAGCAGAATATGTAGGATATCTGGCAAGAAAGCGGAGAAAAGAACAGAAGATACAGGAACTGCTGGAACAGATAGAAAGCGTCAGTAAGATCATAGAAGGTCTGAAGGCTGAAATTGCACAATTGCAGGAACGTATGGACAAATTGCAGGTGGAATATCAGGAACTTCCTGATTTTTCGGAGATTCAGGCTGCATTGTCGGAAAAAAAGGAACTGGAACGTATTCTGGAGACACTGGAGAGCGAATACCTGAAACAACAGGATCAGGAGCACAGACTTTCCGGGCAGAAGAATCAGCAATATCAGGAAGTACTGAAGCTTTGCAAAATGCTGCCCTATGGCAGAACGGCAGAGGCCTATGAGGAAGCCTGTGATGCAGCAGAAGAATACGGAAGAATATGGCAAAGTGTAAGACGGGAATTGCTTCATATGCAGACGGAGCAGATCGGTTGTCTGGATAAAAAAGAACGGATAGACCAATACAACGATGATCTGGAGGAAGCCTTTATTGAAAAAAGAACTTACAGTACCCGTGCAAAAGCATGTGAGATTCAGATCAGGCAGCTGGAAGAGTATCTGAAGAGTCCGGAACTGCTGGAAAAGGCAAATCGACTGAAATGTCTGAAAGAGGAAATAGAGCAGATCGATCAGAAACTGGAGGATCTGAAGCTTCTGGGGGCGGCTCTCAAAGAAAGATTACAGACCCTGCAGAAAGATCTGCCGGAACAAAAAGAAAAGCTGCAGCAGTTCATTATCGAAGAAAACGCACTCAGAAATTATTTTGAAGAGGAGCTGGATCTGAAATTGATTCTGAACAGGGAAGGACGGACAGTCTATGACTGCGCCAGAGAAGCAGTAAAAATATTGCGGGAAAGTGACAAGAACAGGGAACCCGGGGAACTGCTTCAGGCATTGCATAACGTATATCTGAAGCATAATGGAAGCCTTGCAAGCTACGGAACGTCTATGGAAGAATGCTTCGGTGGTACGGGGGATATAGATGCTGTGCGTAAACGGGTACGCATTATCTCTACATGGAACGGGAAAAAGGTATATCTGGAGGAATTTTACAATATTCTGAGGAACACAATTGAAGAGACGGAACTGCTGATTCAGAAAAAAGACAGGGAACTTTTCGAAGATATCTTATCCCAGACCATCAGTCAGCAGCTTACGGATCGTATCGCAGAGAGCAGAAGGTGGGCAAAAGATATGTCAAAGCTCATGCAGGAGATCGATACTTCAATGGGACTCAGCTTTTCTCTGGAATGGAAACCTTGCAAGGCCGATAACGACAAAGAATTGGATACGGCGGATCTGGAGCAGATTCTTCTTCGTGACAGGGAGCTGCTTACCCTGGATGATATTGAGAAAGTGGCCGGACATTTCCGTAGCAAGATACGCGTAGAAAAGGCGAAACTGGAAGAAACGGGGACAATTATCAACTATATGGAATTGGTAAGGGATGCTCTGGATTACCGGAAATGGTTTGAATTCCAGATGTTTTTCCGACGTGGGGAAGAGACGAAAAAGCCATTGACCAATGCCGCGTTTAACCGGTTCAGCGGAGGCGAAAAAGCGATGGCCATGTATGTACCGTTATTTGGAGCAGTGAATGCACAATACCAAAAGGCAGAAAATAAAGACCATCCGAGAATCGTTGCTCTGGATGAGGCATTTGCCGGTGTTGATGACAAAAACATCAAAAGTATGTTTGAACTGGTCCATAAACTGGATTTCGACTATATCATGAATTCCCAGGCACTGTGGGGATGCTTTGAGACAGTCAAAGGACTTCGAATCGCGGAACTGCACCGCCCGGAGAATTCCCAGGTGGTATCTGTGATCCGGTACACATGGAATGGACAGGAGAGGATTCTGGATGAACAATAATAAAGCATGTGCGGAATACTTTAAAGCAAATCCGGCATATCAAAGGTGCTTTCGGGAATTTGAAAAGAAATGGGAATCTTACGGAAGAGTAACAGGGAGCATTACACTGAAAAATACTTCTGAAGAAGAGCGGAGAGCAATCGGCGGTATACTTGGAAAGTCATTCTATGAAGACCCCATACGGTTCTCTTTTTCGGAATTTGAAAAAGGTCTGCAACATACAAAATTTGCTCCTGTAAATTTCGAGAAAATACTGGAAGCGTATTTTGGCAGGACAATGATGACCACGCAGAAGCGGCGGATGGAGGAAGAACGGGAAAAGGCTGATTTTTTTGAAATGGTGGAAGGGGAGCTGGCGGAAGATACAGGCTCGGAATCCGTTGCCGTTTCCTGGATGCGAGAAATGTATTCCAAAAAGAAATATGGTTATCAGACGGTGATTAGAGAATATAGAAGAGATAGAGAGCAGACAGAAAAATTGCTGAAAGCGGTGGGAAGCGCGATAAGCCGACTGGAAAATATGCAGGAAGAGCAAGAAGAACAGCCGCTGGCTGTGTTTTCTGCTGAAATATCCGGCAATCCCCATTACTTTGATCAGGGAACAACTGCAGGGCAGCTGCTGGTTCATGGAATGTGCTATGCAGCGCAGACAGATTATCCGGAAAATGCCCATCAGTGGAGAGAACTGTTGCTGTCAGGCGGAATTGTACCGGATAATATATCTTCCATTGTGCATATCTATGGACTGCGATTACAGGTTGACGGTGTCTGGCATCCGGCATACGATGCTTTCCGCAGGTTACAGGAACCCTGCGCAGTCACAATGGAAAATCTACAGGAACTGACAGCGGTACAACCGACAGGGGATAAGGTTTATATTGTAGAAAATGAAATGGTGTTCAGCTATCTGTGGAAGCATCTGAACCGGAAGGATGTCACGTTACTGTGTACTGCCGGGCAGCTACGAAGCGCCGCTGTGAAACTGATTCCCTTTTTACTGGATAGCGGGGCGGAAATCTACTATAGCGGGGATATTGATCCGGATGGGATCCGGATCGCCGACAGACTTTGGAGAAAATACGGCGACCGGATTCACGTGTGGAGAATGTCCGGTGATGATTATGAGAAGAGCCTTTCAGAGGAAACGATTGGAAATATCTCCATGAAAAAGCTGGAAGCTGTAGAGAATCCGGTCCTGTGCGAGACTGCAAAGGAGATAAGAAAGAAGAAAAAGGCCGGGTATCAGGAAAATATATTAAAAGATCTGCTGGCAGATATGAATGAAATGAAAAACACAACCTCATAATCTATACATTTCAATATTTCTGTGTATTTATGATGAAAGCATTTTTGAAACATTGGGATTCATTATCATGATAGGAGAAACAAAGGGGAATCTATGAAGAGGAAACATACCTACAGATGGATGCTTTGTCTGGTCACATCCTGCCTGTTTTTATCCGGCTGTGGAGGCCAGAGTAAAAAGCAGGAAACCGGACAGATCGTGGAACAGGGCAGTGGTTCTGGTAAGGATACAGAACTGACACAGACAGAAGGCACCGAAAAAATATCGGCAGAAGAAACAGCTTCGGCAACGGAAAAGGGAAAGCAGGTAGCAAGACATAAGATCCGTGATCTTGATGATGCATACGAAGTGATCTTAAGCTCCTGCAAAAAAGAATTTATCGGATCTTATGCGATCGATGAATATTTTCTGACATGGATCCATTCACAGTATGGAGAAGATATGGTTCTTAAGCTTGCACAGGCAGTCGCAGATGGAGAACAGGACGTAGATCTCTGGTATCAGCTAAGTGGGAAGACGATACATGTACTCTGGCTGGAATATTGCAGGGATACCGGAATCCAGCAGTATCTGTTAGATCAGGTCTACTGGAAAGATTGTGCCGGTACAGACCGGGTGGTCATTGATTTTACCGGGGATATCAATCTGGCAGAAGGCTGGTGTACGACAAAGCATATGGATGCGATGCCAAATGGGATCTATGACTGTTTTTCGCAGGATCTGCTTTCGGAGATGCAGTCGGCAGATATCATGGTGGTGAATAATGAATTTACCTATAGTAACCGGGGAACTCCGGTTGAAGGAAAAGACTATGTATTTCGTGCCGATCCGTCACGGGTGAAGAATTTAGAGGCGTTTGGAACCGATCTGGCCGGACTGGCGAACAATCATGTCTATGATTATGGCGAGGAAGCACTGCTCGATACGCTCGATACCCTTACCAATGCGGAAATTCCATATGTCGGTGCGGGAAGAAACTTAGAAGAGGCATCAAGACCGGTCTATTTTATTGCAAATGGAAGAAAAATAGCGATCGTGGCGGCAACACAGATCGAACGGTCTACGAATTATACCAGGGAAGCAACCGACACTTCGCCGGGTGTGCTTAAGACCTTAGATCCGGAAAAGTTCACGCAGGTGATTAAGGATGCAAAGAAAAACAGTGATCTTGTCATCGCGTTTGTGCACTGGGGAACGGAAGGTGACAGTGATTTTGGCGCAGATCAGGTGAGTCTTGCAAAGGCATTTGCAGATGCAGGGGCAGATGCAATCGTGGGCGGTCATACACACTGCCTGCAGGGATTTTCCTATGTAGAGGATGTGCCGGTGATCTACAGTCTTGGAAACTTCTGGTTCAGCCAGCGGACATTAGATACCGGATTGTTGCAGCTCTTGATCGATACGGATGGCGATATCACATATCGGTTTTTGCCATGTGTCCAGCAGGATCTGAAGACATCACTTGTGACAGATGAGCAGAAAAAGCAGGAGATTTTATCTTATATGGAGCGCATATCGAGTGGAGTTACCTTAGATGAAGACGGCTATCTGATAAAAAATTAACGATTTCGCTGTCGATTATTTACAAATGCCCAAAAACGTGTTAAATTTTTCATGGTATGATAATACAAAGACAGATGTTTATAATAGAACTGTTTGATAAGAATTTTAAGAAAAGAGGAAGAGAGCATGAGTAAGAAACCAACCGTATTAATGATCTTAGACGGATTCGGACTGAACAAGAGAACCGAAGCAAATGCAGTTGCAGAGGCAAAGAAGCCAAATATTGATGCACTGATGAAGGAATGTCCATATGTAGAAGGACAGGCAAGCGGACTTGCAGTAGGGCTTCCGGACGGACAGATGGGTAACTCTGAGGTAGGACATCTGAACATGGGTGCAGGAAGAATCGTATATCAGGAGCTTACAAGAATCACAAAAGAGATTGAAGATGGCGATTTCTTCAAGAATGAAGCATTATTAAAGGGCATGAAGAATGTAAAAGACAATGGTTCTGCTTTACATTTATACGGACTGTTATCCGATGGTGGTGTACACAGCCACATCACACACCTTTTCGGACTGCTTGAGATGGCAAAAAGAGAAGGCATCGAGAATGTATACGTACACTGCTTTTTAGACGGACGTGATACAGCTCCGACATCCGGAAAGAGCTTCATCGAGGAACTCGAAGCAAAGATGAAAGAACTTGGTGTTGGTAAGATTGCTTCTATTACCGGCCGTTACTACGCAATGGATCGTGATAACAGATGGGACCGTGTTCAGGCAGCATACGAAGCATTAACAGAAGGAAAAGGTGAGAAGGCTGACAGCGCAGTTGCAGCAATTACCGCTTCCTATGCAAAGGATGTAAACGATGAGTTCGTTCTTCCAACTGTAATCGAAGAAAATGGTGCTCCGGTTGCAACGATCAAGGATAAAGATACTGTAATCTTCTTTAACTTCCGTCCGGATCGTGCACGTGAGATTACAAGAGTCTTCTGTGCAGATGATTTTGATGGATTTGACAGAGGTGCAAGAAAGGATGTTACTTATATCTGCTTTACCGAGTATGATGTAACTATTCCGAATAAAGAAGTTGCTTTCCACAAGGTTGAACTGAAGAATACCTTCGGACAGTTCCTTGCAGATAACGGAAAGACACAGGCAAGAATCGCAGAGACAGAGAAGTATGCACATGTTACATTCTTCTTTAATGGTGGTGTAGAAGAGCCGAATAAGGGCGAGGATCGTATCCTTGTGAAGTCCCCGAAGGTTGCAACTTATGATTTACAGCCGGAGATGAGCGCATACGAAGTATGTGATAAGTTAGTAGATGCCATCAAGTCTGATAAGTATGACGTGATCATCATTAACTTTGCAAACCCGGATATGGTAGGACATACCGGCGTAGAGTCAGCAGCAATCGCAGCCATCGAAGCAGTCGATACCTGTGTTGGCAAGGCAGTTGCAGCAATTAAGGAAGTAGACGGACAGATGTTCATCTGTGCAGATCATGGTAACGCAGAGCAGTTAGTAGACTATGAGACAGGCGCAACCTTTACTGCACATACAACCAATCCGGTTCCGTTTATCTTAGTAAATGCAGATCCTGCTTACGGCTTAAGAGAGGGTGGATGTCTTGCAGATATCGCTCCAACCCTGATCGAGTTAATGGGCATGAAGCAGCCTGCAGAAATGACAGGAAAGTCCTTATTAGTTCGTAAATAGAAAATGCAGAAAAAGCAATAACAATCACCCCGGTGGCATGTAAAAAGTGTTGCCGGGGTGAAAAACTCTGTAAAATAAAGTGAAAAGTCACCCCAGAGAGAAGCTGGTGAAGTGGTCAGGGTGCAGAAGAGTAGTGAAATAAAGCGGAAAATCACCCTAGAGAGAAGCTAGTGAGACAGCTGGGGTGCAGAAAAGCAGCAGAATAAAGCGGAAAATCACCCTAGAGGAAAGACAGATAGACAGCTAGGGTGCAGAAGAATAGTAAAATGGGTGAAAAATGCAGGGAGTTTTTCCCTGCATTCTTTTTATGAGTTTGAGTTTACAAACTCAAACTCAGTCTGAATTGTGAGACCATAAGGTCCCACAATTCAGATGCATGCCCTGCGTCTCTGTTCCATCGAATCCGAACACATCTCAAGGAGTGCATAGACATCTTCTGCCGGATGTGTGAATTCACAGCCATAGTGATAATGATACATGTCATAGGATTCACACCGTACGATCTTTACGACTGTAAAAACAGCCGGAGAAGTGCTGTCGTACAAGTCCAGCTTGGCATTGAAGTAATAGCCCACAGGCAAAATGCACTTGGAGATAAATCCAATTCCATCTCGTGAAATATCGATTACTTCAATCGGTGAATCGAGATCATGAATACCGGTAGTGTCCTGCTTGAACAGGTCAGAGATACATAACTGGATATGTACCGGAAACCGTTTGCTACGCCGTTTTTCTTCCATAATTCATCTTCCCTTCGTATGAAATTTTCTAACAATTTATCACGTTCTGTTCTTCCTACTTTTATTATAGCTTATCAGAAAAAAAGGTCAAGCCTATAAGCAATACTAATAAAACAATGAAAATTCACAAAAATATTAATAAATTGTCCACTATTTTCTATATGCATCAAAGTCACAGTTTATGCAAACTAATTGACTTTGCAAAAGCCACTGTATTATAATTTTCGTGTATGATTGTGAGACGCAGCCTGATTTTTCGGGACGTACTTGCAGCTATCGAAAAATATGTTGTGAAAGCATAAAACGGAGGACGAAAACATGCAGGAATTTAGACCAATTAAAGAGGGTAAAGTACGTGAAGTATATGATAACGGTGACAGCCTTATTATTGTAGCAACGGATCGTATTTCGGCATTTGATCACATTTTAAAGAACAAAGTTACCAATAAGGGTGCTATTTTGACACAGATGTCAAAGTTCTGGTTTGATTATACGAAGGATATCGTGCCAAATCATATGCTTTCAGTAGACGTTAAAGATATGCCGGAGTTTTTCGGACAGCCAAGATTTGATGGAAACAGCATGATGTGTAAGAAGTTAGAGATGCTTCCGATCGAGTGTATCGTACGTGGATACATCACAGGAAGCGGCTGGGAGAGTTATAAGGAGAATGGAACAGTCTGTGGTATCCGTCTTCCGGAAGGCTTAAAGGAGTCCGATAAGTTACCGGAACCGATCTATACACCATCTACCAAGGCAGAGATCGGTGACCATGATGAGAATATCTCTTTGGAGAAGAGCGTGGAAGTACTCGAGAAGATCTATCCGGGCAAGGGAGAAGATTATGCAACACAGATCAAGGACTGCACAATCGCTTTATATAAGAAGTGTGCTGAATATGCGCTGACAAAGGGAATCATCATCGCAGATACCAAGTTCGAGTTCGGTTTAGATGAGAATGGCAAGGTCGTACTCGGTGATGAGATGCTGACACCGGACAGCTCCAGATTCTGGCCATTAGAGGGATATGAAGCAGGAAAGTCACAGCCGTCCTATGACAAGCAGTTTGTACGTGACTGGTTAAAAGCAAATCCGGACAGCGATTATCTGTTACCGGATGATGTAATTGAAAAGACAATAGACAAATACAAAGAGGCATTTGCACTTCTGACAGGAAAAGAGTTCCGCTAATCGGATACGGTAAGTGATCCTATTGTTGATGAATAAAATAACAGACATGGAGAATGGCATGGACAAGAATTGTAAGAATGAAAATGCACCATTCATGAGCGGACTTCATGAAGAGTGCGGTGTCTTCGGAATTTATGATTTTGATGGAAAAGATGTAGCATCTACCATCTATTACGGATTGTTCGCATTGCAGCACAGAGGTCAGGAAAGCTGTGGTATTGCAGTCAGCGAGACAAATGGCCCGAAGGGAAAAGTGACCACACATAAGGATATGGGACTTGTAAATGAAGTATTTACCGGTGAGAACTTAGGACAGATGAAGGGTGACATCGGTGTCGGACATGTCCGTTATTCGACTGCTGGAGAATCTACCAGAGAAAACGCACAGCCGCTGGTACTGAATTATGTAAAGGGAACCTTAGCACTGGCGCACAACGGTAATCTGATCAATGCCCCGGAGTTAAAAAGAGATCTTGAGTATACCGGAGCAATCTTCCAGACAACGATCGATTCAGAGGTGATTGCGTATCATATCGCAAGAGAGCGTCTGAACTCTAAGACCGCAGAAGAAGCAGTACGCCGTGCAGCAGCAAAGTTAAAGGGTGCATATTCACTCGTTGTAATGAGCCCGCGCAAGCTGATCGGTGCCAGAGATCCGTTCGGATTTAAGCCACTGTGTATCGGAAAGCGTGATAATGCTTATATTATTACCTCAGAGACCTGTGCACTTGAGACGATCGGTGCAACCTTTGTACGTGATGTAGAACCGGGCGAAGTTGTAACAATCTCACCGGAAGGCGGTATTCAGTCGGATAAGACACTTTGTCTGCCGAAGGAAAAAGAAGCAAGATGTATTTTTGAATATATTTATTTTGCAAGACCGGACAGCCATATCGATGGCGTAAGTGTCTACGGTTCGAGAATCCAGGCAGGAAGATACCTCGCCATGGATTCACCGGTAGAGGCGGACCTTGTGGTAGGCGTACCGGAATCCGGTAATGCAGCAGCACTGGGATATTCTTTAGAGTCGGGAATCCCATACGGAACAGCTTTTGTAAAAAATGGCTATGTAGGAAGAACCTTCATCAAGCCAAAACAGAGCAGCCGTGAATCAAGTGTACGTGTGAAGTTAAACGTATTAGCAGAGGCAGTCAGAGGAAAACGTATCATTATGATCGATGATTCCATCGTAAGAGGAACGACTTCAGACCGTATCGTTGGTATGTTAAAAGAAGCCGGCGCAACAGAAGTGCATGTAAGGATCAGCTCCCCGCCATTTTTATGGCCATGCTATTTCGGAACCGATATTCCGGAGCGTGAGCAGCTGATCGCATACAACCGTTCGATTGAAGACATCCGTAAGATCATCGGCGCAGATTCCTTAGGTTATCTTGGAATCAACCGTCTCTCAGAGATGGTAGGCGGTCTGCCAATCTGTCAGGGATGCTTTACCGGAAAGTATCCGTTAGAGCCGCCAAAGGAAGACATCCGCGGCAACTTCGAACGATAGAACATACAGGAGGATTAAGATGAGTACAGATAGATATAACAGCCCGTTATCAGAGCGTTATGCCAGCAAGGAGATGCAGTTTATTTTTTCACCGGATATGAAGTTCCGTACCTGGAGAAGATTATGGATTGCTCTGGCTGAGACTGAAAAGGAGCTGGGACTGCCAATCACTCAGGAGCAGATTGATGAATTAAAGGCACATAAAGATGATATTAACTATGATGTGGCAAAGGAGAGAGAACGTCAGGTTCGCCATGATGTAATGTCACATGTGTATGCTTACGGCGTTCAGTGCCCGAAAGCAAAAGGTATTATCCATCTGGGAGCAACTTCCTGCTACGTAGGAGACAATACAGATATTATAGTGATGACAGAGGCTCTGAAGCTGGTTAAGAAAAAACTGGTCAATGTAATCGCAGAGCTGGCTAAGTTTGCGGATGAACATAAAAATCTGCCTACACTGGCATTTACACATTTTCAACCTGCACAGCCTACGACTGTAGGAAAACGTGCGACTCTGTGGATGCAGGAATTTATGCTGGATCTGGAGGATCTGAATCATGTTCTCGGTACCATGAAACTTCTGGGTTCCAAGGGAACTACCGGTACACAGGCAAGCTTCCTGGAATTGTTTGATGGAGACCAGGAGACCATCGATAAAATCGATCCGATGATTGCTGAGAAAATGGGATTCAAAGAATGTTATCCGGTTTCCGGACAGACTTACTCCCGTAAAGTGGACACACGGGTGCTGAATGTGCTGGCAGGTATCGCAGCAAGTGCACACAAGTTCTCCAATGATATCCGTCTTCTGCAGCATCTGAAAGAAGTGGAAGAGCCGTTTGAAAAGAGCCAGATCGGATCTTCTGCTATGGCATATAAGAGAAATCCGATGAGAAGCGAGAGAATTGCATCTTTGTCTCGTTTCGTGATGGTAGATGCACTGAATCCGGCGATTACTTCTGCAACTCAGTGGTTTGAAAGAACCTTGGATGACTCTGCTAATAAGCGTCTTTCTGTACCGGAAGGATTCCTGGCCGTAGACGGTATCCTTGACCTGTGCCTGAATGTTGTTGACGGTCTGGTGGTATATCCGAAAGTTATCGAGAAGAGACTTCGTTCTGAACTGCCTTTCATGGCTACAGAAAATATTATGATGGATGCAGTAAAAGTCGGCGGAGACCGTCAGGAACTCCATGAGAGAATCCGTGAACTGTCTATGGAAGCAGGAAAGACTGTAAAAGTGGAAGGTAAAGACAATAACCTTCTGGAACTTATTGCAGCCGATCCGGCATTCAACCTGACTCTGGAAGAACTGGAAAAAACCATGGATCCTGCAAAATATACAGGACGTGCAGCAGTACAGGTAGATGCATTCCTGAAAAACGTGATTCAGCCGATGCTGGACGAGAACAAAGACTTGCTGGGAATGACAGCGGAAATAAATGTATAAAAATATACAAATTTGCCCCGGGGAAAATGTAAAAGTCCCCGGGGCAAATTTATATTATCCTACATTTCGTGCATCCACACCCGCATCTGGTTTTCT
>JALERL010000118.1 GCA_022764465.1 Lachnospiraceae bacterium | reverse complement strand
TTGCAAATACAACCGGTGCATCAAAATATCTTGCAACAATACATGCAATTCCGATTCCGGATGCTTCGATCGTTAAAATCTTGTTGATCGGCTTGCCTTCAAACCTCCTTTTGAACTCTTCCCCCATTTTTTCAAAAAGGGTACACTGTTTTTAAAGTTTCGGAAATAGTTTTATCAGGGAAGAAGGATTTTTACTTATGAATAATAAAAAATTTCACCTTGCTGGGGAAGCGGCTCTTTTGATCGTTCTGTTGATCAATTCACTTGGCGTAGACTTCATGTCTAAAAGCGGCTTTGGAATCTCAACCATCTCCTCTGTCCCACTGATTTTCAATATTGCATTTCCGGTTTTCAGCTTCGGAACCTGGAACTATATTTTCCAGACACTGTTAGTTCTCACGCTGATGATCCTAAAGCGTTCCTTCTGTCCGGGGTACCTGTTTTCCTTTGTGTTCGGACTTGGATTCGGAAAAATGATCGATGTACACAATGCATGGCTTCAGATGCTGCCTAGCACTCCGCCACTGAATATTCTGTATTTTGTTGCCGGATTCCTGCTCGTATGCTTCGGTATCTGCCTTGCTAACAACTGCATGCTGCCGATCATCCCGACTGATATTTTCCCACGCGACTTGTCTGAGATCCTGAAAAAGAATTACAAAAAGATCAAAACCACTTTTGATCTCTGCTGTCTGACAACGACCGTTGTTTTGTCCCTTGTGATCCTGCACCGCTTCTATGGAATAGGGGTCGGCACTGTCTTCTGTGCATTCCTGACTGGAAAAAGTGTCTCTCTCATCCAGAAATTCATCGGCAGACATGTGGAATTCTATCGTCTCACCGGAAACGGACATATGACCCCGGGTGGAAATATCAAAAGAGCATAAATGGGCAGGAAATCCTGCCCATTCTTATCTTCTATTCTCCCGTCACGCGCTGTGAATGCTGGCTCGTTGTATACCGGATCACTTTTTTCTTCGTATCATAAGATGACTTTTGCTTTTTTATGATATTCCCCTTTTTATCGATCGCATAAAATGACATATGCTTTTTTCTTTTTGTCTTAGAGCAGCTACAACGTGTCTCGATCGTGATTTTCCCCTTTTTCACTTTGCTTAACTGCTTTGTCCTTGCCCTGGTAGTTGTAATCGAAACTTCATAGACCGGACGTTTGCCAATCATCTTCTTCGTCTTGGCAGAAAGCTTCCGTTTGTCTGCTTTTTTATCTGCAGGTAAATGTCTGCGTTGACCCGCTTGTTTAATTCTTTTAAGGTCTTCAGATCTAAGACCGCCCGGACATTTCCGTTATCTAACTGCAGTTCCTTCACTTCCTTTTTTACAAGCAGCTTTATCGTAGACCGATCCAGTTTTAAGATCAGATTCTTTTTCTTTTTTGTGTTATATCGAATCTTTACCGAAACATTTTTTGCCTGCTTTCCGATCTTATTGACCTGCTTTTTTATGGAAGCATCCGCATTCTCTATCCGTGCCGTGTCCTTTTTCACCTTTGGCTTTGCGTGAATGACTATCTCCGAAATTTTCTTCACCGGCTTTACCACCGGCTTCGTTTCCGGCTTCACCACTGGCTTTTCTTCCGGCTTCACAACCGGTGTTACTGCCGGTGTCTCTGCCTTCTTCTCCGTTACCGTGATCTGACAGGAGACTTTGCTTCCCGTATAGTTGTTGTTGCCATCATACTGTGCCGTGAATGTATAGGTCCTCGTCTTATTGGGAAATGTTACACTCCATTTATCATTCTGCGTTTTTTCTAACCGGATTGCTGCATCATTACAGGAAATACCAACCGGTTCACTTGCCGGAAATCCCTGCCTTTTTAACTGCAAGGTTACTGTTTTGCCACCCTCTGTCTTTTGTGCTGTTGCTGTTAATTGCAGACCGGTATCCGCTTTTATGATCTCTAACGCTGCCTGTCCATAAGACGGCTTCGCCGATGCAGCCGATGCTTCATAATAAACCGTATAGTTTCCTGCATCTGTATAGGATGGAAGCTGCTGCAAGGAATACGTGCCATCTTCTGTCATACTATAATGCATCGTGACGCCCTCTCCGGGTGTAATATCAAACGTATGCGGTTTCGCATCATAGGTGACACGTACCGGTCTTGTACTGCACTCTGCTGCTTTCTGATCGGTATCCTCCGGCGGTTCCACATTCTTCTGATAATAATAGGTAAGATCGATCCCCTCTCCGGTCACTCTCACCTGATCTTCACTTACACTGCTGCCCACACAGGTATAACCGGACAGTGCCGGCTTTCTTAAGGTATACATAGAACCGTCCGGCACATATACGGTGGATGTCGTCGTATGTGGGACATCACTTTCCGTCCCATTCTCATTTCTCATCCGATAATGAATCCGGACGGTACTCCATGCCTGCTCCGCTGTTTTATCCGTTGCAAGCACCTCGTCGGTGTCCATATCAATGATCTTTCCGTCCAGCCTGTCTCCATCTGACAAGCCGTAAACATCCGAAAGAACAACCGAAATCGACGCTCTTGCGGCATCCGGATCATACGAATTGCTCAGTGCAGGAATCGTAAAGTCCTGCTCTGTCTCATACTTCACCGTCGTTCCATCTGCCCCGAGAATCCGAAAGCCCATCCGCAGATGCTGCTCCCGGTTTTCCAGATTCTGTACTACGCTGCGGAATTCCAGATCCTCATCATTGGCTTTTGTGATATTTTTCTCACTGATCCTGTATTTTTCACTATCACGGTCCAATGTCCCGGTTCTGCTATGCGGGATTGAAACCTCCGGATCTGCTACATAAAGAGCTGCCGGCCGGCTGACATAATCCGTATTGTTTAACTTCCTTGCCAGCTCCATTTTACATACTTAACAAAACGGCTGCCCCAGCCAGCGCATCATACACTCGCGGCTTGGCGCAAACGCAGTCTCTGTACCTGCCATCGTAATTCCTGTCCCACGAAAGCCCAACAGCTTGCTCCACTTGACCGCATCCGGATCCGAGGTATCGGATGTATTCGCCTTATTCGTATACCGCTCATACTCATCCGCCAGTCCTCCGATGCTGTGTGAGATCTCATGCGTCATAACCGTTCCATTCACGTTGTCACTCCCATTTACGGAAAAGGAGAACAACGAATTCGTTGATGCCCCATAGCTTCCGTCTGCATTCGAAAGGATATGGATCGTTCCGACGCTTGCTCCTGCATCTAAGTACTTCTCTTCGAGTTCACTCCGTAGTGTTCTTGCCTTGTCTGTACCGCCATCGGCAAACTGGGATGCTTTCCCCACTACCGTGACATGAAAATAAGTATCCGGTCTTTTTCCGCCATATACTCCGATCCCCTGCTCATTCGAAACAACCTGCATCGCATAAATATTGATATGGTCGGAATATTCCTTATATGGCGACCAGGTCAGCATTCCCTGTGCCTTTCTTGCCGCATCTGCCAAAAACTGATCCTGCTGATCAGCGGTATAGCCATCACCCATGATCAGAATGACAAAGTTCTCATTGTCATCCCCGGTTTTCTGTATGACCTGCACGGGAAAAGTTGTCTTCTGCGTCATTGCCTCTTGTGATGCCTTTATGTTCCACGGCATAAGGATAACAAATAAGACTGCCAGAGAAAACAGCGTTATTTTATATCGGTTTGTTCTTTTTTCCATTCTTCACCTTTTCTTATGATCTTCCTATGCTTTCTTTTCTTCTATATCTACCCACTGTATGAATGCTGTTTTATCTGTACAATTGTAACCTGCATTCCGGTAGAGATTCTAATGTACACTCTTTCTTTGAACGAGTCAATAACATTATTTTATTTCCAGGGCAATCTGTTTTGCATATTATAGTCCGCCTTTCCATCCTGCATACATTTTCCCTCTATCATATCTGTTACAGCTTAATCTACTTCCACCAAGGAAACACAAGTCCGTATTCATTCAACAGATTATGATACTCCCCTTTTTGCACAGCGAACCTGCCATTGCAATATCTATAATTCCTGTCATTGAATCATGTGCTCCTTGCAGAGTTCCAATCAGACTTTTTCTTTTCCGTACTCTCCCTGTCTTAGTTTCATAGGTTGGAAGTTCCTCGCTAATATTTATGAATTTTCCCAATGCATCTTTCCACTGCTCTATCAATGCTGATGATTCCAATATAATCAATGTATTCACTTTCTTTTGTGCAATTATCGCACTGCTAACCACAGTTTTACCAAATGCAGTTGCAGCATGAAGTATTCCATTATCATACTTAGTCAGCTCTTTTAATGCCCTATCCTGTTCAGGACGCAGTTCACCTATAAAATCCACATGAATATTTCTTCCCTGCTGACGCTCATCTTCAATTTCATAATCAATATCTGCCTGTTTTGCCTTTTCCAGAAGTTCATCCTGCAGTCCCCTTGGTATCTGTATATATCCACTGAGATGGTCTTTTCCCAGATAAATCCATCTTGGAGTATCATAATTTGATGTTCCTATTGCCTGATTTTTATAGAAAATCGGATTACTTATTGCTGCCATTCTGCGGATTCTGTTCTGCATAGCTGCTTTCAAATTCGTATTGTCCACATATATTCCATTTGATAATGTAATATGTATCTTCCCATCTACATCATTTTTATTAAAATGCTGCATTCTGTTCCATGGTTTTTCCCTATCACTTTCGGCAGCATTTGCGGCAACATCCTCAATAGGATTTGTCCATTCTTTTATTTTTTCTTCTAAAAATTCCTGCGATAGTCTTGGCTTGCTAAATAATATTCTCCATTGATCAGGATATGCATTCCAGTTGCCATCAATAAACGCACTATTTCCATCCTGCAAAGCCTTCCCCTGCAACGGCAATGCAATCAGATTACCAAGTGAACTATTATCTGATAACGAATCCTGTGCAGGCAGCATTCTGTCATAATATTTAAAAGATTTTAAATTAACCTGTTCCGCACCTTTATCAAGCAATGCAAATCCAAATTTTCTTACCAATGAAGCAGCTATCGGTTTATCAAAGAATATCCATATATGTGCGCCTTTGCCAGACCTTGAACGTTCCACTAATGGATCTATTCCATTCAACACACAGATTTCTCGCATTGCCTCAACTTCTTCAATCCATGTATCATCAGCATTTGCAAAATCCTTCTCCTCCGCTCCTTTATTATGATTATCAAAATCAAATACCATAAACCTGCATGTTCCATTGCTAAGAAGCGGATAAACACCTATTACATCAGATGCATTATAATCATTTCCCTGCAAATGATTTAATATATCGTATTTTGTTATTGGCTTATAAGAACGACTCTTACAATCTTTGCAATTAATACCATCTTTTCGTTTTCTATGGCATCCGTTTGTCCATAAATTATTACACTGAAAATAATATGCCACCTTGCCAGTTTCCTTGTTAACACTACGCTTAGCATAGACATCCTGTCTTCCCCAAAACATACCAAAAAACTGGTTTGCCATCTTTTCTGTTATTGCTTTCGGATGAATGATTCTTTTGCCTTGTTCCGGATCATAAGCTTCTTTACTGTCACTTTGTCTAAATATCGATAATTCCTTATGGTATGACAATCCTGCTGTTTCCAATATGTTTTTTAATATCTGATTTTCCAGTTGCAGCTCATTCAACTGTTTCTGAAGTTGTGATATATTTTCTATTGAGTCTCGCATATTGGCATATCTCCATGTTTATCTATTGAAAAAATGTTTCATTGTCTCTTTCAAATCTTCGCTAAAATCTTCCAAGTCGTCTATAGTTATCGCTCCCTCATTCAGTAGTTCCAGCATAATGTAAAACTGATTGGATCTGCTCATTTCGCATTGCACACCACAATCCTTTTTATCCTCTTTAATTCTTTTCTCCAGCTTCCAAAACTTTTCCGAAGCATTTCCCTCTCCGCTTAGTATTGCCATATATTCTTTATTCAGCTGATCCATATAAGCCTCTTGCCATCCGGCTATCTTACTGCGAAATATTTTCCAATCCTTTTCTGAAAATCTGTTCATATTCCATCATCTCCATTGCAATACATAAAATTCTATCTACTCTCGACTACACACTTATCATCAAAGAAAACCTTATATCATGCTTGTTTCCCCGCATATTGTTATTTGTATTCTTATTCACCAAAACACCATCCATCACAATTTCCTAAGCTCATCCATCATAGCAGGACGATTTTTATATTTTACTTTCCATTCAACAACTATCTGTTCCACAAGATTTACTCCGCCTTCCATCCGTTGCATCTTTTGCAGTAGTGAAACAAGGTATGCATAATGCTTTCTGTCACTTGTATACATTGCCATTTTATTTACTTCATTCTTATATTTATCCAGTATCTGCTTTGGATACTCTTTTTTTAAAACCCTTTCATACTCTTGCAAAGCATATATCCCTGATGAATTCAATACATATGCCAACAATCTGTCATATAATTTTTCTTCCTCATATAGCCTTTCTACATGTGCATACGCCGGAAGCTTTTTGAATATTTCTTCCCTTTTTACGAGCCACTCATCTACAGTATACTGTTTCTTCAATTCTCTATATAAATCCAAATTTCCTGCTTTGTGATCCAGCACTAATTGCCATAACTGCTCTATGTAAGCGTTCTTATTCCCCTGCAAAAAATAGATTTTCTTTTTCTTTTCACTATATTCGGAAATCAAACCTCTATACTGCTTATCAAGCATGATACATTCATCTAAAACTTGCAGGACATGGTCATATTCCTTATTCTTCATACAAATGTCAATGTAGTACCTTCTTACAGTTGAATTATTCCAATATTTTTTACAAATTTCTTTTATTTGCTCATCTGATGTGCTTTTCTCCTTCAACAATTCTAAGTATCTGACTGCCCATTTTCCAACAGCATAATCCCTGCTCCATTCAGAGTCCTTACGCTCCGACCTTGCAATCATATCCTCAATAAAGTCCAGTTTTGCCTGCGCATATTCTTCTTCATCAAATTCTCCCATGAGAATCTGTTCTATATATTCCTCTAAGTAATCTATAACTGAGCCATCTAGATGGGATGTAAACCAGTCAAACATTTTTTTCTTTTCTTTAACATTTACCTTCACAAGCAATTCCAGCCATAGCTGATAAATTCTATCCGCCAGCATTCCAGTACCGCCATCAGAATCATCCATATCAACATCGCCTATTAATACAAAGATATAATTCATTACTTGAAATGCACTTAAATAACTACCATTGTCTATCATCTGACGTACATCTTTGTCAATAATATCTTCCAGCTCTGATATAAAGTCACCTGCTTCATAATAGTTGATAAAACGATTTCTCCCCAGATACCTGTCTGCTATAATATCCACCTGTCTAATATAATTATTGACATCCTCATTCGTCACCTGCTTGTTAAGCGTATTATGAAAACGAAGAAGCAATTTTTCATCTTCTGCTATAACATCCACTAAAAATGAACGTACTATTTCTTCCGTAGCACCACTAACAAGTTCCTCTATAGTGGAAACTTTCTTCTTATAGGAATTTATTGTATCTGCGGGTTGGAACAGGGCTTTATTTATTACATTTCCCCCTTCTTTCTCCTCTTCCACTTCATGTTCAGACCATTCATACAATACTGCTGCCATATGCTTGCAGTTTTTGCCATCCAACGCATACGGACATGAGCAATACATATCTGTAACTTCTCCATTATTTAAAGATATTTCTACTTCATAGTCCTCTGAACCTATTACATCGGCTCTGATAATATCCTCTGCGATATCTATATTTTCAATCGCATTTTCAAGATAATAATCATATCCTCTTTCAAGAATATGCGTAGCAAATAATTTTTTCCAATTCATATCCTTAACACCATTTCATTTTCACAAAAATATAATTTTTCATACTCAGTTTTACAACACATAAAACTATACGACTGCTCCAACACACAATAATCTTCATATCATAACTTACCAATAAGAATGCCCTTAACAGAATATTTTTCATTAATAATTAATCTATTGCTAATATAATATTATAATAACATATTCTTTAAATAAATGCTCAAACTACTGACATATCAACACATATTTTAGCTTAATAATGCATTACAATACCACTGACACTTCTCTTATCACTTTGTATGCGTGAGATTACCGATACATCAAGTATCTCCGCAACCTCTTTTGCTGTGTAATATAACTTCTCCATAGTGCATTCACCTCCTCTCCCCGGCAATTGCCAGTATGTATGTCAAATTTGCTTTTACAAATATAATATCTCTGCTTCTGTCTCATAAAAACCGAGTATACTTACGAATTGCACATAATTATTCGTAAGATTTTACGCTTGCTTCATATAATTGGGATAATTTTTGAAAATAACAATTTTTGAAAATAAAACCCTACTTACACATAATATGAAATAAACAATCACTACTACCGAACTCGCATGTTTACTCACTATTTCCTACAACGATCAGCACCAAATTAAATATTTCCAAGAAGAATAGTGGAAAATATCACCATTTACGCCCCAGTAGGTAAAGAAAAAGCCCCACAAAGCTCATAAATACAGGCTTTGTGAGGCAAAATCCGCTATTCAAACTCAATAGTTCCCGGTGGCTTACTGGTCAAATCATAGAATACTCTATTGACTCCCTTTACCTCATTTATAATTCTGCTCATCACTGTCTGAAGTACCTCAAACGGTATCTCGGCTGCTTCGGCTGTCATGAA
>JALERL010000111.1 GCA_022764465.1 Lachnospiraceae bacterium | reverse complement strand
CAGCTGCTGCGTCTGGTGATTCTGTTTGGAGGACGTAGCCGCGATGACTGATTCCGTGAATATAAGAGAACTGGTATTAGAACTGCTGCTTCGTATTACAAGAGACGGAGAATACAGCCATATTGCGATCAACGCGGTATTGAGTAAGTATCAGTATTTAGAGAAAAGAGAGCGTTCCTTTGTGACAAGAGAGGCCGAAGGAACGCTTGAGCATATGATCGAGCTTGACTATATCATCAATCAGTTTTCGAAAACAAAAGTAAATAAAATGAAGCCGGTGATCCGCTGTCTGCTCCGTGGCAGTGTCTATGAGTTAAAGTATATGGACAATGTGCCAGCCTCTGCGACCTGCAACGAGTCAGTGAAATTGGCACGGAAAAAGGGCTTTTCAAATCTGACCGGATTTGTGAACGGCGTGTTGCGTAACATCAGCCGAAATCTCGATCAGATTACATATCCGGATGAGAAAAAGGATCTGGCTGCAAGTCTTTCCGTCCGCTATTCGATGCCGGAATGGATGATCAAAAAGTGGCTGAAGGATTATGATAAGGAGACGGTCATGGCGATGTTAGCAGGCTTTTTACAGGAAGCACCGCTTACAATCCGTACGAATCTTACGAAGATCACGCCAAAGGACTTAGCAGTACGTCTGCAAAAAGAGGGATTAAGTGTGCAGCAGGATGAAGTACTGCCGTATGCATTTCATATCACAGGCGGGCTGGATTATCTGTACTCACTGCCGTCTTTTCAGGAGGGACTTTTTTATGTGCAGGATTTAAGCTCCATGCAGGTTGCTGAGATCGCAGCACCAAAGCAGGGCGATCAGGTGATCGATGTCTGTGCCGCTCCGGGTGGAAAGAGTATTCATATTGCAGAGAAGTTAAACGGAACCGGGCATGTACAGGCAAGGGATCTGACAGAATATAAGGTCGGTCTGATCCTGGAAAATATCGCAAGATGCAGGGTGGAAAATGTGGACGCAGTCTGTCAGGATGCATCTGTTTTAACAGAGGAAGACATTGACCGGGCAGATATTGTCATTGCAGATCTTCCCTGCTCCGGCTTAGGTGTTATGCGTAAAAAGAAAGATATCCGCTATAAGATGACAGAGGAAAAGCAGGAAGAACTGGTAAAGATCCAGCGTGATATCTTAGCAGTTGTACATCAGTATGTGAAGCCGGGGGGAAAACTGGTCTACAGTACCTGTACGGTCAACCGTGCTGAAAATGAAGAAAACGTTGCGTGGTTCTTAGCGCAGTATCCGCAGTTTACCTGTGATTACAAAAAGCAGATTCTGCCGGATGAAACAGGCTGCGATGGATTTTTTATTGCGCGGATGATACGGGAAGAATAGAAATGGTGATGAATATGGTAATAGAGGAAAAAGACATGGAAAAAACAGATATCCGTTCACTGGATTTAGACGAGCTCACCGGACTGTTACAAAGCTGGGGTGAAAAGCCATTCCGTGCAAAACAGATCTATCAGTGGCTGCATATCAGACATGTCACATCCTTTGATGAGATGACCAATATCTCGGTTAAGCTGAGAGAACGCATGAAAGAGGAGTGTGAGCTGGTTGTTTTGCAGCAGGAACTGGTACAGATCTCCAAGCTTGACGGTACGAGAAAATATCTGTTTGCTTTATCCGATGGAAATATGATCGAAAGCGTACTGATGCGTTATAAGCATGGCAATTCCGTCTGTGTATCTTCACAGGTCGGATGCCGGATGGGATGCCGGTTCTGTGCCTCTACCTTAGACGGACTCGTGCGTAACCTGCGTCCGTCCGAGATTTTAGAACAGATCTACCGGATCAGTGCAGATATCGGAGAGCGTATTTCGAATGTTGTTGTTATGGGAAGTGGAGAACCACTCGATAATTATGACAATCTGCTGAAATTCATTCATCTCTTATCCGATGAGAACGGCTTAAATATCAGTCAGAGGAATATTACGGTATCGACCTGTGGAATCGTTCCACGGATGTATGAACTTGCAGAGGAGAAGCTTCAGATCACACTGGCACTTTCCCTGCATGCATCTTCACAGGAGAAACGTAAGGAACTGATGCCGATCGCAAACAGTTATGATATTGCGGAAGTGCTGCAGGCATGCCGGAACTATTTTGAAAAGACCGGCCGGAGGATCACCTTTGAGTACAGCTTAGTCGGTGGCGTGAATGATACGAATGAAGATGTTGCACGCCTGTGCGAACTGGTAAAGGGGATGAACTGTCATATCAACCTGATCCCGGTCAATCCGATCAAGGAGCGTGATTACGTCCAGTCCGAGAAGCACGACATCCTGAATTTCAAAAACAGGCTTGAAAAAACGGGGATAAATGTTACTATTAGAAGAGAGATGGGCAGGGACATTGATGGTGCCTGTGGACAGTTGAGAAAGAGATTTTTAGAAAGGTAGGAAAAAACCATGAAGACATTTTCCATAACGGATATCGGACAGCGTCGGGAAATGAATCAGGACTATGTATATACGTCTGAGAAGCCGGTTGGAAATCTTCCAAACCTTTTTATCGTAGCAGATGGTATGGGAGGACATAATGCCGGAGATTATGCTTCGAAGTATACGGTTGAGACGATCGTAGATGTCGCATCGAAGTCGAAGCTTACCGAACCGATCGCTATCTTAGATGAGGCGATCCAGACAGCGAACCGTATGCTGATCGATCGTGCGAACGAGAATCCACAGATGAAGGGAATGGGAACAACAGTAGTTGCCCTGACGATTCTTGACTCCCATCTTGTTATTGCAAATGTAGGTGACAGCAGACTTTATGTTGTAAACCAGGAGATACAGCAGATCACAAGAGATCATTCTCTGGTAGAAGAGATGGTGCGTCTCGGGGAACTCGATAAGGAGATTGCAAGAGAGCACCCGGATAAGAATATCATTACAAGAGCCATTGGCGCGGTTGCCGAGGTGGATATTGATTTCTTTGAGGTTGACGTAGAGCAGGGAGACTGCATCCTGATGTGTTCCGATGGACTGACGAACATGATCGAGGATGAAGATATCCGTGCGATCATCATGAGCCAGCGGGATGTGGCAGAACAGGCAGAGAAGCTTGTGGATACAGCCAACCGTAATGGCGGCAGAGATAATA
>JALERL010000110.1 GCA_022764465.1 Lachnospiraceae bacterium | reverse complement strand
AATCAGAACCACCAGCTTAGCTGGTGGTTTGCTCTGTCCCTGTAAGGGACTATTACCGGCTTGGACCTCAAAGGTCCTACGAAAATAAGAGCCCCAACCGCACCTTATCCCCGGCTAGTCCTTTCAAGGACTTTTTTTATTTGCCTTTTACTACTGGCTCACCCGTAAACGGGTCAATATATTCTTTAAGACTTAACTGATCATATGCTTGATCATCCATAAGTTGATTCTTTATATACTCCTCTATTTTCTTTGCATTTTTTCCACATGTGTCTACATAATATCCTCGACACCAAAACTTTCGATTTCCATATTTATACTTTAAGTTTGCATGTCTATCAAATATCATTAGTGAACTCTTCCCTTTTAAATATCCCATAAATTCTGAAACACTTATATTTGGTGGTATTCTCACTAACATGTGTATATGATCTGGGCAGCACTCAGCTTCTATAATTTCTACACCTTTTCTTTTGCAAAGTGTACTTAATATATTTGCCACATCTGCTTTTATTGCTCCATAAACTATCTGTCTTCTAAACTTCGGTGCAAATACAATATGATATTTACACTCCCATGTTGTGTGTGATAAAGTATTCTTATCCATTTTGGATACCTCCTTTGTTATTTGTAGTGCGGTTTAGGACCCACACTTATTATAGCATTGGAGGTTTTATTATCTAGGGCTAAAGCCGGATGGGGATCCACCTGCATAGCAGGTGGTTTATTGTATAAGATACAAGCAAAACCCCCACATGTTTTGCGGGCTTCCGCAACATGTGGGGGCTTATTAGTTTGAATAATTATTGATTAGCATACACCCTGAGCAAGCATTGCATTTGCAACCTTCTCAAATCCGGCAATATTTGCACCGGCAACGTAGTTGCCTTCCATACCGTAACGCTTTGCAGCATCGTCGATATTGTGGTAGATATTTACCATGATCTGCTGTAACTTCGCATCTACTTCTTCGAATGTCCAGCTTAATCTCTGGCTGTTCTGTGACATCTCGAGTGCGGAAGTAGCAACACCACCTGCGTTAGATGCTTTACCACAGATGAATAATACGCCATTATCCTGTAAGTATTTTGTTGCATCTAAGGTTGTAGGCATGTTAGCACCTTCACATACAGCTGTTACGCCATTTGCTACTAACTGCTTTGCATCGTCGATCAGTAACTCGTTCTGTGTTGCACATGGAAGAGCGATGTCACACTTGATAGACCATACGCCACGTCCTTCATGGTACTCTGCACTCTTACGAGCTGCTGCATACTCTGTTAAGCGGGCACGTTTTACTTCTTTTACGTCCTTTAATAATGCAACGTCGATTCCTTCCGGATCATAGATCCATCCAGTAGAATCAGAACAGGTAACAACCTTTGCACCAAGCTGCTGTGCCTTCTGGATTGCATAGATTGCAACGTTACCAGCACCAGATACAACAACGGTCTTATCCTTCATATCCATGCCATGATCCTTTAATAACTCTTCTGTAATGTATACTAAGCCGTATCCGGTAGCTTCTGTACGTGCTAAAGATCCACCGTAAGTTAATCCCTTACCTGTTAAAACACCTTCGTACATACCACGGATTCTCTTGTACTGTCCGAACATGTATCCGATCTCTCTTGCGCCGGTTCCGATATCACCAGCCGGAACGTCAACGTCAGCACCGATATATTTGCAAAGCTCTGTCATAAAGCTCTGGCAGAATGCCATAACTTCACGGTCTGATTTGCCCTTAGGATTGAAATCAGAACCACCTTTACCACCACCGATAGGAAGTCCTGTTAAGGAGTTTTTGAAAATCTGCTCAAATCCAAGGAATTTGATGATTCCGATATTTACAGATGGATGTAAACGAATTCCACCCTTGTATGGTCCGATTGCATTGTTGAACTGAACTCTGTATCCTGTATTTACCTGAACCTGTCCCTTATCATCTACCCAAGGTACACGGAACTTGAACTGTCTGTCCGGCTCAGTTAATCTCTCTAATAAAGCTTCTTTACGGTATGTCTCTTCATTTGCTTCAATGACTGGTCTTAAAGACTCTAATACCTCTTCTGCTGCCTGAAGGAATTCCGGTTCAGATGCGTTCTTTGTTTTGACTCTCTCAAGTACTTCATCAACGTAACTCATACTATCTATCTCCTTTACTTACTATGTAGTATCTCTTAACACTTCCATTTTAGTATGTTTTGCAGGATTTGGCAATATTTTTTTCATTTTTAGATTATTTTCATAATACTTTGGTGTAGTTTTTATCTATTTTTGCAAGTTTTGTACTTCTATAATTCAATTTTGCATACTTATTTCGAATTATATAAGTTCTGTTCATAGCTTTTATAACACCATCTTATGGATTATTTCCGCTCCAGATACTCCTTATACTTATTCTGAAAAAAGACGACCAGCTTACCAAGGGTGGCGATCAGGATTCTTGTCTCGTCCTCATCTAACTCCTGCTTGATATCCTCGATCATATTTGCATGGAATCTTGCATGATGCTCATATGCGCGTACTCCGGCATCGGTCAGGGACAGACGTATCACGCGCTTATCCTGATTGCTGCGATGGCGTTCCACGTACTTTTTCTCTACCAGAGCATCTATACTCTTTGTCAGTGTACCGGTTGTGATATTCAGCGCATGTGCAACTTGTGTCATGCTCTTTGGTTCATCGACACCGATCGCTTCGATCACATGCATATCATTGTTCGATATGTTCCGGAACTCTCCGGTGATCAGACACTTATCCTCTATCTCCATCAGATCATTGAATAACTTTACCAGAATGTCATTTAGGGTCTTATCTGTGTTCATTCCTTTGCTCCTCTACCAGGTAAGTACTGCAGCCCCCCAGGTCAGTCCTGCGCCAAAGCCTGCCAGTACAATTTTTTCTTCTTTTTCTATCATACCATGCCGGTTGACATTATCAAGCAAAATCGGAACACTTGCTGCTGAAATATTTCCGCATTCCATCAGATTCATCGGAAACTTTTCAATCGGCTGCTTTAAACGCTTGGCTACCGCTTCGATGATACGCCGGTTTGCCTGATGCAGAATAAAGCAGGATATCTCATCTGCGGTCACACCCGCCTGCTCTAATGCCTGTTCAATACACTTTGGAACAGTCCGGACTGCGAACTTATAGACCTCCTGTCCATTCATGGACACATAAGAAAGATCCGCTGTTGTCTTCTTATATGGATTATTTACCGGTCGATTGTCACATGCTAAAACCATGCCCTTTGCACCGTCTGACCCATGTACAACACTCATGATACCGGTATCTTCTGCAGAGATAACGGCTGCTCCTGCGCCATCCCCAAACAGGACACAGGTGGAGCGGTCATTCCAGTCCATGATCTTTGACAATACCTCTGCCCCTAAGATCAGTGCTTTTTTGCACTGCCCGCTCATCATGTATGCCTGTACTGTGCTGAGTGCAAATAAAAATCCCGAACACGCTGCCCCAATATCAAATGCGGTTGCATTCAC
Source organism: Lachnospiraceae bacterium (assembly GCA_022764465.1). Taxonomy (GTDB): domain Bacteria; phylum Bacillota; class Clostridia; order Lachnospirales; family Lachnospiraceae; genus Roseburia_C. Next base: position 35,929 of record JALERL010000110.1, on the reverse strand, counting down.
TGCGCCTAATGCACTCTGCACTTCACACGATAAGGTTGGAATAATGTGATCTGACGATACCGTCGCTGCAATGATCAGATCCAGTTCTTCTGCCTCTACACCTGCATTCTCCAATGCCAGTCTGGATGCTTCGATGGCAAGGCTCGTCGTTGTTTCCTCCGTAGCAAGATGTCTTGCCTCTATTCCTGTTCTGCTTTTGATCCATTCATCGGATGTATCCATGATCTTACTCAGATCATCATTCGTTACCCGAAGCTTTGGAACGGCACTTCCTGTTCCACATATTCTTCCTGTCATATTCAAATTCTATGCATCATCCTGTGTGTGCACTTTTCCTTTTCTTTTCTATTTCCTGCTGATATAATTTTTCATCTTCCCAATTTGGCTTATCCGATGGCTTTTATAGATTTAAAAGCTGCGGAATCTCTGATAACGGTCCTCGGCAAGTTCTTCCCCGGTACGCTTGCTTACACGCTCTAAAAATGCCCGCATCTCTTTTCGCATATACGCTGCGATCGAAGTTAAAGCTGCTTCATCCGCTCCACCATATTCCGGGATGATCTGCTCAATAATTCCAAGCTCTTTTAAATCCTTTGCCGTAATCTTCATGACTCCGGCTGCTTCTTTTGCACGTTTTCCATCCTTCCAGAGGATTGATGCAAAGCCCTCCGGTGACAGAACTGAATAGGTTGCATGCTCCATCATCCAGACTTCATTACCGACTGCCAGTGCAAGTGCCCCGCCACTTCCACCTTCGCCGATCATCAGAGAAAGTACCGGTGTCTTTAATGCTGACATCTCATAGAGATTACGCGCAATAGCTTCACCCTGTCCACGCTCCTCTGCTTCCTTTCCCGGGAAAGCTCCGGATGTATTGACAAACGTAATAACCGGACGATGGAACTTCTCTGCCTGCTTCATCAGGCGGAGTGCCTTACGGTATCCTTCCGGTGAAGGCATTCCGTAATTGTGACGCATACAGTCCTTCATGTCCTTTCCCTTCTGCACACCGATCACGGTTACCGGCTGTCCGTCTAAGTAAGCGATACCACCTACGATTGCAGGATCATCCCTGAAGTAACGGTCTCCGTGAAGTTCCATGAACTTTGTAAAGATCTCTCCGATATAATCTTCCGTGGACAAACGGTCTACCTGACGCGCACGCTGCACCTTATCCCATGCCTTTAACAGCGGTGCTTTTGCTGCACGTTCACGCATCAGTTCTGTCGGTCTTCCATCACATTCGGTTGCCGGTTCAAAGTTGGCATATCCATCGACTGCGGACAGACGGTGTAACTTTAAGATCTCATATAAGGTCTTTTTCAAATTCTTACGCTCCACGATTGCATCGACAAATCCATGCTCTAGCTGGAACTCTGCTCTCTGGAATCCTTCCGGAAGCTTTTCCCCGATCGTCTGCTCAATGACACGCGGTCCGGCAAAACCGATCAGGGCACCCGGCTCTGCTAAGATGATGTCCCCTAACATGGCAAAGCTTGCTGTCATTCCACCGGTAGTCGGATCTGTCAGTACCGGTACATATAAAAGTCCTGCATCGGAATGCTTTTTTAATGCTGCCGATGTCTTTGCCATCTGCATCAGGGAAACAATACCTTCCTGCATTCTTGCGCCACCGGAACAGCAGAAGATAATAACCGGAAGTCTGAGCTCGGTTGCACGCTCTACTGCAGAAGCGATCTTTTCACCAACAACGTGCCCCATGCTTCCCATCAAAAATCTTGCATCACAGACACCAACTACTGCATCCTCACCATAGATCTTCGCCTGACCGATCGTTACACCCTCATGCAGGCCTGTTTTTTCACGGACAGCCGCAAGCTTCTCCTCATATCCCGGAAAATCCAGAGGATTTTTACTCTCGAGTTCCTCGAACCATGGTGTAAAGCTCTGTGGATCTGCCACCATCTTCAAACGGTTTCTGGTATTCACACGGAAATAATGGCCGCATTCATAACAGACATATTTATTCGCTACAACCTCTTCCTTATCCAGTGTCTTTCCACAGCTTTTACATACTACGGTCTCCGGCACCTTAACCTGTTCTGCTGTCTCAGCAGATGTATTTTCTGCCTGTGGAGCAGTAATTGTTTCTTCTTTGGACTTTTTTACCCTGTCAATAATCTTCAATCCCATTTTTTAACCTCTCAACCATCCTTTTTCATCGGATTTTTTATAATGCAAAAATCAGTTCTGCAACTGCAGCGATCTTACCGTCTACTTTTGCAGTTGCTTTTCCTACACCAATTGGTCCTTTTACTTTGATGATCTCTGTCTCTAACGTAAGTACATCGCCCGGCTGAACCTTTTTTTTGAATTTTGCAGAATTGATTCCTGCAAAATAAGCCGTTTTTCCCTTATTCTCCGGAAGCGATAAGATTGCTACCGCACCGGTCTGTGCCAGTGCTTCTATGATTAAGACTCCCGGCATTACCGGCTCGCCCGGAAAGTGTCCTGCAAAAAACGGTTCGTTGTAGCTGACACATTTTCTTCCAACGGCACGGACACCCGGCTCTAATTCTTCAATCGTATCCACCAGCATAAACGGCTGACGGTGTGGAATGATCTCCATAATCTCTTTTGCTGATAATAATGACATTGTCTTCTCCTTATCCAATCCGAATATATGCGCCTACTCTGCGTATTTTTTTACAAGAATACTTGCGTTATGTCCGCCAAAGCCAAGGGAATTACTCAGCGCATATGTGACTTCCGTCTCTACTGCTTCCTTGCAGTAATCGAGATCGATCTCTTCATCCGGTGTCGTATATCCTACGGTTGCATGTAAGAAGTTCTCCTGAATCTCTTTTACACAGGTAATGAACTCGACTGCACCGGCAGCACCAAGCAGATGACCGATCATTGACTTGGTCGAATTGATCTTAAGATCCTTCGCATGTTCTCCAAATGCAAGCTTGATCGCTCTTGTTTCAAACAGATCGTTATGATGTGTTCCTGTTCCATGTGCATTGATATAAGTGACCTCCTCTGCCGCTACGCCGGCATCCGCCACTGCATTTGTCATGGCGCGTGCGGCACCAGATCCATCCTCTGCCGGAGAAGTAATGTGGTATGCATCGGAAGAACAGCCATATCCGACTACTTCTGCATAGATCTTTGCTCCACGTTTTTTCGCATGCTCTAACTCCTCTAAGACAACCACACCTGCACCTTCACCCATGACAAAGCCACTTCTGTTTTTATCAAATGGCAGGGAAGCCTTTGTCGGATCTGTTTCTGTGGAAAGCGCCGTCAGGGCAGTAAAGCCTGCAACACCAACCGGTGTAATACATCCTTCGGTTCCGCCTGCAACCATGACATCTGCATCCCCATACTGGATCGTCCGGAACGCTTCACCGATGGAATTCGTACCGGATGCACAGGCTGTTACCACATTAATGCTCTTTCCCTTTAAGCCAAACTGGATGGAGACATTTCCGGCTGCCATATTCGAGATCATCAATGGAACAAAGATCGGATTTACTCTGCCCGGTCCTTTTTCCAATAATTTCTTGTGCTCACGTTCAATCGCCTGAAGACTTCCGATACCAGAGCTGATCGCGCAACCCACCATATAAGGATCTTCTGCATCCATTACCAGACCGGAATCCTCTAATGCTTCCTTTGCTGCTGCCACTGCATACTGGCTAAACGGCTCCATACGTTTTGCGGATTTAAAGTCCATATAATTTTTTGCATCAAAGTCTTTTACTTCTGCTGCAATATGACATTTATAATCTGTGGTATCAAAATGCGTGATCTCTCCGAATCCGATCCTGCCTTCCCGGATTCCCTGCCAAAAACTGTCTACATCATTTCCAATCGGTGTGATTGCACCCATTCCTGTAACTACGACACGTCTGCTCATAATCTATATCCTCAACCTATTCCTGTTTTTACTGTTACTTCGTATGAAAAATGAATTCAAATGAATTCAATTACATTGTCATACCGCCATCCACGGTAAGCACCTGACCGGTGATATAAGAAGCCTTATCCGATGCCAGAAAGACAACCGCATCTGCAATATCCTGTGGATTGCCGATCCTTCTGAGTGGGATCTGTGCTAACATCTGCTCCTTGATGCTGTCAGAAAGCACTTCTGTCATCTCGGTATCCACCATTCCCGGTGCAACGGCATTCGCTGTTATGCCACGGGATGCCAGTTCTCTTGCCACACTCTTTGTCAGCCCGATCACCCCTGCCTTAGATGCACTGTAATTCGCCTGCCCTGCATTTCCGGTAATTCCGGATACGGATGAAATATTGATGATCCTTCCACTGCGCTGTTTTAAAAAGTAGCGGGAAAGATGGCGGATCGTATGAAACGCACCCTTTAAATTCGTATTGATCACATCATCAAATTCCTGTTCCGACATCTTCATCAAAAGATTATCTCTTGTGATTCCTGCATTGTTGACTAGAATATCCACTCTTCCATATTCTGCGATCAGATTCTTTACCATTTCCTCACAGGCATCATTATCTGCCACATTGCAGCAAACGGCTGCTGCCTTTCCGCCATTTTCTGTGATTTCCCGTACCACCTGCTCGGCACGTTCCTTTGAACCATTGTAATTGACGATCACAAATGCGCCTTCTGCTGCAAGGGAGATTGCGATCTGTCTTCCTATTCCCCGGCTTGCTCCGGTTACAAGGGCTGTTTTATTCTCCAACATACGCCTTTAAATCCTCCAGTTTTTCAATGCCTACGGTCTTTACATCCCGGTTGATCTTACGCATGAATCCGCTTAAGGTATGTCCCGGTCCGATCTCTACAAACTCATCAAATCCGTCTGCGATCAGTCGCTCGATCGTCTGCTGCCAGCGTACCGGGGATGATACCTGTTTTGTCAGAAGCGGCTTTACGTCTGCTGCATCCGTCACATAATCTGCTGTTACATTTGCAACATATGGGATTGCAAATTCCGATACCTTTGCTGTCTCTAAGACCTTTCCTAACTTTTCTCCTGCACCTCTTAGCATGGCAGAATGGAATGGTCCGCTCACCTTAAGCGGCACGGCACGCTTTGCACCTGCTTCCTTACATCCCTCTGCTGCCTTTGCAACAGCTGCTTCCTCTCCGGTAATTACGATCTGTCCCGGACAGTTGTAGTTTGCAATCGATACGATGCCATCTGTCTTTTCACAGATTTCTTCGATCTTCGCTGCATCTAAGCCAAGAATGGCTGACATCGCACCACCGGTCGGAACTGCCTCCTGCATAAAGATTCCACGCTGTCTGACAACACGGAATGCCTCTCCCGGCTCCATCACCTTTGATGCGATCAGTGCTCCATACTCTCCTAAGCTTAAGCCGGCAGTTGCCTGTGGCTTTTTACCGGAGATTTCTAATGCTTCAAAAATAGCTGCTTCTACGGTAAGCATTGCAATCTGTGTATATTCGGTAATGTTAATCTGTTCATTTTCTTCAAAGCAAAGCTTTGGAATATCCAGACCGGATGCATCCGATGCAACCTCAAAAATCTTTTTACAGACCGGGATATTATCATAAAAATCTTTTCCCATTCCGATGTACTGCGCTCCCTGTCCCGGGAACATATATACTGTCTTACTCATTTTTACTGCCTCCTAGATCTAACGCTCGCCATGTAATAATGCTTCGCCGGTTCTTACTACATCCTGAATGATTTCTGCACAGGATTCTTTCTTTTTTAACATTCCTGCGATCTGACCTGCCATGACACTTCCGTATACGACATCGCCATCGATTACTGCCTTACGAAGGGAACCTAAGGTCAACATCTCTAACTCCTCTAAGGATGCTCCTTCCTGCTCCTTCTTCAGATATTCTCTTGTCATTTTGTTACGGATCACACGGATCGGATGTCCGGTACTTAATCCGGTAACCTCTGAATCAATATCCTTTGACTTGATCAGCTTTTCCTTGTAATTGTCATGCACAATAGATTCGTCTGCCAATACAAAACGTGTACCCATCTGAACTGCACTGGCGCCTAACATCATGGCAGCTGCGTATCCTCTTCCGTCACCGATACCTCCGGCTGCAATTACCGGAATATCCACTGCATCTACCACCTGCGGAACCAGTGCCATCGTCGTTGTAGATCCGATGTGTCCACCGGATTCCATGCCTTCGGCTACGACTGCATCTGCGCCACCGCGCTCCATCAGCTTTGCCATTGCAACGCTGGCAACAACCGGAATGACCTTTACGCCTGCTTCTTTCCACATCGGCATGAACTTCGCCGGATTACCTGCACCGGTTGTAACAACCTTGACACCTTCTTCAATGACAACCTTTGCAACTTCCTCTGCGTTCGGATTCATTAACATCACGTTGACACCAAATGGCTTATCGGTCAGCTCCTTTGCCTTCCGGATTTCCTCACGTACGATTTCTGCCGGTGCACTGGCTGCGCCAATCAGTCCAAGTCCGCCTGCATTCGATACTGCCGCTGCCAGATGATGTTCTGCAACCCATGCCATTCCGCCCTGAATGACCGGATATTCTATTCCTAACATCTGTGTAACTCTTGTATTCATGACTTCTCCTTTACCTGCATGTTCTACTACCGGGATTCCTCTATGAAATAAAGTGTGCGCTTGCCGCACACTCTTGCGCCCGAGCGGATGCATCCCATAATCTTCCACTCCGCGAGGTGCGCATCTTACAATCAAGCATGTATGCTTGATTGCTGTTGCAGTATAGGAATTTCCTATACTGCAACAAATCCCCTGCCGCTTCATGGAAACGTCCGGGGGATTCTTTTGTCTATGTATTATGCCTCTACACCTTTGTCCTTTAAGTACTGCATAACATCACCAACTGTTGCGATCTTCTCTAAGTCTTCGGAAGGAATCTCAACACCGAACTCTTCCTCTAAGCTCATAACAAGCTCAAATAAGTCAAGAGAATCTGCACCAAGATCATCCTTGAAGTTCGATGCTTCTGTGATCTCAACACCATCAAGATTTAACTGCTCTGAAATGATTTCTGCCATTTTTTCTAACATAATAGGTTCTCCTTTGATTTCTTTTTAATGATTTGATGTTCCAAATATTTGACTTTCCAATTATTTGATTGTCAAACTATTTGCTTATCAAAGTATATTATTACCGGTAATATTTGTCAATACCCATTTTGGTCAAAAAAAGGCAGCCTGCTTTCACAGACTGCCATATACATGACTGATTTCTATTTCAAATATTATGCGTTCTTCTTTTTACCGGATGCAAACAGATATACACCGATGAAAAGTGCAGCGATACAGAAGAAGAAAATTGGATTGATGCCATCTCCTGTCTTTGGTGTGGCATCCTTCTGATGGGAGACTCCGGTTGCTCTTGCACCGGATCCATTGTTTCCGGATGCTGTTCCTGATCCTGTTCCGGAAGAACTTCCACCTGATACACTACTTCCACTGCCGGATACTGTTCCTGCTGTACCACTGTTATTATCGCCAGCAGAGCCGCCATTGTTATCACTATTGTTGTTATTATCGGTATTTCCGTTATTGTCCTTATTACCGTTGTTGTCGTTATTATCCTTATTGTCTTTCTTTCCGTTATTATTATTATCATCTTTGTTATCGTTCTTATTCGAAGAACCACTTAACGCCTGAAAAACAATGTTGTTGCTCTCTGCATAAGTCTCTGCCGCAGAATTATTCTCACCATAGATAACATCCGCAGACCAGTCACTCTGTGAACCAATCGATGTTACACTTGATAAGATCGTTACATCCTTGATTCCACTGCCGGTAAAGGCATTTGCTTCGATGGTGGTAACACTTGCCGGTAATGCCAGTGTTGTAACTCCCGCACAACGATAGAATGCGTTACTTCCGATGATCTTCGTACCATCCGCGATCGTTACACTGCCTCTTCCTTCCGGACAGTTGATCAGCTTTGTCATAGACTTATTATACAGGCATCCATTTGCGGATGCATAGTATGCGTTTCCGGACTCAACGGTATAGGATCCGAGATTCGAGCATCCTGTGAATGCATTTGCTGCAATCGAAGATACCGTGGACGGAATAGATACACCGGTAAGACTGGTACAATTACTGAATGCTCCGTCTCCGATGCTTGCAACTGCTGACGGAATCGTAATTCCGGACAGACTTACACAGCCGGCAAATGCCGATGCACCAATAGCGGTTACGCTTGCCGGTACATATACACTGCTTAAGTTCGCACAGTTATAAAACATCTGTGACGGAATGGCGGAAATATTGCCCTGAACCGTTACCGTTGTAAGGCTCGTACAATTTGTAAACAGGCCGTCTCCGATCACTGCAACACTTCCCGGGATTGTTACACTTGTCAGTGTTGTATTCCCTGAGAATACATTTCCTGCAATCGATGTTACATTTGACGGAACGGTAATGTCTCCACCTACACCGGTATAGGAAACAAGTGCTCCCGTACTGTCTACCGTAAATCCATTTTCATCTGCGCCTGTGCCACCTTCACTTACCTCCGTAGCGTATACTGTCAGACCGTTCAGGCATAAACAGCACATCATGCAAAGCATTGCCAGTACAGCTACTCCTTTTCTTACTGTTTTCTTCATTTTCTTTTCTCCCAGTCATGTTAGATTTTTTTGGCTACTAGAAACATTCTACCATCTTCTATGTAGTTATTACAAGTAGATAGTGTCAATAATTGATCACCATATTTTAAATCTATCCCATTACCGAACACCTCGAGTCCACGAATATTTGCAAGATAGTCATTAAATGCTGCCTCGTCTTTCGCTTTTAGGAAATTATAATAACGAAAAACGTCTTCATCCTGATATTCCACCTTAGACAGACAAACTGCAACAATCTGATAGGTTCCCTTTTCATAGATCGTATCAAACTGCACTGTCCGGTGTTCATTCAAAAAGTTCTGATCCAGATAACTCTTTAAGGAACCAAACATCATCCCACTTTTCATATTATGTCCGTAGATGATCAGATTCGTATCCCGTTTGATGATGTTATTTCTTGCATCTACAAACAGAGTGCCATTCATATCTTCGGTCTTATCAAATGCATGGTTCAGATAATAATCATACTGATCCTGCGAGGACTGCATTACCGGATAATCTATCTGGGTTCCTTCAATCTTCAGCCAGCCTACCATCTCCGGATTCTGATCATGACGTGCTGCATATTCTTCGAGGATCGGTGGCGGAGTAACTTCCGTTTCCGTCTCGGTTTCTGTCTCAGTTTCGGTCTGACTGTCTTCCTCTGTACTTGTAAAGGTTACGATATTGTTGACCTCGGATACCTTCTGTAAATTTTCTAACTTTTTCGCTGCACGGTAATCCCGTATCTCACAGATTCCATAATAGCCAAAGCAAATGACCGCGATCACAATGAAAGCCATTCCGATGATCCTGCGCCAGTTCGTTTCTACGATTGGTTCGATTTTCTCTTCGGTCTGCATATTCCGCTGCTTTGCCCGGATCATACTCTGTGAATTCTCAGCTACAATATCTGATATACACCAGAAAAAAGATTTTCCCACTTCACTTTTAAAGCGGATCTTCTTGCTCCTCATCAGATTATACAGACGCAGTGCGGTCTCAGGATCATGGATATCCAGTTCATCTGTAATATACTTGATCTTTTTGAGATCCTCCTGCGCCTGCCTGTATTCTCTTAAGGTTTCGAATTCATAATTCCCCAGCTTATACTTTTTTTCTTCCATATCTTATGATTCATCTGCCTTGTCTGAATTTCTTATTTCGCCTTGGCGGATACAACAGCAGAGAATGAACCATATGCCTTTTTGCCATCTGCCATACGATATGCACGTACCTTATAGTAATACGTCTTACCCGTTGTCAGCTTGGTATTCGTATAACTTAATACATTTCCTCTGATCACTGTGGCAGCCTTCTTGAAAGTACCATTTTTCGATGTTGCAGAATAGATCTCGTATCCACTTGCACCGGAAACTTTTTTCCAGGAAACCTTCACTGCCTTTTTACCGGATGCTTTTGCAGATGCTGCTGCTTTCTCCGGTGCTGTTGCAAAGGTGATCGTTGCAAAGGAACCATAATAAGTCTTCTTGCCCACAACTGTATAGGTTCTTACTTTATACTTGTAAGTTGTTCCTGCCTTCAGATTCTTGATCGTGTAGGAAGTACCCTTCTGCTGTGTCAGTCTCGTTCTGCTGTTGTTTGTATATACCTGATAGCCGGTAATCTTACTCTTCTTGCTCCAGCTTAACTTCACGGAAGTTGTCTTCTGTGCGCTCACCTTTAAGCCGGTAATGGATGCAGAAACAATCTTGAAGGTACGCTTGAAGGTTCCGGAATAATTTCCTTTTCCTTTGATCGTGATCGTCGCTGTACCAATCTTCTTATTATCACTGTAGCTTATTGTGTAATCCACATTCTTCGCAAGTACTTTGCTTCCATCTTTGATCGTTACCAATGGCTTCTGTGCCTTACCGGTATAATTCTGATCCGTAACCTTGCTTACACTACATCTGGAAATACCCTTTGCAATGATCTTGTAAGTAACGGTCTTTGAACCTGCGTATTTTCCAACACCTGTTACTGTTACAGATGCAGTACCTACATTGATATCATTCTTCCATGTTACTGTGTAATCTGTTCCCTTTTTCAGCTTCGTATTGCCAACCTTAACAACCGGTTCCGGAGCGATCACGGACTTCGTATAAGTCTGTGAGGTTGGGATTCCGGTAATCGTTGCCTGATCAATGCTGTTGCAGATTGCAAACTTCACAACACGCGAACCGCTGTATACGGAATCATCCTTTGGTTCAATGATGATAAACGCATCACCGATCTTTACATTATTCAGGTAACTGATCGTATAATCTGTTCCCTTCTCTAACTTTCTTCCACCACAGGTTACTGTTACGGAAGGCTTGATCTCCTTGCCGGTATAGAGCTGATTCGTTACAGTACTGATCGTCGCATCCTGAAGGCTTGCACGGATCTTAAAGGAAACAGCCTTTGTTCCCTTATAGTTACCCATTCCCTGGATCAGGATCGTTCCGATTCCTGCCTTGATGTTATCACCAAAGTTCTCATCTACTGTTACCTTATAATCAACGCCTTTTACCAGACGTGTACCATTGAAGTATACTTCCGGATTCGGTGTGATCGCCTTACCGGTGTAATACTGGTCTGCGATCGTGTTGACAGTTGCTCCGCTGATATTCTCTTCCTTGATCACAAAAGAGATGCTTCTGCTTCCGGTATAATTGCCGTTCTCATTCGCTGTTACAACTGCATAAGCCGTACCGATCTTATTGTTATTCGTATAGGTAACCGAATATGCGCTCGTCGGTACAAGTGTACCTACAGACTTATCTGTCAGTACTACGGATGGGCGGACATTACCGCCACCATAAGTCTGATCCGGTATTGCAGTCGGAACAATATCATTCGACATAATGGACTTCTGCTTAATTGTAAACGGAAGTACCATTTTTCCGATATAACCGGCTGAAGTCAGACCCTTTACTGCCATATAGATCTTTCCTGCATTGATACGGTCTACCTCTGCTGCCTCTTCGGTGCATGCAGCATCCTTATAATAACTGATCACATAGTCCGTTCCTTCTACCAGTTCCTTAGCCGGATTATTCAGCTTCACGGAAATATTCTTCGGTGCTTTGTCCTTACCATCATAAGTAACAGAAGCTACCTCTGTAATCGGTGAATTATTCTGATATACAGTAATCTTATTGCTTGTAAAGAGTGTACCGATCGAGAACTTCACTGCCGGACGTGAATCCTTGTAGTTATTCATACCGGTAATTGTGATTGTTGCATCCTCAGTTACAACATTGTTATTTGCATAACTTACGCTGTAATCTACACCTTCCTCTAAGGTTACCTCATGATCTGTTCCTGCATTATCCACAATCGTTACAAGCGGACGATAAGTCTGTCCTGCCTCATATGGATAGTTCATTCTTGCTGCATCAAACTTATCATTCATCGGATCTGAATAGGTGATTCGATAATCCTCTGTATTCAGACTCTTGGCTAAAATTGCATAATCAATGATCTTCTCACCTACAAAGTTCGTGCTTGCCGGCTCAACCTTGATATGAGGACCATTCACACCGTTCTTGGTTCCGACACGTTCATCGTTCACATAGGTCAGAATGTAATCCTGATCCTTTACCAGATTCGTCGTTGATTCACGGCTCATCTTAACGGTAAGCTCCGGATCATAATTCGACTGTGCAGAGTCATATACCATATCTGCAACATTGGAATATACCAGCTTGTCCATTGCCTTCGGAAGGATTGTAAACGGAACATTGATCGTTCCTTCACAGTTACTTCCGTTAGGTGCGGAAATTGTTACATACGGTCCTAATTCATGCGGACTGTCCGGATCAGCTTCGCTTGCATTTGTATTGTTATGATATCCTAAGATTGCATAATCGCTTCCGGCCTTTAATTTCTTCGTTGCACCAGAGTAATCCTTGAATGTAACATCAAAGGACGGTGTCTGAGCCGTTCCATTGTAGGTCAGGTCAGAAATCGATACCTTTACACCATCTCCCGGATCATTTTCATCCTGGATCACATCAATGTTACGCTTTACGATCTTAATTGTTACGGAAATGCTTCCGCTGTAATTCTCTCCGATTCCGGTAACGGTAATCTTTTCCGAAGTACCCGCCTTATTCTTATTCACTGCATCTGCAGCAAGAGAAGTATAGGCTACGGAATAGTTCGAAGGATCTACAACTTTATCTCCCTTTTTCACGGTAAAGACCGGCTTGATAACTTCGCCTGTATATGCGAATTCCTGATCATCCATAATGCCATCGATTACATATCCATCTTCAAGATTGACCTTGCCGATTCCGAATGCAAAATTATAGACACCCGGCATCAGAAGTCCACCATCTAATGCTGTGATCGCAGCATATGGTCCACTTGTACCACTTGCAGCACATACTGCTGTATTGTTAAAATATTCAACGGAATAATCAACATCTCTTGTCAGTGTTGCCGTTGTTCCATCTGCCTTCTTATACTCGATCGTCTGTAACAGATCATCTAACGTAACCGGTGAACCGGTATAAGTCAGAACCGGTGTTGTACCATCTCCTATCACAAGCTTACTGTTATCCATCGGATACTTGATCGCAAAGGTTGCACTCTTTGTAGGATCTCCAACGGTTGTAAAGTAATCACCGATACCCTTGATCGTGATTCCCGGTGTACCGCTTCCCGGTGTGGTAAGCGCATCCGTTGTTCCGGTCACTCCGGTGATCTCATAGTCTACATTCTTCTGTAAGTTATAACCATCACAAACTACTTCGATTCCTTCAATCGTATCCTTTGTATATGCGGTTCCGGTATATACCTGATCCGGAATGGTAATCTGTGCATCTGTGATCGTACCCACAATCTTAAATTCATACTTATAGGTACCTGTCCAGTATTCGTCATTATTACCACGGATCAGTACGGTTGCAGTTCCCGCAGAGGTATTGTTCTGATATTCTACGGTATAACTGGATGCCGGTAAAACACCACCGTTATTTGTCGTATGTACACTGATATTGCTGAACTGGTAACCGGAGGTTGCCATAGACGGTGTGTACTGTACCGTCGGTGTCAGACCGGATACCGTTACCTCACCGGCATCATTATCAAAGTTACCCTGATAATAGTAATCAACCGTCTTGCTGCCGGTAAAGTTGCCGGATTCGTTCGCTGTAATCGTCAGATTCTGTTTTCCATAGTAATAATTCTCGGCAACAGAATTCGTTGTAAATTCATTCGAACGTAATACATAGGAAGAACCCGGTGTATACTCATACTTTACAGTAAAGTCCGGAATTACCGGATTACTGTGAAGTGCCTTTACTGCACTGTATACATAAGTCAGACCTGCTAAGCTGATCGTTGTCTCACTGATATTACGCTTATTGATGATATAAGCATTTTTACCGGTCAGATTCAGTGTGCCCTTATAATTTCCACGGCCTTCTACCTTTACATAAGTCGTACCTGCATTCGTTAAGTTTGCATTTGTTGCCACACTGTTAAAGCCTGCATCTGTATAATAGGAAACTTTATAGTCAGAATCCTTTGCCAGTTCGATTGCATTGTCACCATAAGTAACATGTACTGTCGGAACCTGGAGCTGACTGGTATAAGTAGCTTCCTCTACACTCATATCTACATTGGTCAGAGTAGAAATATCCTTCTGTCCGATTGTGAAGCTGACCTTCTTCATACCGGTGTAGTTACTGCCTCTGCCGACTAAGGTTACAGATGCTGTTCCTGCATTGATATTATTCTCATAAGTAGAAGTATCGATCGTATAGTCAGACGGATTTAAGATCGTTCCGCTTAATGTGGAAGTTGCCGGGTATCTCAGCTGAACATATGCCGACTGTGCCGGAACTGCTCCCGGATCATAGATCTCTAATCCCTGTCTTGTTCCATCATAGGTATAGGTTCCTGCTACTACGTAATCAAGCTGTGCAATATCCTGCTTATTGATCTGACAGCTTCCATAATAAGTTCCATAGTATCCTGACGGACCTCTTCCCTTGATTCCGATATAGATCGTACCAGCATTGATATAGGATGAATTATCCAATACATCAGTGATATTGACCTTATGTGCTTCGTCTGAATACAACTCAACGGTATAATCCCCGGAACTGATCTCATTTTCTGCTGCATCATAGACATGGATACCGGTTAAGATCTCCTGTCTATGTGACTTCTGATTATAAGTAAACGGTGCGCCGGTTACCTTTATGGAAGAAACCACTCCGGCAATATCTGTTCCTACATAAAAGCTCTTAACTACAGGTGTAGTAGAATAGTTACCCTTTCCTGCAATGCTTACATAGAACTGACCTGCATCCGTGTAGTTCCACATACTCGAAGGATCGCATTCTTCTGATCTGTAATAACCGACAATACGGTAGTCCTTATTCTCTGTTAAAGTATCTGTTCCATCCTTAACAGTGATCACCGGGAAAGTTGCTCCATCCGGCTTATCAACATTATCTACCGTCACCGTCATGCCTGCTGCATCTAACGGCTTGCCTGTAATCGCGTACTTCACCTTAATATCAGCATCTGTTGCATCACTTGCATAAATGCCAAGTCCGCTGATCTTCACCCAGTAGTCTCCCACGCTCGCACGGTCTACTGCTTCTGAAGTACAGTTCTCATTTGTATAATAACGAACCTCATAGTCCGTTCCTTCTGTCAGAACCTTATTACCGGAACGGTTCTCATCACGAATGATCACGGTAGGGATCTGATTGGTTCCGTTATAAACAAAGGAAAGCTGGCTGGCATCATAGATTGGTGAACCAACTACAAGGTTCGAATCACATTCGCTGATCTTCTTCGGTGTAATCTCGAACTCCATCATTGCTGCGCCGCTGTAATCCTTGCCGTTGAAGTTGAGTGTTGTATTGGTTGTATAATTGCCAACGAGGCGGATATAAACGATTGCCTTGCTGCTGTCTGTTGTCAGATTCACATTGTTCGCGCATCCGATAATCTCAAAATCATCTTCTGTCAGCGCTACACTGACCGTTGTGTCCTTGACAGTGATCGCACTCTTCGATGGGATGACTGCACTTCCGGTATAAGTCTGGTCAGCTACTGTCATCGTTACATTCTGTAAGATCTTCGGTGTAACCTGATAATGGATATCATATACAGAGCCGTCATAGGTATTGATACCGGTAACACGGATATAGTAATCTCCTGCATTTACAAACTGATCTGTACTGGTAAGTTCCTGTGAAAATGCTGCATCACCATAATATTTTACCGTATAGTCTGTATTGAGTTCCAGTAATTCATTACCTGTACGTCCGCTGTCTTTGATCGTCAGCTTCGGCTGAATGCTCTTTCCGCTATAGGTAAATCCAAGGATCGTATCCTTGTCTGTCGGGCGTCCATCCAGTGCAAATGTCATGGTATCGGATGCCATGGACTTCGGAATGATCTTATAGGAAATCGGATCTGACGGTGTTCCAAGTTCGCCTGTCATAAATGCATCGGTAACACCTTTTACCTTAATATAATAAGTTCCCACTTCGGTCGGACTTACAATCGGTGTGGTATAAGATGCATCTGTATAATAAGTGATCGTATACTTAGAAGTCTCTGTTACTTCATTCTCCAGATGGTCGATGATCCGCAGTGTTGGCTTCGCAACAGCTCCTGTATAGGTAATCTCCGGTGTGCTGACGATGCATCGTTTTAAGGAATTCGTGATCAAAAATGACTTTCTTACACTGCCCTGAATATTTCCCTGTCCGGTTACTGTTACATAGTTTGTACCAACTTTACCCCAGTTTGAAGAATAGGTAAGTGTATAATTCGAAGCTGGAACGGTATAATCACCAAGCTTTACGGTGATGTAGGAATCCAGTGGAATTGTACTGTTAATATATGCGAACTCTGTCTGTGACAGTTCTACATTATCGGAAGTAATGGTTGCCTTAGCGATCGGGAATGAGAATGATTTGCTTCCCTTATACTGGTTCGTTCCGTAAACAGACAGTGTTGCCGTTCCTGCATCGGTATTATTTGACCAGCTGTAAGTGTAGTTGTTTGATGCGATATTACCACCAGTCAGTGTATCGCTTAAGGTTGGAACCGGAGTCTGTACACTACCGTTAAATATAAGGCTTCCTATTCCGCCTGCAGAAACTGTATTGCTGTTCATATTATAATAGATACGATAGTAATACTTCTGATTGTCACCGTCTACACGGTAATTGCTTCCAGGTAATAATGCAACCTCAAAATAAGGTCTCTTCTGGGATGTATCGTCCACACAGGCTGCCGTATTATTGTAATAATTAATGGTATAATCGGTTCCTGCCTCAAGGTGACGGCTTGCTCCGCCGGAAGCCATAGTTGCATTGACATCTGTGACAACCGGGCGGTTGTTGTCGCTTGTGTTTCCATCATAGTAGCAGTACCGGATACCATTCTCCTGATACTGGCAGGTCGGTGTTATATTCGCCAGGATTGCCTTTCCGATCGGGAAGGTAACAGTCTTGCTCCGCTGATATTCGCCCAGACCGGTTACCGTAACGGATGCGGTTCCTGCGTTCACATTATTCGTATACTCTACATCATAATTGTCCTTGCTTACAACTCCTGTTGTATCTACAACCTTGACGTATGGTCTGATCTCATCTCCGGTATAGGTATATACCGCCGATGCGTCAGCTCCGGTTGCAACCGGCTGCGTATAATCTGCATCCTGCCACAGTGTTACGGTTGCTGTACTGATATCCATTGCTGCATAGACCTGTGTCAGCTGTAACTGCGGCATCAGCCCCGTCATCATACATACGATCAATAACCAAACGAGTATTTTTTTTCCTACTTCCATGTATTTATGCATATTCCCACTCCTATTTCCTCATCTGAGTTCGCATTTTTTGATACAACTTTTCTGATGGAATCCCACTTCCGATCAGGGATGATCCATCGGGTTATCTTTCATTATATGGCATTTTCTTGTATCTTGCAACACAATGCGCCATTTCTAATATATTATATCGACATAACCGGATATAAGCTTTAGTAAATCTTCCAAATTCGATCAAAAAGTTCCGTCTTTTCCTCCGCATTCCAGCCAGTATGTATGCTCTAACGGACCACTTCCCGCTCCGAGATCCAGCTGTGCCCGTATTGCCCCCGTCAGGTACTGCTTGGCAAGCCGGACTGCCTCTTCCATATTCCGCCCCATTGCCAGATTACATGCGATAGCAGAAGAAAGCGTACATCCGGTTCCATGTGTGTTCGGATTCTCGATCCGCTCCCCCTCGTACCGGTAAAAATCCCCGTGATAAAATAAAACATCTACTGCCAGATCTGTCCGATGGCCGCCCTTTAACAGCACTGCTGTCTGATACTTCCTTGAAAGTTCCCTTGCAGCATTCTCCATTCCCTGTGTTGTGGAAATCGTCAGTCCGCTTAAATATTCTGCTTCCGGAATATTCGGTGTCAGAAGATCCACACAGGGAAAAAGCTTCTTCGTCAGTGCTTCCGTTGCTGCTTCTTCTAACAGGGCATGGCCGCTTGAGGAGATCATCACCGGATCTAATACGATATTTGCCGGATGATACGTCTGAAGTGTCTGTGCGATCACTTCGATCTTCGCTGCATCTGCCACCATTCCGATCTTGACCGCATCCGGGAAAATATCATCAAACACACACACTAGCTGTTCTCTTAAAAACTCTGCCGGAACTGCAAATACATCTTTCACTCCAAGCGTATTCTGTGCAGTCAGTGCAGTGATTGCACTCATTCCGTACAGCTTATGTGCCGCGATCGTCTTTAGATCTGCCTGGATTCCGGCACCACCGCTGCAATCACTTCCTGCAATTGTTAAAACCGTCTTCATCTCTGTGTCCTTTCTGTCATGGGAATTTCCTATACAGATTCGGGTGTCTAAAGATGTTTTCAAATTTTGTAATTGGCAAAATGCACAAAATATGTTCCGCAAACATTTGCAACGCTCTTCGTGAACTAACTGCCAACTACAACCAGACAAGTTCAGCAAAGGCTTCACTTGTGGTTTTCGTAAGCAGTGGATTTCACTCGCAGCTAAAAGCGCAATAAAAGTTTGCTTTACATATTTTGTGTATTTTGCCATTTTAATTTTTATAAATCATCTTTTGACACCCTAATCCTATACAGTAAGAAACAGCTGCCGCATCTGTGCTGCCGCCTGTGCAACATCCGGCTGTGCGATCACTGCCGATACAACTGCGATCCCATTGATTCCCGTATGATTGATCCGGCTTACATTATCTGCATGGATACCACCAATGGCAACCATCGGTATATGGACTGCGCCACGTATTTCCTGCAACAATTCTGTTGTAACCGGTCGGGTATTTGTCTTGGTATCCGTAGAAAAGACTGCACCTACTCCAAGATAATCCGCGCCTTCCGCAACCGCCTGTACTGCTTCTTCCACCTTTGCCGCGGATACCCCGATGATCTTATCTTCTCCTAACAGCTTCCTTGCAACGGATGCCGGAAGATCGGACTGACCTAAATGTACCCCTGCTGCATCTACTGCCTGTGCGATATCCACGCGGTCATTGATAATGAGCGGGACATGATAATAATCGGTGATCCGTTTCACTGCCAGTGCCGTTTCGTACATCTGCCGTCCCGAAGCATTCTTATCACGCAGCTGGATCACGGATGCGCCGCCCTTTATAGCTTCTTCCACGGATGCCTCCATGGTCGCACTGCTCATCAGTTCCCGGTCTGTACATATGTATAAAGTATAATCAACCTCTGTTTTGTTCATGTTAATCTCCATTCCTGCGCTGCCTTTTGCGCATATCACTTGCGTGCGAAAAATCTTGTTTTTCACACGAATAACCATGTCTTTCTCTTATCCTGCAAGCTTCAGTTTGCAGGCATTTCCCTGTTTTTTCTGATTTCAGTATACCTTTTTTGTCCTTCTACATCAAGTACCCCGGCGGTCAAAAAGGCTTCCTGACAGTATCTAAAAGCACCTTGACAGCTGACAGAAACACTGCTATATTAGGGCATGCAATAAAACAGACTTTTGCTGGGGGTGCCTTTGGCTGAGAGATGTTTTCATCAACCCTTATTACTTGATCCGGTTCGTACCGGCGTAAGAAAGCACATTGATATCTCCTGCAAAGTTCTAATACAGGAGGTTTTTTTATGAATAACTTTTTTGCTGCCCCGACCGATGAGTGGGGCGATGATGCCGTCCGCTTAACAAGCGCCGGTATTCTTACCATTGTTGCTGTTATTGTAGCACTGATCGTCATTGCACTGATCGTAAGACGTATACAATCCGGTGAAAAATCATTTAAGATCACCAGCCGCCAGCTTGTCTTTTCTGCAGCTGCCATGGCACTCGCTATGGTTACATCCATGTTAAAGCTGTTTGAAATGCCAATGGGTGGTTCGATCACTTTATGCAGTATGCTTTTCATCGTTCTGATCGGATACTGGTATGGTCCGTATGTTGGTCTGATGACCGGTGTTGCTTATGGTCTGTTACAGTTCATGTTAGAACCGATCTTCTACACTATCCCACAGATGTTAGTAGATTATCCGCTTGCCTTTGGCGCACTTGGTCTTGCCGGATTCTTCTGCAACAAAAAGCACGGTCTTCAGATCGGATATGTAGCCGGTGTCCTTGGCCGTTACGTATTTGCATTTTTATCCGGTCTGTTATTCTTCGCGGACTATGCACCGGAAGGCATGAACCCTGCCGTTTATTCTCTGTTATACAACGGTGGATATCTTTGTGCAGAAGCAGTGATCACACTGATCCTGATCTCTCTTCCACCGGTTGCAAAAGCAATGGCTCAGGTAAAACGTCAGGCAACCGAAGGCTGATCCTGCAACGTACATTATAAAAAGAAGCTCGGGAATTTCATTCTCTGATGAAACCCCCAGGCTTCTTTTTTATCTATGCATCTACATACTTATTCTTCTGTACTGATCGCTGCACGTTTCTGTTCTGCGGTCATATTGATCTTCTCAATATAACTGATCAGATCCTTCGTTACATCTGTGATCTGTTCTGTCTTTTCCTTACATCCTGTTACAATACCGGAGAACTCAGTCATTGCATTCGCAGTTGCCTCTGCACTCTCGGCATTCTGCTCAGCTGCATCCGTTAAGGTTGTAATTCCTTCCATCATCGCATCCTTATGATGATCTAATCCGGTCACCTCTGTACTGATTCCTGCAAGGGAATTTCCCACACTGTCAATCTCCTGATTCAGCTTCTTAAAGATATCTTCCGTCTCACGGATCTTCTCATTCTGCATTGTAAATGCTTCAGATACCTTACGTGTAATCTCTACGCTGACGCCGGAATTCTCGATCAGTGTATTTACGATCGTACTGATATGTTCGGAAGACTCTCTGGACTGATCAGCAAGTGTACGGATCTCCTCTGCAACAACCGCAAAGCCCTTTCCCTGCTCTCCGGCTCTTGCTGCTTCAATGCTGGCATTGAGCGCAAGCAGATTCGTCTGGCCGGCAATTCCTGCAATAATCTCTGTCGCCTGACGAATCTCTAATGCGGACTGATTCGTTAAGTCTGTCTGGCTTCTTACATTCTCGATCGCCTCGCCATTCTCCTGACTGATGTCTACCAGATCCTTTAAAATCTTCTCAGAAGATTCGTTATACTCCTTCATATGTCCGGCACTCTTGTCTAACGCTTCGATATTCGCAGCGATCACATCGATTGCCTGTGAGATTGCCTGGATCTTCTCATTCATATTTCTTGTCTT
The DNA here is from genome assembly GCA_022764465.1 of Lachnospiraceae bacterium. GTDB lineage: Bacteria > Bacillota > Clostridia > Lachnospirales > Lachnospiraceae > Roseburia_C. The sequence continues at coordinate 14,608 of JALERL010000110.1, read as the reverse complement.
CTCTGCCTGGGATACGGTATTATCTGTGATCGTTCCAACCTCACCACTGACATGCTCCATTGCTGTCTCCATATGTGCAAAAGAATCCCGGAAATCATCGGACAAAACATCCAGAGACTCGGTCGCATTCCGGATACCGACAACCACCTTGGCAAGCGACTTTACCATATCGCTTAAAGAACGCATCATATGTCCCAGCTCATCATCACGCTCTGACAGCTTATTGTCCTCTAAGTCCAGCGAACCGTCTGCAATCTTATCCACACTTCCGACTACCTTCGCAAATCGTACCAGTGCAGTTCTTGTTCCGAACCCAATGAGTGCGATCACCACAACCATTATGATCACCAGTATCATCGTTGCTGTTGCTACTGCCATTCCGCCCTTAGCTACCAGTCCGAAAATGATAATGGCTGCAATACCAATCAGAAGGATTGGTACAGAGAGTGTAACAAGCAGCATCATAAGTGTTTTTGAACTTTTTTCTGTCTGTTTCATGCTTCATTCCTCTTTTCCGTATTTCTTTTCAATATGTTATCTATTATAAAGCATTTTTCCGGTTTTGTCTTGCTTATTTCTACATTTTCTCAAGAAATAAAGTGTGCGCTTGCCGCACACTTTCGCGCCCGGGCGGATGCATCTCCTATTGCATAAAAAAATTGGGTGCGGCAAAACCGCCGCACCCAATTTTCATGCGTCCAATGGGCGATCTTTTTATCCCTCAATGGAAATATAATGTTTCTCTTCTACCTTTTCCGGTTCCTCTGCCTTCTTTGGTACTTCGAGCGTCAGGACACCATTCTCAAAGGATGCCTTGATGTCTTCCTGCTGAACCGCATCACCGACATAGAAGCTACGCTGGTAAGATCCATAATAACGTTCCTTACGGATAAATTTACCTTTGTCGTCCTTCTCATCCTGCTTATCCTCATGCTTTGCATTGATGATCAGGTAACCATCCTTCAGTTCTGCCTGAATATCCTCTTTCTTCATTCCCGGAAGTTCAAGGTCAAGCTGATATCTATCGTCATACTCTTTTACATCTGTGTTCATAACTGCGCTGTCAGCCTTCGGGAATCTGTAATTCATTCCACCAAATGGGAACACATCATCAAATAAGTCATCTACAAAATTGTTTGAAAAAATACTAGGTACTAACATAAGTCATTCCTCCTTTTTTCTAAGACATCTATGTTAATATTCCGAACTCCGGTATTTTTTATTACCTTTGTTCTTCCTTGTGATTATGTTATAACACCACTTGTTAGCACTGTCAATAGATGAGTGCTAATTTTCTGTGAACTTTCTGTGAACTTCATCTTTTGTCAGTTATTTCGATTGTTTCCACATATAAAAAAGTGTGCGCTCGCCGCACACTCTCGCGCCCGAGCGGATGCACCCCTTAATTTTCCACTCCGCGAAGTGCGCAGATGGCAACACCTTGTTTTTCTTACTTTTCAAGCATTCTCTTCATATCTTCTTCCGGAGTACTGATTGGTGAGATATTGTAATGTTCTACCAGATAATTCAATACATTTTCCGATAAAAATGCCGGAAGTGTCGGTCCAAGATAGATGTTTTTGATCCCCAGATGTAGCAGAGTCAGCAGGATACAGACTGCCTTCTGCTCATACCAGGAAAGTACCATGGAAAGCGGCAGCTCGTTGACACCACACTCAAATGCTTCTGCAAGTGCCACTGCAACCTTGATCGCACTGTAGGCATCGTTGCACTGTCCCATATCCATCAATCGCGGCAGACCACCGATCTCACCAAGATCCATATCATGAAAACGGTATTTACCACAGGCAAGTGTCAGCACAACTGTATCTGCCGGTGTCTGCTTTACAAATTCTGTATAATAATTTCTTCCCACTCTTGCACCATCACAACCACCCACTAAGAAGAAGTGGCGGATCTGTCCTGCCTTGACGGCATCGATCACCTGATCGGCTACACCAAGCACAGTGCCATGTGCAAATCCGGTCATCACTTCACTTCCTCCATTGATTCCGGTTCTGTACTGTACACTGTCATATCCACCAAGCTCTAATGCCTTCTCGATCACCGGTGTAAAGTCCTTATCTTCCCCGATATGAACCATCTGCGGATAAGAAACGACTTCTGTAGTAAAGACACGGTCTGCATAGCTTGGTTTTACCGGCATCAGGCAGTTTGTTGTATAAAGGATTGCACCCGGAACGTTGTCGAATTCCTTCTGCTGGTTCTGCCATGCTGTTCCGAAGTTGCCCTTTAAGTGCGGATACTTTTTCAGTTCCGGATATGCATGTGCCGGAAGCATCTCGCCATGGGTATAGATATTGATGCCCTTATCCTTCGTCTGCTCTAAGAGTAACTGTAAGTCCTTTAAATCATGGCCGGTTATAATAATGAACGGTCCCTTTTCGATCGTAAGCGGAACCTTTGTTGGCTGCGGTGTTCCATAAGCAGTTGTATTTGCCTGATCTAACAGAGCCATGCATGCAAGATTTACCTCTCCTACCTCTAATACAACCGGAAGCAGATCCTCCATCTCCACATCATAGCTGATAAAAGAAAGTGCCTTATAAAAGAAATCATTCACCTTCTCATCCTCATAACCAAGTACCAGTGCGTGATATGCATAAGCTGCCATGCCACGTACTCCAAACAGGATCAGCGACTTCAGCGAGCGGATGTCCTCATCCGCATTCCACAGTTCCTTCATATCATAATCATCGGTATTGCCACATCTTGCTGCACAGCTTCCGCAATTTGGTACAACACGGTTTTTCTCTTCGTGAACACGCTTGATCATTTCACGCAGCACATCATCATTAAAATTCACATTGGTAATCGTTGTAAAAAGTCCTTCGATCAGGATTCTGGTTGTATTCTCGGTACGCGGATTATTCCCACATGCCTTTGCAAGTCCGATCAATGCCCCCGTCAGCTTATCCTGTAACTCCGCAGTCTGGGCACTCTTTCCACATACACCTGCGCTCCCGGTACATCCACTGCAACCGGCGGTCTGCTCACACTGAAAACAGAACATTTTATGATCCATATTGATATCCTCCATACTAATTTTCGTTTTTATCAAATCCAGCAACCGGCTCTGTTTTGTTGCTGCATCAAGAAGAATACTACAAAGCCGCCATTTATTCCGTTGTAATTCCAACGTATTTCTTCTTAATATTTATTTTAGAAATCAGGATGCTTTTTTCATGTTTTCTTTAGAATCTTGTCAAATTCTAGACACAATTTTCCAGTATCATAATTACTATCAAAAGGAGCTGTTGAGTCGCAGATCTGATTCGCTATTCTGTCAGTTCCGTCTAAATATCCTCCTGGTTCCCCAGGTTTACATACTTCGGAAAAGCAGTTTTGCTTTTCCCTTTTTTATGTGAGAAATTTCCCATACAGATTCGGAGATCCAAAGATGCTTTTTAAAATTTAAAAGGCAAAATGCACGAACTATGTAAAGCAAACTTTTATTTGCGGTTTTAAGCTGCAATGAGCGTTGCAAATGTTTGCAGAACATATTTTGTGTATTTTGCCAATTTAGTTTTCAAAAAGTATTGACGCGGTAATCGTTATTTGTTAATGTAGTTTTAAATACTACATGTAATGTTCTTTATTACTTTAGTCTTTCGTGCAACAAATATTATTTTTACTAAATATTGTGCCTACAGTCCAAAATCCGCAGGCACTAAGAAAGGCATGGTTATTTTATGAAACGGATGATTTTAGCAGATTCCAGCTGCGACATACACACAATTCCAAATCCTGCCCCGGACACAATTTTTTCCTATGCGCCGCTTACGATCCGCATTGGTGACCGCGAATACCGGGATGATGAAACACTAAACACAGCAGAAATGCTGCATACGATGTATACCTACAAGGGAACCACTTCCTCTGCCTGTCCAAGTCCACAAGACTGGCTCACGCAGTTTGACAGTGCAGACGAGATCTATGCACTTACCATAACCAGTGCACTTTCCGGCTGCTATAACAGTGCGATGACCGCACGTACTATGGCACTCGAAAAAGACCCGGACAAAAAGATCCTGATCCTTGACACACTTTCTACCGGTCCGGAAATGATCCTTTTGATCAACAAACTGAATGAATACCTGTCGCAGGGACTGGACTTTGAAACTGTCTGTACCAGAATCCGTGAATACAGCAAGCGGACACATCTGCTTTTTAAATTAGAGACACTTGACAATCTTGTCAAAAATGGCCGGTGCAGTAAGGTAGTGGCAAAAATGGCAGATATGTTAAACATTCATATTGTCGGACGTGCAAGTGAGGAAGGTACCTTAGAAGTCCTGCACAAATGCCGTGGGATCAACCGTTCCTATTCCAGTATTATAAAAGAAATGATCCAGAGTGGCTATTCCAATGGTCCGGTCTATATCAGCCAGTGTATGAATCCTGAGGGAGCAGCCCAGTTAAAAGCAAAAATCGAGGAAGTCTTCGAGAATCCTTCCGTCACAATTCTGCCATCCGGCGGGCTTTGCAGCTACTATGCAGAAAAGGGCGGACTTCTGATCGGTTTTGAATCTGTATAAAATCAAAAAAAATCCTAGACAAACACGTTATTCTGTGATATTATACTTAAGCACGATTTCTTGTGTTTGATCGATGCGTGGCTCAGCTTGGTAGAGCGCTGCGTTCGGGACGCAGAGGTCGCAGGTTCAAATCCTGTCGCATCGACTAGAGAATAAATAAGGCATCCGATTTTTCGGATGCCTTATTTATTCTCTATTTCTATTTGTAACAGAACCTTGACCTTCACTCGGCACGAACGCATTCGGGCGCAGAGGGTCCACGAGGTCTGGGAGACCTCGGTTTTGGACCGACCGTAGCGGAGCGGAGACCGCAGGTTCTTTTCCCTCTCCTAGATCTCCCTCTCTTCTAACTCTTCCTTCGCGAGTTCTACATAATGATATGCATTCTCCCTGTTTTCTTCTTCCTCTTTTTCTGACAGGCTCCGTATCACTCTTCCCGGGCATCCGACCACCAGACTATTGTCCGGGATTTCTGCTCTTTCCGTAACAACTGCACCGGCTCCTATGATACAGTTTCTGCCTATTTTAGCATAATTCAGGACAATCGCACCCATTCCGATCAGTGTATTATCTCCAATCGTGCAGCCGTGAACGACCACATTGTGCCCAATGGTTACGTTTGATCCAATGATAATTGGATTAACGTCTGCATGCAGGGTACAGTTATCCTGAATATTGGTATTGTCTCCAACAGACAACGTGTTGCGTGTTGCCCTGACGACTGCGTTATACCAGATATTTACATTCTCTCCGAACCGGATATCCTCTGTTCCACGGATAATCGCGCCTTCTCCAACGTATATTTTACTTTTCATTGCTGATCCTTCCTTCTGTATAACCATTTATATGACAGACGATATTCCTGCACGATCTGTTATAGCTGCTCTAACACTTTACCAATATCTTCATTGATACAGACCGACTTTTCCCGGATCTCATCCGGTACATATGCTTCGCCCTGATTCAGGCACACATATGTCGCATGCCGGAAGGATTTTGTCATCTGCCAGAATGGATATTTGATAATGCCAGGAGTATTATATCCCACTCCGAGTTCTATGAAAACTATTTTCTGCATTTTATGGTTCTGTACAAACTGCTCATACCGTTCCGCTGCCTGATGCCAGCCTTTATCCTCCACAAAGGTATGATCTGCCCGGAGGTTCATACTCATCGGCTTGCCGCAATGCGGACAGTACGGGATCAGTCCGCTTGGAACCGTCCGCTTTATTTTACTGCCTTCCGGTTTGGTCAGTTTTCCGTCTTTTATCTCAAAGCCCTGACTTAATACCATTCTTTTTATGGTTTCTTCATTGTCATAAGTCTCCTGCCGGCAAGGCGTGCTGCATTGGAACAGCCCATAATCGCCCTGTGTATAAAACAGCCGCTCTTTTTCAAATCCAGCCTTCTGGAAACAATGATCCACATTCGTAGTCAGTACAAAGTAATCCTTATCTTTTACCAGATCATACAGCTTCTGATAAGCAGGCTTTGCCGCATCCATATACCGGTTAATGTATACATAGCGGCACCAGTAGCCCCAGTATTCCTCTAACGTCTTATAAGGATAAAATCCACCCGCATACATATCGGAAAAGTTATATTTTGATCCGAAGTCCGAAAAATATTTTTCAAACCGTTCCCCACTGTAGGTAAACCCGGCAGACGTGGAAAATCCTGCACCTGCACCTATGATGACAGCCTCAGCTTCTTCAAACTTCGCTTTTATGAGTTCTGTTTTATCCGAGCAGCCGCTCGTAGATCTGTTCATCTTCATCCTTGAAAACATTAAATACCACCTTCATCTTTGAATTCGTTTCCTTTTTATACTGCCGGACGGTCTGCACGGCAAGCTCTGCCGCCCTTTCGTTCGGGAACATAAACACCCCGGTGGAAATACAGCAGAACGCAATGCTCGTGACTCCATGTTCCTCGGCAAGTGCAAGGCTGGCGCGGTAGCATGATCTTAATTGATCCTCGAGTTTCCCTGTAAGTTTTCCTCTCACGATCGGTCCGACGGTGTGGATCACATAGTCACATGGCAGATTAAATGCCGGAGTGATCTTCGCCTGACCGGTGGGTTCCTCGTATCCCTGCTCCTGCATCATATGATTGCAGTAATTGCGTAACTGTATTCCGGCATAAGTGTGAATGCAGTTATCAATGCAGTTATGGCACGGCTGATAACAGCCTGTCATCCCGCTGTTGGCGGCATTTACAATAGCACCAACCTGAAGCCGTGTGATGTCTCCCTTCCAGAGAAAAAGATCCGGCTGCTTTTCCTTTATATCCGCAAGTGTCACAATACCCTTCTTTGTATTTTCCTCTGAAAGATATTCATCCTGGATACGCAAAAATTCGTCATCCATGTCACCTGCCATCCGTACATTCATCAAAGAACGCAGTAATCTTTTTTGTCCAGCCTCTCCTGTCGGAATACGCATCTGCTGATATTCCGGTCGTTCCTTTAACAATTCATGGATTAAATATTCTCTTCGTTTTTCCTGATTCATAATATCATCTTCTTTCGACTGCCTTTACCGGACAATGTTCATAACAGCTTCCGCAATGCAGGCAGTGATTCTGCCTGATGATGTAAGGTGTCCCCGCATCAATACACCGCTGCGGACACTTCTTTGCACACGTACCACAGCCGATACATGCATCTGTTATAAAATATCCCTTTTCCCTTATTGTAGCATCTCCAAGCCGGTAAGTCTCACGAAAAATAGGATTGACACCAAGGTTAAAATATTCTATTTCCGCCTGATCAATGCAGAATATGATTCCGATCTCTCTGGTATCTCCCGGATACACATTTGCAAGATATGGCTGCTCTTCAAAGATCAGATCCCGCCATTTTTCCTGTTCCTCATCTGCCACCGCATATGCTTTGCCGGATAACCGGATCATCTCTTTGTATTTTGTATAACATAAGATCTGGACTCTGCCATCCTCCATCAGTTCCTTACAGAAGTTTTTGCCTCTGGCTGTAAAAAAATACAAGGCATTTTCTTCGTAATGAATGGCACTGATATTCCGGATCTGCGGTGCACCCTCGCTGTCTACGGTTGCAAATGCAAGCACTCCGACAAGCTCCATTTTCTTTAAACATGTCTGTAAATCCATATATAACGATTCCTTTCATTCTCTATCCGGTCAAGAACCGGTCACGCTTCAACAATCCGTATCCGTCCCGGCTTTCTCGGCTTGCTCTGCGGCTGTTCTCCATCAATATATCCGAGTATCACAAATCCCTGACAGGTATACCCTTCTGGCACATCCCACTTTTTCATCAGCTTCTGTCCTTCCTCGGAATCGAATGTCTCATATCCTCTTGAGATAATGCAGGAAGCAATCCCAAGCTCCGTTGCCTGTAAGACCATATTTTCCATCATGCAGAATGCATCTGCTGTTTTAAAAAGAAATTTATCCTGGCAGAACACACATACAACTGTCGGTGCATCGTAAAATCCATTTTTTATCGTTGGATCATCAATCGTACTCGGCTGTTCCTTTGACACAAAGCTGCCGGCAAGATGTGTACGGTCAAAGTTTTTCATATTTAATTTTCCCACATAAGCAGCCAGTTCCTTGTTGTGTATCGCAACCATCATGCTCCGCTGTCCGCCGCCTGCATTCGGCGCATAGTTTCCCGCTTCTAAGATCTGTTCCAGATCCTTTCTTTTGATCTGCTGATCCGTATATTTCCGGATAGAATGTCTTGCTTTGATAAGATCCACTAACATGATAACCCTCATTTCTGTGCAAAAATTTTATTTTTCACACTAATTTTTCCCCTGTGATTTCGTTCTTTTTCTTCCAGCACTGCGGATCTGCACTATAAAAGCTTCCATTTGTACCGTTTGCTACCGCAGGACAGCCTCTGCACCATGCCTTCAGCTCACATTTCCTGCATTTTGCAAATCGATCAAAATCTCTGTATTTTTCCATCTGACAGATCCAGACATCCGCCAGACGATCTTCAAAAATATTTGCCACCCTGCTGTCAGTAACCCGTCTGCATGCCATAATATCCCCATTTGATGAGATCGTAATATGACAGTTTCCACAGTTACAGCCACCATAGATCGTTCCTTTTTCGGTATTTCCCGGAAAGTGGAACTGTCCTGTTTCATATTCATACAGCGTCCACAAATGATCCTTTTTATTAAAATAGGTCTCACATCCTGCCTTCTCATATGCCTTATATTTTGCGTCACAGGTCTCTAAAAGCTGCCGGTATTCCTGTGGTGTCATGCTAGTATCAACCTCTCCACCCGTAGGCACATAACGTGAAAATGCAAAAACCTTAACTTTCGCTTTTACTACTTCATCAATAATATCCGGTATCTCATCCATATTCGTCTTAGATACCGTACTCATAATTACACTTTTGATCCCCGCCCGGTTCAGACAGCCAATCTTCTCGATCGTCAGATCAAAGCTTCCCGGCTTGCGGAACTAGTCATGCGTTTCCCGCATTCCGTCTAATGACATCTGGTACTTATCGCAGCCGCATACCTTTAACATTCTACAGATCTCGTCATCTAAATGAAACGGATTGCCCATCAGGGTAAACGGAATGTTCTTAGACTTTAACAATACCATCAGTTTCCAGAAGTCCGGATGAAGGATAGGATCACCGCCGGTGATGTAAAAATATGGAATCCGGTGATATACCTTGCAGAAATCTTCGCAATTCGATACCACTTCCTGCATCTGTTCCCATGACATGCTTTTTAATTCCTTACAGCCTTCACCGGAGAATATGTAACAGTGCTTACAACGCTGATCACATTCATCGGTAATATGCCACTGAAAAGAAAAATAACTTTTTTCTTCAAACTGCTGACTCATCCTATCCATCTCCTTCCCTGTCCACTCTGCTTACTTGTCAGATGCTCCGCAGGCTGTTCCGCATGCTGCCGGCTTCTCTCCTGTTCCACACGCTGTTCCACATGCTGCACCTTCCTTAGTTTCTGCTTTCTTTGTCCATCCAAAAAGATTTGATAATGCCATTTTGTTACCTCCTGTAATAAAATTATTGGGGTCATGCCCTGTTTGCAGCTTTAGGATAACAAGGAATGTGCTGCAAAAAAAGTACGCACTTTTTTATTACATAGTCACCTTTTTGTAACTCATAGACAGATTCTTTTTTGCGTGTTACATTGTATTTGAAACCTACATTGTATTTTGAACTGATAGGAAGGAGACAGGTATGTTAACAAAGGATGAATTACCGGAATGCCCGGTTGCTACAACGGTAAGCCTGATCGGAAGTAAATGGAAGTTACTGATTATACGAAATCTTCTTGACCGGCCATGGCGGTTTAATGAATTGAAAAAAAGCCTGACCGGAATCAGCCAGAAGGTTCTGACCGATTCGCTGAGATCCATGGAGGAGGATGGACTGATCACAAGAACGGTATATCCGGAAGTGCCTCCACGCGTGGAATACGCGCTGAGTGAACTCGGAGAAACGATGCGCCCGATCCTCGATGCCATGAAAGAGTGGGGCACAAATTATAAGGAAAATATATAGAAAGAACCCGGTATCTGTCCTAACCCAGATACCGGGTTCTTTTCTGTAGATTATATATTTCTTTCTTCGTAAAATGCAATCATTTCCCGGACGGCCTGTTCATTATCTTTTGGATTCCGTACGATCACATACTTTTTACCGTTCCATGGAATAATGATCTGGCTTTTCTTTACGATTATCACTTCATTCCAGGCAGAAGATGGGATCTGTGCCATTGTATTCCCTTTCCGGTCCATCAACAGCATCCCATCATCCCAATATATCAGCATAAACATATGTGTCCTTGCCAGTACCACCAGCGATAGGAAAAGAAGTGCTGATCCTATAAGGACAATCCTCATACTCAATTCTTCTGTGCGTCCATCTACAATCCCCACCACCAACAATAAGATTGCTAATGGAATCATCAGATACTGAAACAAAATTGCTACATAATATCCGGATACTACACAATGAAAATTACTGTTCAAGCTCGTACCGGTGTTTTCCGCCATCTCCTGTGCTTTCTTTCTTGCAGACTCGTCAACCACCTTAGTAAGCACCTTTTGAAGTATATTCTCTACCTGTCTTGTGACTATTTCCTGAATATCATCTCTTCTCCCCTTATCTTATGAATTATTTATAATCACCTACATTACTGCTGTCTACTTTTTCGAATGGTACCCATACATACTTACCATCTTCGGTTGCTCCATCGATATCCTCAACCGACTGTCCCTTGATCAGCTTAAGGGCTGCTTCGATCGCTGCCGTTCCCTGACCACTTCCGGACTGGTATACGGTAAATGCCATATCACCTTTTTCAATCGCTGCACAGCCATCTGCGGTTGCATCGACACCTAAGATTAGCATATCCTTCAGATTGATGCCCGCTTCCTTACAGGCTTCTACTACACCAAGTGCCATTCCATCGTTATTACAGATCACACAATCTGCCTTAGAACCGGTTTTTAAGAAGATCTCAAACATTTTCTTTGCGGTATCTCCATCCCAGTTTGCATAATCTTCAAACACATAATTGATCTTCTTGCCACTTGCTTCTAAGGTCTGCTTGACACCCTTCGTTCTTCCGCTTGTTGCCGAATGTCCCTTTGGTCCCTTGAAGATCACTACGTTAAGCTCGTCCTTGTCCGCGAACTTATCCAGAATATATTCTGCCTGATACTGACCTGCTACGCTCTCATCCGAACCTACATAAATATATTCTCCCTTTGACAGATGCTTTTCTGCCGGACAACTGTTGAAAAATACAATCGGGATGTCTCCTGCATTGGCTTTTAACTCCACTACGGTATCTGCGGATACCGGTCCGCAAAGGATCGCATCATAATTCTCTTCCGCTGCTTTTTTGATATGCTCCACCTGATTTTCAATACTGTCATCTGCGTCGAGGACATCTAACTGGATCCCTTCGGCATCCGCCTCTTTCTTGGCTGCATCGACAAGTGTCTGTCTGAAATCATCCATGGCATTTACACTGAGTAAGATCTTCGTACTGCCGCTTCCGCCTGCTGTCTTGCCTCCACAACCGGCAGCCAGGAATACCCCACATAAAAGTATACTTAAGATTAATCCAAGCTTTTTTTTCATTTCAATAACCCTGCCTTTCTAAACCCCTTTTTCAACCTTAAATGCTTCTACCTGATTTGCAAGCTCCTGCGCAGAGGTTGTCAGTTCCTTCGCATCACTTGCTACCGTCTCACTGTTTCCGGTGATACTGTTTGCCTGCTCTACCATACTGTCGGAGGTAGCTAAGATCTCCTCTGAGCTTGCTGCCTGTTCCTCCGAAATAGCTGCTACATTACTTGCTACCTCATCTACCTTCTCTACCTTTTCGATCATCTGGCGTACCAGATTGCTTACTACATCAATATTATCGAAAATAACATCAAAGGTCTTTAATGCATCTCCGACTAATTCGCTGCTGCTATTGATATTACTTACACTGTCATCTGCCTGTGTAACAGCATCTTTTACCAGCACATTGATTTCGGAAATAAGATTCTCGATATTATGTACGGAATCTGCACTGTTTTTCGCAAGCTGTCCAATCTCTGTAGCAACAACCGCAAAGCCCTTTCCTGCCTCACCGGCTCTTGCTGCCTCGATCGATGCATTTAAGGAAAGCAGATTGGTTTCTTCTGCAATTCCGCTGATCACACCAGTAATGTTGGTAATCTCTTCCGAGGCTTTTCCTACCTTGTCGATTGCCTGCTGTAACTTTAATACCGACTGGTTGATATTCTGCATTGCGTCACCGACATTCTGCATATCCGTTTTTCCCTGACGGGAAACTTCTACGGTATCCTTCATCTTGACATCTACCTGCTCACCTTCTTCTCTGGTATCGGCTACTACCATTGCTAAGGTTGTCGCATTTTCTGCAATTTCATTTACAGAACGTGAAAGCTGTTCTACCGTATTATTCAGCTCCTGCATCGACTGGCTCTGTGTCTTGGATGCATCATACATCTGTCCGGATACATGACTGCTGTTATCTGCCTGTACATGCAGCTTATCTGACACGCCATGGATCGAAGAGATCATGCCCCGCATCGACTCAATAAACCGTTCTACGCACTGGCTCATAACACCAATCTCATCCCTGCTTCTTACCTTTACACTTACCGTAAAGTCTCCATCGGTCATGGCTGTAATGACTTTTGTCAGCTCTTTTACCGGTCTGATCACTACATGAACCACACGCTCGATCACAATCGCTAACAGGATCAGGGAAATAATTCCGATCACTGCCATAGCTGTCCGGACTGTATTGATACCCGTATAAACAGTAGCTGTCGGAACATAGGATACTAATAACCAGTCTGTTCCGGCTATTTCTGCACAGGCTGTCATCTTATGATCGATCTCCTCCATCGTGTAGTCCCCGGCTGTTCTCTTTTCTTCCACTCCCTGAAGAAAGCTGTCATCGGAATCGCCAAGCTTCGTAAAGATCAGGCTGCTGTCACGGGCTGCAAGGATCGTTCCATCCTTGGAATTCACTAAAAATGCCTGTGCATCATCCATCTGCACGAAACTGTTTACAATAATACTGATACGCTGTAAGGATAAGTCCGCAGAGATTACCTTCATCGTACCGGAACCATCATCTAAAATACCGGAAGCACTGATAACCGCCTCTCCGTTGGAATTCGTATATGCATCGGTAAATGCCATATTCACTCTTGTCAGACCGGCCTGATACCATACGGATTCTGTCGGATTGCTCTCCTTTTTATCCGACTCGCTGGCTGTGATCAGGTTGCCTTTTTCATCCGCAACATACAGACCATTTGGATAGTTATCGTTAAATCCATAATACTGGTCTAACATTTTCTGAAGCTGTCCCTTATCCGGTCCGATTCCCTCAATCGTCCGCTTTGCAATCTGGAAAGCAGATAAATTCTCATCCAGCCATGCTTCTATCTCATTTGACTGGTTCTCAATCGATGATGTCAATAAGTCCTTCGCATACTCCGTGATCGTCTGCTTCGAAACATAATAAGATACCCCCATCAATACCAAGCCAATTACAATGACTACCGGAAGTATCGTACCCAGAAGTTTCGCCTTAATAGAAATCCCTTTCTTTTGTGCTTTTTGTTTCATTCTTCTTCCTTTCTCCCGAATTTATACATGATATATAGTATATATTATAAACTCCCTATACACATTTCACAAGTGTCTGAAGTTTAACTTCGGTGAAAATTTGTCACATTGACGGAAATCGTACATATTTTTCCACTTCACTTATATTCAATATCAAAAAAAGATGGTATAATGAAGTCTAACGAATATGCAAAAACGGATGATAGAACAACTAACGAGGACTGCCTATGGATACAAAGAGATATACGATTGCTATTATGCTTGGGGACACACAATCAGATTATTCAGAAGATCTCTTACGTGGCTTCTTTACCTGCGCCAGAGAAGAAGATGTAAACATTCTTTTTCTGATGGGTCCGCAGACCCCGCAGTACTGTAAGGATATTTTATCGTGCAGTATCGACGGAGACTATAATTATCAGTTCGACACGATCTATAATTATGTTCACTTTGTGCAGCCGGATGCACTGATCATTACCTATGGTTCGCTTTCAATCTTTAATAACCACGCTACCGATAAGGGACATTTTCTGGAGCATTTTAAAAATATTCCCTATCTACTGCTGGAAGATATGCCGGAGGGAGAGATCGATGCACCTTATCTGATGGCTGACAATTATAACGGCATGCGCGCCTGCATGGAACATCTGGTATGTGACCATGGTTATCGCAGAATCGCATTTTTAAGCGGGCCTAAGACAAACAACGATGCAAATGAACGGCTGAATGCATACCGTGATGTTTTACAGGAAAATGGCATCAAGGTAACAGAATCGATGATTGCCTACGGCAACTATACGGAACAGGTGGATGAACAGGTAGAGATGCTGTTAGACCAAAATCCGAATCTGGAAGCGATTGCATGTGCAAATGACAACATGGCAAAGTCCTGCTA
>JALERL010000098.1 GCA_022764465.1 Lachnospiraceae bacterium | reverse complement strand
TAAGCTTATTATCCGTAAAGCCTATGGATTCAGAAACATACAAAATATGCTCGATATGGTGTATCTTGTATGCTCTGATATACGCATTCCACTTCCTAACCGAAAGTTGAATGCCGCCTAATCGAGGTAAATACTGGGGTTGTGGAGGTTTTTAACCCACCATTACCCCTGAAGAGCCTTTTCTTTCAGTTAATTTTCTTCAGACATTTCATCATAATACATTTCCTCTCTTTCGTAATTGATATATCTGTTACTTTCCCTAGTATAAAACCTTTACTTTCGGTTATTCAAGACAAACTTTGCGCTCTTTTTGATACTTTTTCTCATTTACTGTGGTTTTTTCCACGAGAAAACCACTTTGTGATACAATAGCAGATCCACGCCTGCGCTCATTCTACGACCGGAAATAGGAGCGTCAAGATGGTCTGCGTATCTCAAACAGTGGTTCTCCCGCCTTGATCTCTCCATCTTTTAGCAGATGGATCTGCTGATTTTCCTCTAATTCGGTACAGACCACCGGAGATGCAAGGGACGGTGCGTGGTCACGCAGATAGATCCGATCGATCTTTAAGATCCGTTCGCCCTTTCTCATCCGCTGTCCCTGTCTGGCAAGTACCGTAAAGCCCTTTCCATTCAGCTTCACTGTGTCGATCCCAATGTGGATCAAAAGACTGACTCCGGTATCTGTCAGGTATCCGACTGCATGTCCGGTATCAAAAATAAATGTGATCTCACCATCCTCCGGTGCACAGATATAGTTGTCTTTTGGTGTGACAACTGCTCCATCTCCCATCATTTTTCCGGCAAAGGCTTCATCCGGTGCCTTCTCTAAGGCTTCTGCCACTCCTGTGATCGGACTGCTGATTTTTATTATCTGCGGCTTTTTCGATCGGTCTTCCACATTTGCTTTTTCATCCTTACCGTCTGTTTCTGTCTCTGCATCGCTGCCATCATCCTCTGAGGATGACGGATTCTCTGATACTTTAAGATCCTCTGAAAGTTCTGATCCCTCCGGCAGGGCATCTAAATAGTCGCTCAGATCCGACTTGATGACCGTAACATTCGGTCCGTAGATCACCTGTACACCATTTCCCTTTTTTATCACACCGGATGCTCCGGTTGCACGTAATATATCTTCCTTCACCTTTGTCACATCAACAACCGTACAGCGGAGTCTGGTTGCACAGCAGTCTACATCACTGATATTGTCCCTGCCGCCGAGTCCTCTTATGATCTTAGCACTTAAACCACTTTCTGCGGCTGCACTTTCATGCCCTTTCACCTCTCCGGCCTTTCCTCTTGTACGGACATCCTCCTTGGTATACAGCTTTGTCTCTGTATCATCCGCTTCCCTTCCCGGTGTCTTATAATCGAACTTTTTAATCATAAACCGGAAAATAATGTAATATAAGAAGAAATAGATGATCCCGACCGGGATCACACGAAGCCATCCTGTCTTTGCATTTCCCTGTAAGATACCAAAGAAAAAGAAGTCCAAAAGGCCACCGGAAAAGGTCAGTCCGACCGCAATATCAAGCATATGCGCGATCATATAGGCACTTCCCGCTAAGACCACCTGTACCGCAAACAGTGCCGGTGCAACGAACAGAAAGGAGAACTCGAGCGGCTCGGTGATACCGGTTGCCATACTTGCTAAGGCAGCGGATAAAAGAAGTCCTCCAGCCCTTTTTTTCTTCTCCGGCTTCGCACACTGGTACATGGCAAGTGCTGCTCCCGGAAGTCCGAAGATCATAAAGATAAACTCTCCGGAAAAATACCGCGTTGCGTCTGCACTGAAATGCGTGATATTTGCCGAATCTGCAAGCTGTGCAAAAAAGATATTCTGTCCCCCGGAAACAAGCTGCCCTGCGACTTCTGCCGTTCCACCTACAGCAGTCTGCCAGAACGGCATATAAAATACGTGGTGCAGTCCGAATGGGATCAGTGCACGTTTGATCAGTCCAAAGATCAGCGTTCCCACATAACCGGAACCGGTCACAAGCGCACCTAGCGCATAGATGCCGTTTTGCACTGCCGGCCAGACAAAATACATCAGTATTCCGACAAACATATATACCAGCGTTGAAATGATCGGTACAAATCTGGTTCCTCCAAAAAAGGATAAGGCACTCGGAAGCTGTATCCGGTAAAACCGGTTATGCAATGCCGCCACTCCAAGTCCTACGATAATCCCGCCAAAGACGCCCATCTGTAAGGACAGGATCCCACATACCGGAGTTACTGTTCCCTCTAATACCGTATCCGAAATACTTCCATCTGCAAGGATCTCTCCCCCGATGGTAAGCATGGCATTGATCGCGGTATTCATAACAAAGTATGCGATCACGGCAGAAAGTGCCGATACTTCTTTTTCCTTTTTTGCCATTCCGATCGCCACACCGACAGCAAAAATAAGCGGCAGGTTATCAAACACCGCACTGCCGACACGGTTCATGATCATAAGTAAAGCATGCAGGATCGTTCCCTCTCCAAGTATTTTGGTAAGATGGTAGGTTGCGATCGTTGTTGCATTCGTAAAGGAACTTCCGATTCCAAGCAGCAGGCCTGCTACCGGAAGAATTGCGATCGGAAGCATAAAGCTGCGCCCGATCCGTTGTAAAACACCAAATATTTTTTCCTTCATTTTCTGCTCCTCCTCTGCTTTTATCTATTTTGTACAAAAAAGAAGCATTCATACACAAAAACAGAGATCATGCATTCCATATCTCTATGAAACACATGATCTCTGTCTTCTGAAACTATGATTGAATCGTTACTTAAATACAATAATCAAGGTTGGCTTCCTGCTGCCATTCGATCAGATCCTGCAGGGTGTACTTATCTACCACACCATTGATCGCATCGTTTAATTCCCTCCAGATCCTAAGCGATACACATTCTGCCTGCCGCTCACAGGTATTGACATCATCATCTAAGCAGGACACCGGGGCAAGACTGCCTTCGACCTGTCTTAAGATCATTCCGATCGTATAATCCTTCGGCTCCTTTGTCAGACGATAACCGCCCTGCGGTCCACGGATACTTTTTACATATCCTGCGCGGACAAGTATTGATATGATCTGCTCTAAATACTTCATGGAAATATCCTGACGCTCTGCGGTATCCTTTAAACGTACCGGTTCCACTTCATCATTCATTGCTATGTCGAGTAATAAACGTACTGCATAACGACCCTTTGTAGATATCTTCATATTGCTCTCCATTTCTATATAACGATTACCTGTATCATTCAATGGTACTAGTATACTTCTCTTTTCCTAGTATGTCAATATGAATTATTGAAAACCTCACGTTTCAGGCTTTTAGTAATCCTCGTCCTCTAATCCTTCGGAAATATCGTTCTTCGGCTTCTCAAGTCCTTCGATCTTAATGCCGTGCTTTGTTGCATAATCCCAGAGTGCTGCATGGATACCCTCTTCTGCTAAAAGAGAACAGTGAACCTTCACCGGTGGAAGTCCGTCTAATGCTTCCATAACTGCCTTATTGGTTACCTGTAATGCCTCCTGAATGGACTTACCCATAACAAGCTCGGTTGCCATACTGCTGGTTGCAACGGCTGCACCGCATCCGAATGTCTTAAACTTACAGTCACGGATGATTCCGTCATCATCGATGTCTAAATAGATTCTCATGATATCGCCACATTTTGCGTTACCAACAGTACCAACACCACTTGCGTTTTCAATTTCTCCTACATTTCTTGGATGCTGAAAATGATCCATTACTTTTTCACTATACATAATTTTATCCTTCCTATCCTGTTATTTTGCTTCGTTTTTTACAAAGTCTTCATATAATGGTGACATCTCACGCAGATGTGCAACAATCTTCTTCAACTCATCTACGGTTGTATCTACATCTTCCTTCGTTGTATCTGCACCAAGTGTCAGACGAAGTGATCCATGTGCGATCTCATGCGGCAGTCCGATTGCTAAAAGTACATGGGACGGATCTAAGGAACCGGATGTACATGCAGAACCGGAGGATGCGCAGATTCCCTTCATATCTAACATGATCAAAAGGGATTCTCCCTCGACGAACCGGAAACATACATTGACGTTGTTCGGAAGACGTTTCACACGGTCTCCGTTTACCTTTACGTATGGGATCTCTTTTTCAATTCTTCCGATCAGGTAGTCACGAAGCTCGATCTCTTTATCGGTACGCTCCTTCATATTTGCGACTGCAAGCTCTACTGCCTTGCCAAAGCCTACGATACCCGGCACGTTCTCTGTTCCGGCACGACGCTTTCTCTCCTGTGCGCCGCCATGGATAAAGGAACGGATCTTAATGCCCTTACGGATATATAAAAAGCCGATTCCCTTTGGTCCGTTTAACTTATGGCCGCTGCTGCTTAACATATCAATGTTCATCTCATCTACATTGATCGGAACCTGTCCGAATGCCTGTACTGCATCCGTATGGAATAAAACACCATGCTCATGGGCGATTCTTCCGATCTCTGCAACCGGCTCGATCGTACCGATCTCGTTATTTGCAAACATAATTGAGATCAGGATTGTATCCGGACGGATTGCTGCCTCTAAGTCCTCTAAAGAGATCAGTCCGTTTTCATCCACATCCAGATAGGTGATCTCAAAGCCATGCTGCTCTAAGTAATCACAGGTATGCAGGATTGCATGATGCTCGATCTTAGATGTGATGATGTGCTTGCCTTTGCTCTGATATGCATCGGCAGTTGCCTTTAATGCCCAGTTATCAGATTCGCTTCCGCCTGCGGTAAAATAGATCTCCTCAGGCTTTGCACCAAGTGCATTTGCGATCGTATCTCTTCCCTTTGTAACTGCTTTCTTGCTCTCTTCACCAAATGCATATACGGTGGATGCATTTCCGTAGTATTCTGTAAAATATGGCAGCATTGCTTCTACTACCTCCGGTGCAGTCTTAGTGGTTGCTGCATTATCCAGATAAATCAGTTTCTTCATGATTCTTCACCTTCCTGTTTATTTGTCTTATTTTGTTCAAGTAGTTCACCGATGTAAATATTATCTACGGTTTCGTTGATACTATCATTGATTTTTTCCCATACAATACGGCTTAAGCAGTTCTTCGATCCCACACAGTGCAGATCCGCCTTCCCGTTAACTGCCACACAGTCAACCGAAACAAGCTCCTCTTCTAAGGCTCGTAACACCTCACCGACCGTGTACTCCTTCACCGGTCTTGTCAGCTCATATCCGCCATTGGCACCACGCACACTCTTTACCAGTCCCGCACGCTTTAACCTTGCCACAAGCTGCTCTAAGTAGCTTACGGATATATCCTGTCTTTTCGAGATCATCGTCAGAGATACCGGACCATTCTCGCTGTATACAGCCAGATCAATAAACGCCCTGAGACCATACCGCGCTTTTGTTGAAAGTTTCATATCCTTCTCCTTTGATTAAATCCCGACTATTTTAGTCGGATTTCATTTGAAATACTAACACCTCCATATTTTTCTGTCAACATCCGGTTGTAAAATATATCCATATAATTTGTGCGGATATATTTTACAGATATAAAAAGGCGGGAAAACTCCCGCCTGATGTCCGATATTCTTATTCTAGAGCTGTTGTTCTTACCGGCAGGAAGTACTGATCGATTCGATCGCTACCGCTCCGCCTCGTACGACCTCGATGGTCTTATACTTTGATTTTAAGAGTGCGATCAGCTCATTATTACGCCGCTCTGTCAGCTTACATTCTAAGAGCACACTGTCTTTTCCGATGTCTGCCACCTGTACATTAAATACCTGTGCGATCTGGAATACCTCTTCCTTGTCTGCGGTTGAGCAGTGACGCACCTTGGCAAACAGGATCTCCTTCATATGGATCGGCACATTGGTCAGATCGATCACCTTTATGACCTCGACCATGCGGTTTAACTGCTTTTTGATCTGCTCAAAGGTAATATCATCACTTGTCACACAGATCGTCATACGGGATACGGTTTCATCCTCGGTTGTACCTACGGTAAGACTTTGCAGGTTGTATGATTTTCCGGAAAAAAGACCGGACACTTTGGCCAGAACGCCGACCTGATTTTCTACATATAATGCAATCCATCTGTTTTTCATCCGTCTATCCTCCTATTTTAAAATCATCTGGTTCATTGCTGTTCCACTCTTCACCATCGGAAGTACGATCTCTTCGGTTGCGATCATAAACTCAATGATCGTTGGTGCATCGGTATGTGTTCTTGCTTCGGCAATCGCTGCTTCGATCTCTTCTTCCTTTCCCACACGGATACCGTATGCGCCATAGCTTTCTGCAAGCTTTACAAAATCCGGCTCATATTTCGGGCAGGCATCACTCGGTCCCTTACACATCGGCGGACAATTTTTCCGTCTGCGCAGACAGGTCGCTTCGTAACGCTTTCCATAAAAGAGCTGCTGCATCTGCCGCACCATGCCAAGATAATAATTATTCAGCAGACAGATGATCACCGGTGTTCCCTGTACAACTGCGGTTGCCATCTCCTGAATATTCATCTGAAAGCCGCCATCTCCGGTAATACATACAACCGGTATATCCGGGTTGCCAAGCTTTGCCCCGATTGCTGCCGGGAATCCAAAGCCCATGGTACCAAGTCCACCGGATGTGATCAGCTGCTTTTGCTCATCAAGATCTATGTACTGCGTTGCCCACATCTGATGCTGTCCGACATCGGTGACATAGATCGCCTTTTCTCCATCAAAACTGTGGTTGATGCCTTCCATGATCATCTGAGGTGTCATGCCACGGTCTCTTCGCATCTCAAGCGGGTTCTCTTTATCCCATTCTGCGATCTGCTTTCTCCAGGACGCGGTCTTTTTCTCCTCTGCCCATTCGATCAGCTTCTCTAAAGCAACATTTGCATCCGCAACGATCGGAACATCTACGACAACATTTCTTGAAATCGATGCAGTATCCACATCAATATGAACAATCTTCGCCTTTGGTGCAAACTCATTCAGATCTCCGGTGATACGGTCATTGAATCTTGTACCAATGGAAAACAGGACATCACATTCCATGACTGCCATATTGGCCGCATATCTTCCGTGCATGCCACAGTTGCCGACATAGAGCGGATGATGTGCCGAAAGTGCTCCTTTTCCCATGATCGTTGTAACAACCGGAACCTGCATTTTTTCCGCAAACTCCGCTAACTTATCATTTGCTTTTGCAATATTGATGCCACCACCAGCTAAGATCAGTGGACGCTTTGCACTCTTTAAAAGCTTATATGCCTTCTTCAGCTGTCCGACATGTACACCTTCATTGATCTTATAACCACGGATATCCACATGATCCGGATATTCTGCCTTTCCCGGTGTCGTCTGGATATCTTTTGGCAGATCGATCAGCACCGGTCCCGGCTTTCCGGTTGTCGCAATATGGAATGCCATCTTAAGGATCTTTCCTAAGTCGTTGCGGTCCCTTACCGTTACACCATACTTGGTAACACTTCTCGTCATTCCGACAATGTCTACCTCCTGGAACGCATCGTTTCCGATCAGGCTAAGCGGCACCTGTCCGGTAATACAGACAAGCGGGATATTATCATAATGCGCATCGGCAAGTCCGGTAATGATATTCGTTGCACCCGGACCGCTTGTTACGATACAGACACCCACCTTTCCCGTGGAACGTGCATAGCCTTCTGCCTCATGGATTAGTCCCTGCTCATGTCTCGGTAAAATGACCCGGATATCATCCTGCTTATATAATTCATCAAAAAGGTCTGTTACCATACCGCCCGGATATCCGAATACAGTATCAACGCCTTCTTCCTGTAAAGCCTTTACAACTAATTTTCTTCCTGTAATATCCATTTCGTCCTCCTACCCTATGAATCCTGTAGTTTTTAAAATATAAATCCATCCTGTCAGTGTAAATGCCGCTAAAAGTGTTGTCATAACGATGACACTTGCGGTCAGCACGCCATCATTTTTCATATTCTTTGCCATAATATAGCAGCTTGGTGTCGTCGGTGATGCAAGCATGATCAGAATAGCAACCATCTTTTCTCCGTCAAAGCCAAGTGCGGCTGCAACCGGTAAAAAGATCAGGGGCTGGATCACTAACTTGATCAGTGCGGCTGCTATGGTAGGCTTAATCTTTGCAAGTGCCTTTCTGCCCTCAAAGCCTGCACCTAAAGCGATCAGTGCTAACGGTGTTGCCATCTGTGCCACCTTGTTGACCGTCGAATCCACGATCACCGGGAAATCTAACCCCAGCAAAGCCGCGATTAGTCCAAGCAGAATTCCAATAATGATCGGATTCTTTGCAATATTTACCAGTGCCTGTCTGATCTTTCCATGATCTCTTTCTTCTCCATCCTCTGTATCTGCTTCAAAGGTCAGTACGATCACGGAAAAAATATTATAAAGCGGAACTGCTCCGATGATCATCAGCGGCCCCATCGCAGACTGTCCATAGATATTTTCAATAAAGGCCAGTCCCATCACGGCTGCACTACTACGGAAAGATGCCTGTACAAACGCTCCACGGATCGATCTGTCTTTGACAAACAGCTTCGTACATCCCCAGATCACCCAGAAACAGACCGTACTTGCGGCTGCGCAAAACAACACATACTTCAGATCAAAGACTTCACGGATCGCTACCGAAGAAATATCCCGAAAGAGCATAAATGGCAGCGTCACCTTAAAGTTAAACTTATTTGCCACAGAAACAAAATTGTCATTGAGCATTCCGATCTGTCTTAAAAAATATCCGATTACCATTACGAAAAAAATCGGAAGTGTCACATTCAAACTAAAAATAAAATTATCCATAATACCAGCGCCTTGCCAAATCCTCTTATGCCTGTTTCTTTACATATTTGCGGAATACGTACTCCAGATCAAAATAGGTCTGTTCTTCACTTTCCTCTGCGATCTGCCACTCCGGCTTCTCGTCCAGCTTCGGGAAATAGGTATCGGCATCATAGGCATAATCAATATAAGTCACATGCGCCGTATCACATTCGTCTAACAGCTGGCGGTAAATACTCTCTCCACCGATCACATAAATATCCTCACTCGCATACTTCGAAAGCTCCGCATGCAGCTCGTCCATATCATGCACGACGATCGCTCCGTTGCCCTTATAAGAAATATCCTTCGTCACAACAATATTCGTCCGGTTCTTTAACGGAGCCTGATTCGGGAAGCTCTCTAACGTCTTTCTTCCCATGACAACAACCTTCCCGGTCGTCGTCTGCCGGAAAAACTTCATGTCATCCGGAATGCTGACAAGTAACTTATTCTGATAACCAATTGCCCAGTTCTTATCTACTGCTACGATTAAATTCATGGTAAACCTTCTTTCTAAAAAATAACTGCTTTATATACACTTACGGCGAAGAATCCCGCTCTGCTTGCAGATGCAGGTCACTTTTGACCTGCAAGGGATTCTTCAGTCTGAACCTAGTACTTCTTAGATGCGGTATTACACGCATCCTAGAAGTACTGTTCAGACTGCAACAGGAATATTCTTCACCTGTGGTCCTGTCACATAGTTTTCTAACTTCACATCATCCGGTGTAAACTGATAGAAATCCTTAATCTCCGGATTCAGCCAGAAGGTCGGTGCTTCATGTGTCTCCCTTGTGATCAGTTCCTTCACGATCGGGATATGTCTGTCATAAATATGTGCATCCGCAATGACATGCACCAGTTCGCCCACCTGCATGTCACAGACCTGTGCTAACATGTGTACCAATACGGCATACTGACATACATTCCAGTTGTTTGCAGTCAGGATATCCTGGGAACGCTGGTTTAAGATTGCATTCAAGATCAGCTTATCCTCTCCCTTTTTCTGTGTCACATTAAATGTCATACTGTATGCACATGGATACAGATGCATCTCACTTAAGTCCTGATGTACATAGATGTTTGTCATAATACGACGGCTGAACGGATTGTTCTTCAGATCATAGATCACACGATCCACCTGATCCATCATGCCTTCCTTATATTTATGCTTCACGCCCATCTGATAGCCGTATGCCTTACCGATCGAACCTGTCTCATCTGCCCATTCATCCCATACATGACTGTTTAAGTCATGAATATTGTTCGACTTTTTCTGCCAGATCCAGAGCATCTCATCGGTACAGCTTTTGATTGCGGTTTTTCGAAGGGTAATAGCAGGAAACTCCTTCGACAGGTCATAGCGGTTGACCACACCGAACTTCTTAATTGTATAGGCACTCGAGCCATCCTCCCAGTGCGGGCGGACTTTTTCACCCTCTGTGCTTACACCGTTTTCCAGTATATCCTTACACATATCAATAAAAATCTGATCTGCTTTGCTCATCTTAATAACCATGCCTTTCTCTCAGCCTGCAAACACCGGGTTGCAGACACTTTCCGGTATCTGCTTCGCTTTGTCGCTTCTGACTATTGTAACTAATTTTAAAAACATACGCAAGGGACAGATTTAGCCAATCGGCTTCTGTCCCTCCTGCTTTCTTTTCTCATATCTTTGGAAAAGTACATCTGCAAATATTCCAAGTAAAATTCCGGTAACCATGCCCACCAACACATCAGATGGATAATGGATTCCCACATACAGTCTCGAAAATCCGATCAGTGCCGCGAAAACCAGTGCCGGTATCCCATACCGTTTTGGCATTCTTCGGAAAATCACCGTTGCTGCCGCAAAGGAGCTTCCGGTATGACCGGATGGAAAAGAATAATCCACTGCCGGCTTTACGATACACTGCAATCCATCGATCACTTCATACGGACGTATCCGCGCGACCGACAGCTTTAAGATTCCGTTATTGACAATCAGCGAACCGATCAGTGCCATTGCCGATACGATTCCGGTCTTTCTGGTCTTCGGGATCAGAAGCAGTACCAGTGTAATGACGATCCAGATCATTCCGGCATTCCCCAGTGACGTGATAAACTTCATCACTCCATCCAGCCCGGACATACGGATATGTTCCTGTATCCATAACAAGATATTTCCATCTAATTCCAAAAAGCCCTGCATGTCTATTCCCCCTGCATCAAAATCTTTTTATCCATGCTGCCGGATACAAATCCTTCCAAGTCCAGCGTAATATACAAAAATCCGGCTTTTTTCAGGCATTCTACGACTTCCGTCCGGTGTTCCATCAGACGTTCAAAGTCACAGGTATCCACCTCGATCCTTGCGACATCTCCATGTACGCGGACTCTTACATTATAAAATCCCATCCCGCGAAGCTGCTCCTCTGCCTGCTCTACATGCCGCATATCCTCGTAGCTTAAATGTGTTCCATATGGAAATCTCGTTGCAAGGCACGGCATCGACGGCTTATCTGCAACAGCAATGCCATACTCTGCTGCTAAACGCCGCACTTCCTTTTTCGTCATATGCACTTCGGCAAGCGGACTTGCAATGCCAAGCTCATGCACCGCACGGATTCCCGGACGGTAAACATGCAGGTCATCTTCGTTCGTTCCCTCAATACAAAGCGGGATCTGATGCTTTGTGGCATATTCCTTTAACTGTGTAAACAGATATTTCTTACAACGGTAACAACGGTCTGTCGGATTATCGGAGACGCCTGCTTCTTCTAATTCATCCACCTGTAACAACATGTGGATCGCACCTGCATCCCCTGCAAGCTGCTTTGCCTGCTCGGCTTCGCAGACCGGATGCAGAGTTGTCTGTATCGTGACCGCATAGACCTTTGTCTGATTTTTTGCTGCTGCCTCACAAAGCATATATAAAAGCAGACTGCTGTCCGCCCCGCCGGAAAATGCAAGCAGCGTATCTGACTTCGTATGTTCCTTCATCCAGTCTGATAACTGTCTTTTCTTCTCTTCGTACTGATCCATTCTTCTATGCTTCCTCTCTTACTTCTCTGACTGCATGGCAGCTTCGCATGCCTGATAAATCTTCCGATAACACTCTGTGTATCCCATGCCGATTCTTCTGCACACTGCCGCAACACTCTCATATTCCGGTGCAAATGTGATCCCATTTTCCCGTCTGCAAAGCTTTACTTCAATGCTGCCATATGTAGTCTCTATCGTCTTATTCTCTCTTTTTAGAATCGTCCGTTCCATCTGCTGTCTGCGTATTCCGATCGTTGTCGTATGTAAAAAGATCAGCCGCTCCATCTCCGGGATCTTTTCCTCATCACAAAGCACCGTAAGCTGATATGCCGGGCGGTTCTTTTTCATATAGACCGGAATATAATGAACATCTCTTGCGCCTGCACAAAGAAGTTCCTCCATGACAAATCCCAGTGCTTCCCCGGTGCAGTCATCAATATTACTCTCTAACTTATAGATCGTATCATACTTCGTCTGACCTGTTTCTTCTATTAATAGAATACGTAAGATTCCCGGTCTGTCATATTCCCGTTTTCCAGCTCCGATTCCCGTTTTTAAGATACGAAACTGCTCCGGCAGATGATCACCGGTCCGCACCGCAGCTGCAATTGCCGCTCCGGTCGGTGTCACAAGCTCTCCTTCGGTCTGCGTGACATGCAGGGATAATCCATTCTGTTCTACAATATTGACAACCGCCGGTACCGGAACCGGGATCAGACCATGCTGACACCGGATCATTCCGTGTCCTTCCTCTAAGGCAGGAACGATCACGTCTGTGATACCAAGATCATCAAAGCATACTGCCGCAGCGATCACATCTACGATTGAATCCACTGCACCGACTTCATGGAAATGTACATCCTCCCGGTCAACACCATGTGCCTTTGCTTCTGCATCCGCTAAAATATCAAAAATACGAATTGCCAGTTCTCTTGCATGTGGTGTCATATCCGTTGCCTGAATGATCTGACGGATTTCAGCCAGACCACGATGCGTATGTGTATGTTCCTGCGCATGTACTGCTTCCCCGGTATGCGTATGCCCATATAAGTACGCCATATCATGATCGTGGTTTTCATGCGCCGCATCTAACTGTACTGCAAAATCACAGGCATCCAGTCCGCTTTTTTTCACACGGCTGATCTTAATCTGAAAACCGGAAACCGGAATACTTTCCAAAGTATGCGTCAGCCGCTTTTCATCTGCGCCAAGATCTAATAATGCTGCAACTGTCATATCCCCACTGATACCGCTTGCACACTCAAGATAGAGACTTTTTTTCGTATTGTTTTTTATATTCTTATCTGCCATTCTCTTTATCCTCATCTGTATCGATCTGCTTTGCATGACACGCCAGCCGGTTGATCTGCGTTGCCGTATAGCCGGCACCATAACCATTATCAATATTCACCACTGCGACCCCGTTTGCGCACGAGTTGATCATGGTAAGCAGTGCCGAAAGTCCGTGCATACTTGCTCCGTAGCCCACCGAAGTCGGAACTGCGATGACCGGCTTATCCACCAGCCCGCCTAACACACTCGCAAGTGCACCCTCCATTCCGGCAACCGCCACGATGCAGTTGGCACTCTGGATCACATCAAGCCGCGATAACAGCCGGTGCAGTCCGCTGACTCCGACATCATAGATCCGTTCTACCTGACTTCCAAAATATTCTGCGGTCTGGGCTGCTTCTTCCGCGACCGGAATATCTGCGGTTCCTGCCGTACAGACGGCAATTTTCCCGATATGCTCCTTTTGTTTTTCAATCTTAAGAATACGTGAAATGGGATCATAGACTGCTTCCTTATACTGTGCATGCACCAGTTCATACTGTTCCTTCGTTGCACGCGTTCCGAAGACCTCACCATCCTCTTCGTACAGCTTGCCAAAAATATGTAACAGATGCTCATCCGACTTTCCACTGCAATAGATCACTTCTGCAAAACCGGAACGTAACTTCCTGTGTGTATCTAATTTCGCATATCCCATTTCCTCAAATGGCTCCCTGCGAAAAAAACTTTCTGCTTCTTCAATGGAGATTTCCTTATTCTGAACTTTTTGTAATATTTCCCGTGTATCCATGCCCTTCCTCCATCTTTCCAAAAGATTTCAAAAGCATTTTAACACATTTTTCAACTATTTACACCAAATACATCTGCAACTTCACTAATTGTTATATATGCATTACGGTCTATGGCATGTACCAGCTCTTTTAACTTTCCGATCTGAAATCGGTTTAGTACAAAATAGATGACAGTTTTATCCGAATCCGAATAATAGCCCCTGCCTTCTAACATCGTGATTCCTCTGCCGAATGCTTCGGAAAGTGAAGCGCAGATCTCCTTGGGCTGTGTCGTTACGATCATGGCTGATTTTGCCCGGTCAAAGCCTTCGACGATATAATCGATCGTCTTAAGCGCCGCCATATAAGTTACGATCGAATATAGTGGAAGCACCCAGCTGTGGATGACAAATCCGCAGATCACATAGAGGATCACATTGTAGATCATCACAAAGGTTCCGACGGTCAGCCCCAGCTTTTTTGCAAAAATGACTGCCATAACCTCGATACCATCGATCGCACCACCGAACCGGATCGTAAGTCCGCTTCCGATACCGGAGATCAGTCCGCCAAACAGTGCACACAAGAGCAGATCCGTTCCTGCAAGCGGGGATGCAAGGCTGACATCGATCGGCAATACATCGGTGATCAGCCATGCCCCCAGTGAATAGCAGGTAACGGCATAGATAGAATAGATGGTAAAAGATGCACCCTGTTTTTTCAATCCATAGAGGAATAACGGAATGTTTAAGGCGATCAGAAATATGGAAAGTGACCAATGCTCTGGCGTGATCTGTGACAGCAGCATCGCTGTTCCGGAGATACCGCTGTCATATAATTTTACGGGTGCAAGAAATAGCGTGATTCCAAATGCATTGCACAATCCTGCTATCGTCAATACTACAAAGTTTTTCCAGTTTAATGTCTTCATTCCGTTTCCTCCTTTAAGATGTCTTATATGGTTGCTACACGTATCAGATTCGTTGTACCGGAGATACCAAGCGGTACACCCGCTGTGATCACTGCAATATCACCTCCCGAAAGATTTTTATTTTCTACCACACGGTGGATCGCTTCTGCAAAAAGTTCTTCCGTATCTGTCACTTCATCGATCCGAAGCGGTATCACGCCCCAGGAAAGACTCATCTGACGGTAGGTCTTTTCCGATGGAGTACAGCCTAAGATCGGACACTTTGGGCGGTATCTTGAGATCATGCGCGCTGTCCTTCCGGACTTGGTAACCGTTATGATCGCTGCAGCATTAATGTCAAGTGCCGTAACGCAGGTCGCATGTGAAATGGCATCGGTCACATCCGGGTTCCAGCTCTTATCCAACATCCGGAAACGCTTTTCATAATCAATATCACGCTCGGTATATTCTGCGATCTCAACCATTGTCTTTAACGCCTCGACCGGATATTTTCCGGCTGCTGTCTCTCCGGATAACATGATCGCACTGGTTCCGTCGTAGATGGCATTTGCCACATCGGTTGCCTCCGCACGCGTTGGTCTTGGATTTTTCATCATAGAATCTAACATCTGTGTGGCAGTAATTACGATTTTTCCTGCCTCACAGGTCTTTTTGATGATCATCTTCTGGATCGCCGGCACCTCCCGGATCGGGATCTCCACTCCAAGATCTCCTCTTGCAACCATGACACCATCCGAAGCTGCTAAGATCTCGTCTATATTATCCACGCCCTGACGGTTTTCGATCTTGGCAAGAATACGGATGTCCGCTCCGCCATGATCTGTTAATACCTGTCTAAGCTCCTTCACATCCTCAGCACACCGTACAAAGGATGCAGCCACATAGTCAAAGTCCTGCTTTACCCCAAAGATCAGATCCTTTTTATCCTTCTCATTTACAAACGGCATACTCAGATTCGTATTCGGAACATTGACCCCCTTATGATCGGATACGCTGCCACCATTTATAACCTGACAGATGATCTCATCCGTTGTCAGCTGTTTTACGGTAAGCTCGATCAGTCCATCATCGATCAGTATTCTTGCACCCTCTGTGATATCCTGTATCAGGTTCGGATAGGAAATGGAAACTCTGTTTTCATCTCCGGTCACTTCCTTCGTGGTCAGGATAAACTCCTGATTCTTTTTTAACTGGATCCTGCCATTTTCAAAGCATCCGAGACGGATTTCCGGTCCACCGGTGTCTAATAACAGGGCAACCGGCAGTCCTGATTTTTCCCTCATATGTTTCACACGTTCTATCGTATGCAGATGCTCTTCTTCGGTTCCATGTGAAAAATTGATTCGTGCAACATTCATTCCATTTATCATTAACTGTTCTAAGATCTCATCCTTTGCGGTAGCAGGTCCTAAGGTACATATTACTTTTGTCTTTTTCATTACTTATCATCCTCTCCTGGTTCATCCTTTTTCTCCGGTCCGTGGTTCTCATACCACCATACCCAGATTCCGGCTGCTGCTACAATTACACCTAATGCGATTACTACGATATTCTGATCCATAAAAGTCCTCCTATTGTCCTTCTGATTTTCACATACACAAATAAGCCCCTGTGTTACACGGGCGTGACATCTTTGTCCTTTTACAGTTTTCAGCCTTTTGAGCCATCCTTATGGTGCATATAGCAGACGATGATATCCCTGCTTATGACATTTTTTCCTATACCGGAACACTTGCGTTCCTCACTGAATCTTTGATTTCTGACACAGACTGTCCAAATGGACTGTGCCAAAGTAGAACTTCTCTTAGAACTGCTGACCTGCCGGTGTGCCTCACCTGCAGAAAGACACGCTCCCCTGGTTCCAAAAACTTCTTCCACACCCTGATTGGGCTGATACGAGAAGGTCTCCCGCTCCAGCCGGTGGGAGGATAACTCCCGCTCTCTGTCCATACCATGGGCTTCCGGATAGATACTGCTTACAGAAGAAGCCTGCGGCATACATGCCAATAAAGAATCTGCCCTGACTACATCAGAACACATTCCCGATAAGATCATTACGATTGTCAGTATGATAAATCCAAGCTGTCTTATACCGTTATGTCTCTTCATAAAGCTCCATTCCCTGTTTCTGGTTCCTGTTACATGTTCACTCCTCGTAATCGTAGCAGATATGCCTTTCCTTTTCAATACGATTCCGGGAATTCTTATCAATTATTTTCTGCTTGACATTCCGGTTTGTCCTGTGTTATAGATGAATTAGCAAATATCAGGGAGTAGTTAGCTCTTTGCAAAGTAAAGAGTTGTATTGTTCGTCATCACGCCTTTGGCCGGGCAATACACATCGTAGGAACGGATGTAACGAGACTTTTATTGCATGTATATGCAGTAAGAGTCTCGTTTTTCTGCATATACGCCCATCAATCGGTGCATGCTTTTGCAGAAAGGAAGGTTTGTTTTATGATGTATCTGTTATTGTTGCTTGGTTTTGTTCTGCTCATCAAAGGAGCAGATCTCTTTGTCGATGGTTCGGCTTCGATTGCCGCACTTCTTAAGATCCCCTCCCTGATCATCGGTCTTACGATCGTTGCCATGGGCACCAGTGCCCCGGAAGCCGCGGTCAGTATCACGGCAGGTCTTGCCGGAAACAGTGATATTTCCCTTGGAAATATTGTCGGCTCGAATATTTTTAACCTGCTTATGGTAATCGGTATCAGCGCGCTGATCCGCCCGGTTGAAACCGCACCCGAGATCAAGCGGAGGGATCTGTGGTGGAATGTTTTTGTATCTATAGCACTGCTTGTTACCCTATTTGACCGGAAAATCTCTTTCTTAGAAGGGCTCATTTTCCTTGCCCTGATGGCGTTCTATCTGTTCCTTTTGATCCGTAATGCCAAAAAGAATACCGCGTCTGCTGCTGTCGCTGCTGCCTCTTTAGAAAGACCTGCTGTTTTTCCAAGCATCTTAAGGGTTTTAACCGGTCTTACCGCTGTCATCCTTGGCGGAAACCTTGTTGTCAAAAATGCCAGCCTGATCGCTGCATCGCTTGGCATGAGTGATACCTTGATCGGCCTTACGATCGTTGCGATCGGCACGTCCCTCCCGGAACTTGCCACATCGATCGTTGCTGCCAAAAAAGGAGATTCCGGTATCGCACTTGGTAATGCAGTCGGTTCATGTCTGTTTAATATCCTCTTTATCCTCGGTGCTTCTTCCGTACTCACACCGATCCATGCATCAACGGAGCTGTTTCTTGATACCGCGATCCTGATCTTTGTCAGCATTATCATCCTGATCTTTGCAGGCAGCAGATCAAAAACCAGCCGCATGGAAGGTGCTTTTTGTATTCTGATCTATCTGTGCTATACGGCTTACATTATCCTCCGATAACAAAGGGTTACAAAAAAGAGGATCTGTGCTAAAATAGGAACGCAATCGAATGAAAAGTGAAAAGAGGATCTGATACTATGAAATCGATAACAAATGAAAAGACAAAAGGTATTTTTTATATTATCTGTGCCGGCTTCTGCTTCGCACTGATGACGTTTTTCGTGCGGCTTTCCGGCGAGCTTCCTACAATGGAGAAGGCATTTTTCCGGAATGTGGTCGCAGCCTTTGTTTCTATTCTGATGTTAGCCAAAAGTGAGGGCGGCTTTCATATCAAGAAAACAAGCTGGCCTTCCCTGTTTTTCCGCAGCTTCTGTGGAACTGCCGGTCTGATCTGCAACTTCTATGCCATCGACCGGCTCAATATTTCGGATGCAAATATGCTTAATAAGCTCTCACCGTTTTTTGCAATCATTGCTTCCTACTTCATCTTAAAGGAAAAGGCAAATATTATAGAATGGATCACTGTTATAATTGCTTTCCTTGGTGCACTGTTTATTATCAAGCCTTCGTTTGAGATGACCTCCGTCTATGCACTGATCGGTGCATTAGGCGGACTTGGTGCCGGACTTGCATATACCTTTGTCCGTAAACTTGGCAAGATGGGGGAGCGCGGCCCGGTGATCGTCATGTGCTTTTCTGTCTTCTCCTGTATCGTTACACTGCCGTTTCTGATCTTAAACTTTGTTCCAATGACGGCAAAACAACTTGTCTTCCTGCTGCTTGCAGGTGCCTCGGCAACCGGCGGCCAGTTAAATATTACAAAGGCTTATACCTATGCCCCGGCAAAGGAGATCTCGGTCTTCGACTACACGCAGGTGCTCTTTGCTGCCTTACTCGGCTTCCTGTTCTTAGGACAGATACCGGATGTATACAGTGTGATCGGATATGTGATCATCATCGGGTGCGCGCTATACAAGTGGCACTACAATAAGAATCAGGCAGACTAAAAGCGCAAATAAAAGTTTGTTTCACATATTTTGTGCATTCTGTTTTACAATAATTTCATATTCTGCAAAAAGTCCGGTCAGCTTTACGCGACCGGACTTTTTTCTCTCTATCTATTTTGCTTCATCGATTGCTTTTCCAATATCATGACGCATATACTTGTTGTCGAAGTCTACCCATTCGGTTGCAGCGTATGCATTTGCACGCGCTTCCTTCAAGGTTGCTCCCTTTGCGGTTATGCCAAGTACACGACCGCCATTTGTTAAGATCTTACCATTTTCATCTAACTTGGTTCCGGCATGGAAGCAGTAGTATCCGTCCTTGCCATCGAAGTTCTCAAGTCCCTTGATCTCGAATCCCTTCTCATAGGAAACCGGATAGCCATCCGATGCAAGTACCACGCAGACTGCCGCATTGTCCTCGAACTGCAGATCGATCGTATCTAACTTGCCATCTACACAGGCTTCCATTACATCAATAATATCATTCTTCATTCTCGGAAGAACCACCTGTGCCTCCGGATCACCGAATCTTGCATTATACTCTAAGACCTTCGGACCTTCCTCTGTAAGCATCAGTCCAAAGAAGATAACACCGGTAAATGGTCTGCCTTCGGCTGCCATTGCATCAACCGTTGCCTGATAGATGTATTTTTTGCAGAAGTCGTCCACTTCTTTCGTATAGAACGGACTTGGGGAGAAGTTACCCATACCACCGGTATTCAGTCCCTGATCTCCATCCTTTGCACGCTTATGATCCTGTGCAGATGACATGATCTTGATTGTCTTGCCATCAACAAAGGAAAGTACGGATACCTCGCGTCCGGTCATAAACTCTTCTACGACCATATGATTGCCGGCAGAACCAAACTTCTTATCTTCCATGATCTCTTTTACTCCGGCAAGTGCCTCTTCTAAGGTCTGACAGATCAGTACACCCTTACCAAGTGCAAGTCCGTCTGCCTTTAATACGATCGGCATCTTTGCTGTTTTTAAGTATTCCTCTGCTGCCTTTGGATCATCGAAGGTCTCATAGGCTGCTGTCGGGATGTTGTATTTCTTCATCAGATCCTTGGAAAATGCCTTTGATCCCTCTAAGATCGCTGCATTCTTGCGTGGTCCGAATACCTTTAAGCCCTCTGCTTCGAATACATCAACGATTCCGCCAACCAGTGGATCATCCATTCCAACGATCGTAAAATCGATCTCTTTTTCCTTTGCAAAGGCTACTAACTTATCAAACTCCATTGCACCGATCGGAACGCACTCTGCGATCTGTCCGATTCCTGCATTTCCCGGTGCACAATAGATCTTATCTACACGGCTGCTTGCGGCAACACTTGTTGCGATCGCATGCTCTCTTC
Organism: Lachnospiraceae bacterium; assembly: GCA_022764465.1. GTDB lineage: Bacteria > Bacillota > Clostridia > Lachnospirales > Lachnospiraceae > Roseburia_C. Next base: position 11,133 of record JALERL010000098.1, on the reverse strand, counting down.
CGCCACTTCCTACGATTAATACTTTCATGGTCTTCCTCCATTATCCTGCTTCCTCTGTTACTCTGCAATCTGTACATGCCCATCCACAACGGACACCTTTCCGTTCGCGATCAGATCGATCGCCTGTGGCATGATCTGCCACTCTGCCTGTTCCATTACTCTACGCTGTAGGATCTCCGGTGTATCGCCCTGCTCGACACTTACTGCCTTCTGTAAAATAATCGGGCCTGTATCCGTTCCCTCATCCACAAAGTGAACCGTGGCACCGGTTACCTTTACACCTCTTGCTAAAACACCCTCATGTACCTTCAATCCGTAATATCCGGTTCCGCAGAAAGACGGAATCAGGGACGGATGGATATTGATGATACGGTTCCGGTACTTTTGGATCATTTCAGCCGGAATTACAACAAGGAATCCTGCAAGTACGACAAGATCTACCTGATAAGAATCTAATTTTTCCAAAAATACCCGGTTGAATTCTTCTCTGCTCTCGTAGTCCTTCGGTGAGATGCAAAGATGGTCGATCCCCTTTTTCGCTGCGCGCTCTAAGGCATAGGCGTTCTTATTGTTACTGATTACAACTTCAATCTTGGCATTCGTGATCTTACCTGCATCGATTGCATCCATGATTGCCTGAAGATTGGTTCCTCCACCGGATACTAACACTGCAAGCTTTAACATACAGTAACTCCTTTTTCTCCATCTTCAATCTTACCAACAACATATGGGGTATCACCTGCTGCCTTGATCGCTTCCATGGTCTTATCCACATCTGCCGGATCTACTGCAAGTACCATACCAAGACCCATGTTGTAGGTATTGTACATCATATGCTCATCTACCTGTCCCTCGCGTGCCATCATCGTAAAGATTGGCGGGATCGGATAGCTGTTCTTCTCAACAACTGCATGTTTGCCTTCCGGAAGCATTCTTGGGATATTCTCATAGAATCCGCCACCGGTAATATGACTGCATGCCTTTACCTTCACACCGGCATCCTTGATGGAACGGAGTGCCTTTACATAGATTCTCGTCGGAGCAAGCAGTGCCTCACCTAATGTTGTTCCTAACTCTTCATGGTAAGTATTTAATGTCTCCTTATCCATCTTAAAGATCTTACGTACCAGAGAGAATCCATTCGAATGTACACCGGTAGATGCCATACCGATCAATACATCTCCTGCCTTTACATCCTTACCGGTAATGATATCCTTCTCATCTACCACACCTACTGCAAATCCTGCAAGGTCGTATTCATCTTCCGGCATAAGTCCCGGATGCTCCGCAGTCTCACCACCGATCAGGGCACAGCCGGACTGCTTACAGCCTTCTGCGACACCGCTTACGATCGTTGCAATCTTCTCTGGGATATTTTTGCCACATGCAATATAATCAAGGAAGAATAATGGCTCGCCACCTGCACATGCAACGTCATTTACACACATTGCAACAGCATCAATTCCGATGGTATCATGCTTATCCATGATAAACGCAAGCTTCACCTTGGTTCCACATCCGTCTGTTCCGGAAAGGAGTACCGGATTCTCCATGTCCTTGAAGGCTCCCATGGAAAATGCACCGGAAAAACCGCCGAGGTTCGTTAGCACTTCACTTCTCATGGTTCCTTTTACATACTCCTTCATTAACTCTACGGACTTGTATCCTGCTTCGATATCTACACCTGAATTCTTGTAATCCATTACAATTCCTCCTGTTTGTGATTTGTTTATAAAATAAATCTGTACCATTACGATACAGATTTATTGTACATTGATTTCTTAAGAAATGCCAATTATATATAGTAATATTTCTCATTAGTTTTGCTTATGAATCCTTCTTCTTTTTTGATCGTGGCTTATAATTATATAAAATACCAAATATCAGATTTTCCATACTTTTACAATAATAACGTCAATGTACCGACTGCAATCAAAACAAGTCCGAGTCCGGATTTTAATGACAGCTTCTCATGGAATACAAGATAGGAAAATGCGATCGTAACAAGTATGCTTAACTTATCGATCGGTACAACTACACTTGCCGGTCCCGTCTGTAAGGCACGGTAATAGCAGAGCCATGATGCACCGGTCGCAATTCCGGAAAGAATCAGAAAGCACCAGCTTTTTTTATCAATCTCACGCACGGTCTTCTGCTTGCCACTGACGAATACCACTACCCACGCCATGATCAGTACCACGATCGTACGGATCGCAGTTCCAAGGTTCGAATTGACATCCTGGATGCCGATTTTTCCAAGGATGGACGTAAGGCTCGCAAATACCGCAGAACCTATGGCATAAAACAGCCAGCTTTTCTCTGTCTTCCGCTCCTTAACTTCCTTCCGCTGAATCATAAGATAGGTTCCGGCTCCGATCAATACCATGGAAAGCACCTTCAGCCAGCTAAGTCCTTCCCCAAGGAAAATAAATGCGAAAAGCATCGTAAGGATCGTACTCGACTTATCGATCGGCGTTACCTTATTGACATCGCCAAGCTGCAATGCCCGGAAATAACAGAGCCATGATGCACCGGTTGCCAGACCGGAAAGCACCAAAAAGACCAGTGTCTTCGTCGACAGTTCCCGGATGCCGCCCTGCGCTCCTACCACAAATACCATGATCCAGGAAAAGATTAAAACCACGATCGTCCGAAGTGCTGTTGCTACATTCGAATCCGTATTACGGATTCCACACTTTGCTAAGATCGCAGTCAGTCCTGCAAATACTGCAGAACCAAATGCAAAAATAATCCACATATCAATAACCACCCTATTCTCTTTATCCGTTTGTGAACGCTATTTACTTCTTAATTATAACGGATTTTTTTAAACATGGTATCTCTTTCTTACTGTTCCATCATAACCGTAACCTGTGAAGCATTTGCCACACTCATATTGGAAATGATTGCCGCACGGTTTGCCGGTGTCATATTTTTTAAAATCCTGACAACCAGATCCGCCTGCTCCGACGCTGCCTGTTCCTCAGCAGCAACTTCCTTCGGTGATTTTTTCTGCAGATCCGATGGCAGGATCGTCCGGATCACCGGCACATCTCCGATCATCGGTGCTAAGACATCCGTAGCAAAATTTCCCACATCCAGTTTTACAATACCGACAAAGATTCCAAGAAAAAGTACGAGCAGTCCGAAAAAAGCCAGTACACAGACCGCCTTGCCACCGGTGGTCTGTCCCCAGAGTTCGTCTAATTCCTCCTGCATCTTCTTTTTTTCCTTCATCAGCTCCGCTATCTGTTCCTTGCTGACTGCTTTTTTCTTTAGCTCTGCTTCCTTATCCGGATTATTTTTTGAAGTTCCTTTGTTATTCTGCTGTATTTTCTGGTTTTTCACATTACTTCACTTCTTTCTTACTTCCTGCAAACTGTAACACTACTACAATAACGATTCCTGCTAAAAATGCCGGGATATGAAAGTTCGAAAGCGACAATGCCTCCACCGGAGTAGCTAAGGTCGTTGGTCCCTGCGTGATCGCATATAAGGAACCGATCATCAGTCCGAAGATGCAAAGTGCCGGGAAAACAGCCAGATGAAAATGTAAAAACTCCTTAATGCCGGAGATTACCGGCATATACAGCCCAAAGATCAGTAGAAGCGTAAAACCTGAGATTCCCGGCAAAAACATTGCAGATATTGCGATCATGCCTGCCACAAAGATATAGATCGCAAGCGGCAGATTAAGGGCATCCAGATGTACATCTTTTAAAAAGCTCATCTGATTTCCAAGTGTGATCCCACAGACAATGGCTGCACCTGCCAGTGCAAAGATAATATTTTTCCAGTGTCCCAGATAAGAATCCTTTTCCTGCATAAAGACCACCGGCAGGGATGCCAGGATAAATCCCATAAACAGCGAACTGACAAAATAGATATGTGACTCAAATGCACTGCTTAATACGAGAACTGCCGTCACCATTCCAAAGACCCAGCCGATGCCAAGCTGCATCAGATAAAAGAACGCTGCCTTCCGCTTCTGCCCCTTTTCATAGACCAGATCGTTGATGCTCCCGATAAACCGGTCATAGAATCCGAGGATAAATGCAATCGTTCCCCAGGAAACGCCCGGCACACTGTCTGCAAGTGCCATACATACACCGTGTACAAATTGTCGAATCATTTCATAGACCTCCTTGTTACGTCAAAATACCTCCTGACGTCTTTCTATGCCCATCATACAAAGCATAGCTAAACAAACAGGAGATATTTTCTAAACACTTTCTAAACTTTTTATTTTTCAATGTACAATATGTCACTTAAGTCCCTTCCACCAGCATCCGGATGATTCGCAATCACACCATCCCACAGCATCACGGACGATCTTCCGCCATCAAGATTATATCCGCTGACACATCCCTGCTCCCGTAGTACCTCTGCCAGATCATCTAAGGTAACTCCCGCAGAATAGTCTTCCTGACGCCCACCCTCTACAATTCATACATAATGTCCTGGTGCTACATATCCGATCGCACTCCGCGGATGCGTATTGTCCTTAATATAACTGGTGGTATTGTAAGAGGACACCTTATTCCCATTCCCGTCTAGCAGGATCGGTCCAAATGTCCATGCCTGCCATGCGCCCTGATCGATGACTGTATTCGCATCAAAGGTATCGGGTGAATAAGTCTTTATCGTTCCGTCCCGGAAAAGCACACAGACATCACTTCCGGCAGGATCGCTCCTATAACTCACACCGTTTCGTATGACAACCCCGCCGTCATTTCCACCATAGTAATCTCCGTTCATTGCAAGGATCGCCTGATTTGCGGCTGCTATCTTTCCCGGTGCCTGATAGATATTTTTTCCATATACACCATTCGCAAATGCCGTGCGGATCGCAGTCGCATCTGTCACATAGGCCTGTGCAATATAAAAAACATTCTTATCTGTCCCATTGCTGCGCTGCGCCCGGTCTAGCCGGATATGCACACGGTCACTTGCATATTCTTCTAACGGCATGATCTCGCCATTGGCAAGCACTGCCTGCGGGATCGTATCCGGCAGCGGAAAGGATGTCGTTGTTAACTGCCGGCTTTCTACGGCATCTGACTGGCTGGCAAGCTGCTCCGGCTTTGTCATAAAAAGATAGATACACAAAACAATGGCTGCTGCGATCGTAATATCCACAAACACCCAGAGAATGCCTGCCCAGCTCTGCTTTTTCGGCTTCTCCCTCCGGATCAGGCATAACGTATAGATTGCATTTAGAAATGTAAGTACCAGACATATCTGGATAATGATCTTCGAATAGTTGTTGAATTCAAAATTCATCATCGGATTATACCGGTCAAGAATGATAAAAGTAAACAGCACAAGTGCTAATGTGATCACACTATGCGGCAGAATTCGTTTTCCCATAATAAGACTACCTCTTTCACGCAACAATCTCATGCAGGCAGATGAAGCACACCCTTCTTCTGTCCCTTCAACCGGAAGATCAGCTTTTTCTGTACCAGAAAGCTGATCACAAACAGGGAAAGCTCGGTTGCTATTTTTGCTGCATATACCGGAATGTGCAGCCATTCATGATAGAACTGCAGGATCACACTGTTGAGCAGTAAGATTGCGATCGCCAGTCCAAGATACTGCAATGCAGTCTGCGCCTTTGCGCCTGAATGAAACACAAACCTGCAGTTTAAAATATAATTATAGATTCCACTGATCAGGCGTGCAAAAATGTTAGCACACAAGATGCCAGCCGCACTGACCGGAAATAACAGGGTAAAAAGACAAAACAATACATACTGCTGCTGTTTTGCTTATCCTGATAGATGGTGCGGATCGGTAGTTCTACGATCGGGATTTTATTTTTTGCACAGTAAAACAGTACATTTGTCTCATATTCGTAACGGGTTCCCGGAACGGAACGGCATCTCCTTTCCGATCCGTCTTACACCTAATACCAGCGCATCCTCTTTTTCCTTCACATGCATCACAAGCTTTTCCATGTCCTCCGGCAAATGCTGTCCGTCCGCATCCATCACACCGATTGCGCCGGAGTCCCAGATATTTTCTTTGATATACATAAGTACGGTCTTTATGGCTGCGCCCTTTCCCTGATTCTGCTTATGATGAATGACGATCGCTTTTTCACTTAATTCGTGAAACAGCTCCATACATGAGCTGTCGCTTCCATCATCTACAAGAATGATCTGATTGCCCAGATCCCAGACCTGATCTACGATCTGCCGCAGCTTTTCATCCGGATTATATGCCGGAATGATGATCGTCGCATTCATAGAAACACTTCCTTTCCTCTATTCTGATGTTCCTTACTCTTCCATCATACAAAGGATTTCTTTCTGAAAAGAGAGAACTTTCTAAACAAAAGCTAAACATTTACAGATTCAGCCGGTACCCTGCACCCCATACCGTCTCAATGATCTGCGGATTCTTCGGATCCTCTTCTATTTTTCCCGGACGCGGTTGATATGGACGGTTACCGTCGCACTGTCTCCCACATAATCATACCCCCAGATCCGTTCAAACAGTGTCTCCTTGGAAAAAACGATATTCGGGTTGAGTGCCAGAAACTTTAACAATTCGAATTCCCGATGTGGGAACTTTATCTCTTCTTCGCCCTTGTATACCTTCCAGCTTCTCGTCTGAATACGGACGTTACCGATGCAGATCTCACGCTCTGCTACGATATGTTCCTCCTGTTGTGTTTCCTGCGTCCGGTGTGTCAGACGTTCAAAACGCCGAAGATGCGCCTGTACCCTCGCGATCAGTTCTGCCGGATCAAAGGGCTTGGCAATATAATCATCCGCACCAAGACCCAGACCGCGGATCTTATCGATCGTCTCTGTCTTAGCAGTCACCATCAGGATCGGAATGTCGACCTGATCCCGGATCGCTTTGCATATATCATAGCCACTGACCCCCGGAAGCATCAGATCTAAGATCAAAAGATCATAATCTCCATGGATGACCTGCTCTGCCACACCATTTCCATCTGACTTTACTTCCACTTCATAGCCGCTGACTTCTAAGTAATCACGTTCTAACAGTGCAATTTCTTCATCATCTTCTACAATTAATATCTTCGCCACCTGACTGCTCCTTTCTTCCTATGCCTGCGGCAGCCGGATCTCTACCGTAAATCCATCCCGGTTATATGCCGTAATGCTTCCATCCTGCTGTTCCACGATATATTTACATACATAAAGCCCAAGACCACTGCCGTCCTTTTTACTGTTCCTCGATTCATCACCACGGTAAAACTGTTCAAACACATGCGGCAGCTTTTCTTCTGCAATCCCTGCGCCGTTATCGCACAGCGTCAAAATGATCTGTCCCTCGCTTTTTTCCATCGAAAGCAGAATACGAAGCTCTGCTGCATCCGCATACTTCACACTGTTTTCGATCAGGTTATCAAAGACCCGGCGGATCTGTTCGGTATCCACTTCCGCCCAGCACTCTTCATCCGTCTTTTGCAGAACAAGCTCATAATGAACTTCTCTTTCCTCTAACTTCTTCTCTTTCACATAGTGTTTTATCCACTCACCAAGCTCTGTTCTTTTCCGGAAAAATGGCATATTTCCGGTTTCTAGCTTTGAAAAGAAAAACAGCTTTTGCAGCAGCCGTTCCATATCACAGGCCTTCTGGTAGGAAATCCGCAGATACTGCTCCTTCTTCTCCGGCGTATTGGCAACTCCATCTAACATTCCCTTGATAAATCCCTTGACCGAAGTCAGCGGGGTACGCAGATCGTGCGAGATGCCGGAGATCATTTCCGTCCGTGCCTTCTCATATCTTGCGCTCTTTTCCATACCTTCTTTCAGATGCTTCTGCATCTCATTAAAGGTATTGCAGACCTCACCGAATTCATCATTTTCCTCATACCGGACCGGTTCTTCTAAGTTACCGTCATTGATCCGCATTGCCGCCTGATTCAGTTCATCGACCGGCTTCATGATTCTTTTTATCATCCACTTCGTAAATAGCTGCGTACACAGTAACAATCCACCGATCAGAACGATTCCGGATATGATAAACACAATGATAAACATCTCAAAAACGCCACGATCCATGCCCCATAGCGAAAGCTCCTGCGGATAGTAAGCCGCATACACCATATAATCTTCCTGCTCCACCTGTATGATACTGCGTACAATCGTTACATTTTCCATGCTATAGAGCTTGATACGGTCGGATGCAACGGTATCTTCGTCGAGTTCTTCGATGCACTCTAACTCACTGTGTCTGACATTAGAATAGACGCAGTTCTGATCCGAATCCGAAACATAGAGTTCGAACTTATACTCTGCCAGCTTCCCACTCAGCACCTCCCAGCTATCCGGCTTCTTACTCTGCTGCCGCAAAAGTGTCTCTACCTCATAGGTATCATCCGAAAGCTCTGCATTCTGCTCAATGATCCGCATGATCTCTTCCTTAAAAAGAAGCACACCAAAGCCGCCGATTCCAAACAGAATCAGCAGCGAGATCAATACCATTACCGTATTCGATAAAAAAATCCTTTTTTTCATTGTCATAAGCATCTCTCCCTGACTTTCCACTCGATATACTGCATTCCGATCCAGTAGGTGATCAGTGCGATCCCTGTTCCGATCACAGCCCCACCGATCACATCCGACAGATAATGCACTCCTACATAAAGTCTTGACACACCGATCAATGCCGCAAGCACAAGTGCCGGTACTCCATACTTTTTCGGCAGACCGTAAAAGAGAACAACGGCTGATGCAAAAGAGCTTCCGGTATGTCCGGACGGAAAGGAATAGTCCGTCTGCGCTCCGATCAAGGACGTCAGTTCTGGTATTACTTCATATGGTCTGACCCTTGCGATCACATTTTTTAAGATCACATTGTCAATCAGCACCGAACCTGCCAGCGCGATCAGTGACAATACTCCTATTTTTCTCGTTTTCCTGTTCACCAGCAATCCCAGTGAAATTGCGATCCAGATAAATCCTCCGTTCCCTAATGTTGTAACAAACATAAAAAAGGTGTCAACCACACATTTCGTATATGCTCCTGTATCCATACCAAAAAGTTCCCATCCATTGTCATCATCGTCTGTAACATCCAGATACCCCCTATCTCTTTTTCTTCATTGTATGAGCTATTCCTAAATAGGCAGATGCAGACTTCTAAACATTTTCTAAACAATGCCGGTGTCAGGGATTTGCATTCCGGCTGTTTTTCGGTACGATATATGTCTGAAATAAAACGCAAAGAGAAAAAACATGAATAACTTACCAGAATTGATTCAAAAATACATGGAATACTGCGCGGAACAGAAACGATTAGACGAAAAAACATTAAAGGCATACCAGATCGACCTTAGCCAGTTCTGCGAACAGCTTCCGTCACAGGAGGTCTGTGACATCACACCCGATACCTTAGAAGCCTATATTGCAAGGTTACATAAGACCTACAAACCCAAAACCGTGAAGCGGAAAATCGCTTCGATCAAAGCACTCTTTCACTACTTCCAGTACAAGGATCTCATCGACGTCAATCCCTTTAGCAAAATACAGATCAAATTCCGCGAACCGGTACTGCTGCCTAAAACTATCCCACTGCATACGGTAGAACGCTTCCTGTCCACGATCTACCACTGCCGCACAAATGCAAAAACTGCTTATCAGAGAAAAAATGCCCTCCGCGATGCCGCTGTGATCGAATTACTCTTTGCAACCGGTATCCGCATCTCGGAGCTTTGCTCGCTCAAACCGGACGATGTCAATCTCTATGACCGCTCTATCCTGATCTACGGAAAAGGCTCTAAGGAACGGAAGGTCCAGATCGGAAACGATGCCGTTGCAGCAATCCTGTCAGAATACAGATCCTGTTTTCTGCCGGAAATCCAAGCCTGTAACCGCTTCTTTGCAAACCAGAATGGTACCGCTCTCTCCGACCAGACTGTCCGCCGCATGATCAGCAGATATGCCTCTCTTGCCGGCATCGACCTCCACATCACTCCGCATATGTTCCGGCACACCTTCGCCACAAGTCTGCTAGAAGCCGACGTTGATATCCGCTATATCCAGGAGATCCTCGGACACAGTTCGATCAACATTACCGAGATCTATACACATGTGGCAATGGCAAAGCAAAGGGATATATTGACGACAAAACATCCGAGGAAGGACTTTCGGATAGGGGAGGGATAATTGAATGTTATCTATTGAATTTTTCAAATGGAGGGATTATAGTTTATGATTTTCTTTTGTTTTTCTAGCAAAGATCGGCACACAATAGTTGACGCAATCCTATTTCATATAACCAAATATGAAATACCTGTATGGTATGATAGGCAGCAAATGCTTTTAGGTGATGACCGAAATCATAAAAATTTTACAGAAGGGGTCGAGAAAGCATCTTATTTTATTATAGTGTTAAGTCCTAATTCAATTGCATCCACATGTGCAAATGAAGAGATAGACCTAATAAAAAATAAATGTAATAAAGAGCATACTGTTATATTTCCTCTATTTTATAATATAACTGCAAATAATATTCCTGAAAAGTACTCTTGGATGAAGCAACTAGTATATAAAGAAATATATTCTGATGTAGATGTATATAGCGCATGCAATCATATAATATGTAAGATACTATATGATGAACTAACAAAATATAAAATTCAATCATTTAAGGAATTTTGTAATGAATATCAAAATGTTCCTTCACAACATTATATAACAGAGATGCTTTATAACTATAGAGCAATAGATAATAGTAATTATAATTCGAAAATTTCTATAATATATTCGCTTTATATTTTTATAAAGAGTACCTACAATATAACATCCATTCCAGCATATTATTATGCCGGAATGGATAGATTATTTGATGATATAAAACTCAATCTTAAAACAGATTTAAGAGAAATGATTATTATGGAAAGATCTTTACTTTTATTATTAAATACGATTTTTTTTGGGTATGTCACCTAATATATCAAGAATAACTTTTGTTAATTTTTGAGGATCTTTTTCATAATGTAATATATCAATTTTTTTGAGGCTTCTGGCATAATGGTGGAAGCCTAGCACCAAAATTTACAATTACATATTGAAAAAACCACTTGGGTTCCTTAATGTATTAACTGCGAAGAAAAAACAAAAGGAGTTCCACAAGTGGTTTCAGTTA
>JALERL010000092.1 GCA_022764465.1 Lachnospiraceae bacterium | reverse complement strand
TAAACCGCGTCCTTCCTGCTTACGAGGGCTTATCGGAATCCCTCTCTGCCAGGCGCGGAAGCGGGAAAAATGAAATGGGGCTGTGCTACCTTCCAAAAGGAAAGATCTATTATGAGAATCTCGTCCACCGCTCCACCGGATCTTCCCACAGCATAAAGGAATTAGAAGAAATGACCACGAAAAAGCGGGAAGATGATCTGCTTGCCATTTCCGAGCTTGTACATACCAATCCGGATGTTTCAAAACAGGCAGAGCTTTTTTCTATCGATGTCAGTGATCCCGCTCAGGTATTAAATGACTTGCAGCACAAGATCGCAGCTGACTTTCCTCTGCCGGCAGATACTGCCTTTTCGGTAAAGGAAGTCGATCCCTGCCTTCAGGATGCAATGGCTCCTGCCTTTTACCTGACTGCACCGATCGATGATCCGTCCCACAATGTGATCTATATCAATCCTGCCTCCGGCAGTGATGGCATAAAACTTTTTACCACACTTGCCCACGAAGGCTTTCCGGGACATCTCTATCAGACGGTTATGACTTATCAGAGTAAGCCTGCCCCGATCCGCAGCCTGTTGAATTATCCGGGGTATACCGAAGGCTGGGCAACCTATGTCGAGATGATGTCCTATTCCTATGCCGGACTGACACCGGATGCCGCAAAGCTGTTATCCTGCAACCAGTCGGCACTGCTCAGTCTTTATGCAAGCTGCGATATGGGTATCCACTACGATGGCTGGACGCTCAGTGATACCATCCGTTTCTTCCGGGACTATAACATTAAAGACGTAGGAACGATCTCGGACATCTATGAATATATCGTGGAAGAACCCGCCCACTATCTGAAGTATTATATTGGATATCTGGAATTTTTAGATCTGCGTGAATACGCAAAGAAACTATATGGTGAGAATTATTCGAATGTGACATTTCATCAGGCAGTGCTGGAAATGGGTCCAGCACCATTTGACCTGTTGAAAAAATATCTGGAAGGTTATGTATCAGAGTAAACGATAGATGATGATTGCGATCACTACTCCGATGATCCCTGCGATCGTAATGTTGATCGTTAATGCAAAGGTTAATACCATAATGCCAAGATCAAGTACCATCGGGCTTGAAAAACCGAAGGTCTTACCATAATTCAGCCAGCTCAATCCCGGTACGCCGGAGACCAGATTCCCGAGAAATCCGCCCAATACCACTCCGATCAAAATCAAAAGTACAAGTGCCCAGTTGTTTTTTCCTGCAATCCCTTTTGCCATTTCCTCTACTCCTTTATTTTAATAATTCCTGATAAACATCGCGCTTACTGATCCCGCGGTCTTTTGCAACCAGCTTCATTGCCTCCTTGCGGTCAATGCCCTGACTCTCATAATGTGCCATATGCTCTTCAATCGTCAGCTCATTCCATGCCTGCTGCTTCTCTTCCTGCAATTCTTCTCTTGTCTTTCCTGCAATGACAAGGACGTGTTCTCCGCGCGGTTCCTCGTCGGTATATCTATTCTGGACTTCTTCCAGTGTCGTAACTGTCGCATTCTCATAACGCTTGGTCAGTTCCTTACAGATCGTAAGCTTCCGGTTGCCAAGTACCTCATACAGCTCTTTTAATGTCTTCACCAGATGATGCGGTGCTTCATATAAAATGATCGTTCTCGTCTCATTTTTCAGTTCTTCTAAGACTGCTGCCCGCTCCTTTTTCTCTCTTGGAAGGAATGCCTCAAAGGCAAACCGTCTGGTCGGCTGACCGGACATCGTAAGTGCGGTAATGCATGCCGCAGGTCCCGGAAGTGAGGTCACTTCTATCCCTTCCTCAAGACAGATCCGTACCAGTTCTTCGCCCGGATCCGAGATTCCCGGTGTTCCGGCATCGGTAATAAGGGCAATATTTTTCCCTTCCCGAAGCTTTGCAACAAGCTGATATGCCTTTTCGATCTTGTTGTATTCGTGATAGCTTGTCATTGGCGTTTTGATCTCAAAATGATTCAGCAGCTTGATCGAATTCCTCGTATCCTCGGCTGCGATCAGATCCACTTCTTTTAAGGTCCGAAGGACACGGAAGGTAATATCCTCAAGATTGCCGATCGGCGTTGCACATAAAAATAATTTTCCTGCCATCTTAATCCTCATCTAATACCCGTAGATCTCATAGATCTCATCGGTATATTTTCCCTGTTCTTTGTATACAATCAGCGGCTTTTCCACGGTCATGCGCTTTTTCGCCCCACGCATTCCTTCAATCAGCACCATGTTCGGTTCCTTGTCCACAAACGGATAGACCAGCCGCATACGCTTTGGTTCGATCCCATACTGTGTCATACAGCCTAAGATCTCCGATAACCGGAACGGACGGTGTACCATGAAAAAGCGGCCGCCCGGTCTTAACACCTTCGCCGATTCCCGGACAACATCTTCTAAGGTACAAAGTACCTCATGTCTTGCAATCGCCTTGGCTTCATCCGGATTCTGTAATCCATGCTGTCCGATCATGTACGGTGGATTTGTTGTTACCACATCAAAAGAAGATGCCCCAAACAGCTTCGAGGCATCCTTAATATCTCCTGTCACGATCTCGATCTTGTCTTCGAGATGATTGTAAGCGACACTCCTTGCTGCCATATCTGCACTGTCCGGCTGTATCTCAAGTCCGGTAAAATGCGCGCCCTGTGTCTTTGCCGCTAAAAGGATCGGGATAATGCCTGTCCCGGTTCCGAGATCAAGCACCGTTTCTCCACGCTTCACCTGCGCAAACCCGGATAGGAGCACTGCATCCATTCCAAAGCAAAAACGGTTCTTATCCTGAATGATATGGTATCCGTTCCGGTTCAGATCATCGAGCCTCTCTCCGTCTTTTAGATTATTTGGCGTCATCAAGCTTCGACTTTCCTCCCTTGTCTTCTAGTGCTGAAAGCTCCTTCATCTCTTCCTTCGACAGCTTCATGTTCTCTTTCCGCTTTCTTGGACGGAACTTCAACTGTTCCACCTTGTATTCACGGATCTCTTTTTCATCGTTGACCTCGATTAAGACCTTCACCTGCTGGCGCAGTACATTTACGCTCTGTACCTCTCCACGGAAGCCATCATCCGTTGTTACGGTATCTCCGACATATGGAAGACGGCTGTTTAAGTATTCATACGTCTCCTCTTCATTCTTCAGACAACACATCAGTCGTCCGCAGACACCGGAGATCTTCGTCGGATTCAGGGAAAGATTCTGTTCCTTTGCCATCTTAATGGAAACCGGTGCAAATTCTGACAGATAGGACTTACAGCAAAGCTCTCTTCCACAGATACCAATCCCGCCAAGGATCTTTGTCTCATCTCTTACACCGATCTGACGAAGCTCGATCCTCGTACGGAACACGGATGCCAAGTCCTTTACAAGCTCACGGAAGTCGATTCTGCCGTCAGCGGTAAAGTAGAATAACAGCTTGTTGTTATCAAAGGTATACTCTGCCTCCACTAACTTCATCTCTAACTTATGTTTTGCAATCTTCTCTAAACAGATACGGAAGGCTTCTTTTTCCTTTGCCTTGTTCTTCTCTTCGGTCTTATCGTCTTCAGCGGTTGCAACACGGATCACCGGCTTTAACGGCTGGATCACGCTCTCTTCCTTCACCTCACGCGGTGCGATCAGAACCGTTCCGTACTCGATACCTCTTGCCGTCTCTACAATGACATGCATGCCCTTTTCGATCTTCTGCTTTCCCGGTGCAAAATAATATATTTTTCCGGCACTCCGGAATCTGACACCTACTACTTTTATCATCTACTTAACCATACCTTTCTGCTAATTCTCTTTGATCGTAAGCAGCAACAGCTCCATGACAAGATCGAAGTTGACGTTCGCATTCAGACGCAGCTTCGCCTTTTCTAATGCCTCAAGGATCGTCTCGATCCCGCTATAAGAGCTTTTACTTGCCTGCTTTTTAATATCATAGACTTCGTCCTTAAAAATAAGTCCGTTTACATCCATCGTTGCTTTATATAATAATATATCCCGATACCAGATCATCATAATATCAAAATAATCATTAATCTGTAACTTATACTCACTGATCTGCTTAACTGCTTCCTGCAACTCATACAGATCAATGTCTTTGATCCGCTTCATCAGCTGGACTGCTGCTGATTTTAACTCATTAAAATCCTCTGAAGAAGCTAACGTAATCGCCTTTCCAACATTTCCCTGTGCAAAGGAAACACAAATGTCTGCCTGATAATCCGGCACTGCGTACTTCTCCATTAAAAACTTACGGATCAGCGGATCCGGTACAACCTTCAGGTTCAATGTCACACATCGGGAATTGATCGTCGGAAGAAATGCCTCGGCATTCGTCGTAAGCAGCAAGATCACCGCATAGGCAGGCGGCTCCTCGATCGTCTTAAGCAGTGCATTCTGCGCCTGCACATTCATCTTCTCCGCCTCGTCGATAATATAGATCTTATACGGGCTTGCATACGGCTTTACATCGATGTCCTTATTCAGCTGTTCGCGGATGTCATCCACCGATAAGGTATTTGGCTTCTCATGCTGGACATAGATAATATCCGGCTGGTTATGGTTCACCGCCTGCTTGCAGGAATGACATTCCATACAAGGCTCGGTTCCCTTCTTCTCACACTGTAAGGTCATCGCAAATGCCTCTGCCAACATCTTTTTTCCTGACTTATCCGGTCCGTTAAAAATATATGCGTGTGAAACCTTATCCATTTTGATCGCATTCTGTAAATGCTCAATCACCTGTTCATGTCCGATAATATCTTTAAATCCACCCATAACTGCCTCCATTCCTGTGCGCTTACATCTGCTGTCCTATGTGAGGATATCGAGTAACAATCCCCGTATCTCTCCGATCCTGCCAAGGATGCTGATATGATCGGATTCTTCCTTCATCAGTTCCTTCGCCAGTTCATCTAAGTTCTCGTCAACTAATCTTACGATTCCATAGACCCGGTGTCTGCCCCGCCTGTCTAAGAAGTTCTCTCTGGAAAACTTATGGGACCGGTTGACGACTTCATTCATAAAATCCTTCACAAGTCCCCGGTACTTCTTCATGTCCCGGATATCCATATGCTGTGCGATCACATTGCCCTGCTTGGTAATATCCTCTAACAGACCATTCAGCCGTTCGGCGAGCTCTGCTTCCTGAATCGCACTTGTCAGTGTAAACTTAAAGCTTCCATCACCAGTATCGACCTGATTCGTCTGCGACACCTGATTCACCGGTGCTGTTTCATTGACCTTAATATCCATCCCTAATCAAAAGCTCCTCATCTCATGCGCCTGATATAACGCAAAATGTCTGAAACGGTTACATGCAGTTCCTCGTTGGTAAAACGTGTTGTGATCTCTGCTTCTCTTAACTTCTCCTCAGAGAAATCCTTCTCATCTGCCAAAAATCTTCTGCACATCTCTGCGTATTTCGGTGTATCCTGCATGCGCTCCCTGTCAAGTGCGCGCTGCAACCGCAATCCATCATCTACTTCTATATAGATCGGTACAACAACGTTTTTTCCATAGTACCCGCGGAGTGCAAGATACACTTCTAAGGTTCCGATCACAAGATAGTCGTGGGAAGTAAGATCGATCTGTCCGTCATCCACGGTAAAATACTTCCAGATCCCATAAACCGTATCATATGCCCGTACCTCAATGACCTTGCCCTGCGCGGTCAGCTCACTTAACCGCTCCTCGGAAGTGAAGTGGTATTCCACACCTTCCTGCTCGCCCTGACGCATCGGTCTTGTCGTATACGGGATGATCTTTGAAAAAGAAATCTCCTCTTGTTCTGATAACATCTTATATATGGTATCTTTTCCGGATGAGCTTTTTCCCATCAGACAGAATATTTTTCCCATGTGTACTCCTTTACCTACTATCTAGTATAATGTATTCCGAATTAAATGACAACGTTTATCCGATCGTTTAAAACCCCTTTTATATTCAGGTTTTTCTTCTGGCACTCCCGGATACCCGCTATTGTTCCTGCATCGATCACTTCACCCGGAACAAGAAGCGGAATTCCCGGTGGATACAGATAGACGTAATCTCCTGCGATCCTTCCTCCTGCTGCCGCAAGGTCAATCTCTTCTCCCGGCATATCGACCGCCTGTGCGATCTCGAACTGCTTTTCATTTCTTTGGTAGATCCTTGAAATAAAGCCGGTCAGATCTGACCCATCTACATCCATAGATGCACCTATTGGTGCAGCACCGTTTCCTGCTTCAATCTCTGATAATGCTGCAAAAAGCCGCCCATATCCTTCCTCCGTATCACAAAAGGAAGTCATGGCAAGTACATATTCCCCGGAACACATTTCCATCTGCAAGCCGTATTTTTCCAACAGAATCTGATAAAGCTGCTGTCCGGTCAACCCACATCCGGTTGCACTGATCACAAGCTTGGACGGATCAAACCGGAAGCATTCCGTTTCCGGCAGCTCCCATCCACGGGACACCTCGATTTTGTGCAGCTTATCCACATTCTGATAAAAAGTTTTCAACTGCACGACATAATCGGAAAACAATTCCTTTCCCCGCTCCATCAAAAGTCTGATACAGCGGTCCATGCCTGCCATAAGCACATACGACGGAGAACTTGTCTCATAGATATTTAAAAACCGCTCCAACACCCTCGTATCGATCCGGTCTGAGCAGACATGCAACAAGGCGGTCTGTGTCATGCTCGGCAGTGTTTTATGCATGCTCTGTATCACGAGATCTGCGCCAAGGCGTACCGCCGTCTCCGGAAAATACGGATCAAATCCAAAATGTGCACCATGTGCTTCATCTACGATCAACGGAACCTGATACCGGTGTGTGATCTCTGCAATACTTCTGATATCCGAAACCACACCATCATAGGTCGGTGAGGTAAGGATCACTGCCTGTATCATTGCATCCTCGCGCAATGCCGCTTCCACCGATTCCGGTGTGATCACCCCCTGGATTCCGAAGCGTGTGATCACCGGATAGAGATATCTGGTGGTCAGATTCCGCAGATATGCAGCATGATAAACTGCCTTATGACAGTTTCTTGCCATAAGGATCGTTCCATTTCTTCGTGTAGTGGCACTGACGGCAGACAGGATTCCACAGGTACTTCCATTGATCAGGTAATAGCTCTTTTTTGCACCATAAAGTACTGCTGCACGCTGCTGTGCTTCGGCTAAGATCTCCTCTGCGTCATGCAGATTATCAAAGCCATCGATCTCCGTAATATCGATTGCATATGGATCGGCTTCTTCCTGCATATGCCGCTTATGTCCCGGCATATGGAATGGATAAATATCACTTTTTGCATATGCGATTAACTTGTCATCCAGGTACTCTGTCCTTTTTTCCACACAATCCTCTTTTCTTTCAAACAAATTAAAGATATCTGCCAAGTTCCGGCATCCAGTCTCCGATAAAGATCATATCCTGCTGCATCATCTCCCAGACCGGCTGCAAAAATGCAAGGATTTTTTCCATGACGTCTTCCCAGACCGGCTCTTTCTGATTCTGCTGCTTCAGATATGAATTCCACTTTTTCTTCATATAACGGTAATCCCGATAGGAACAAAACAGATCCATACGCTTTTGATCCGGATGGATTCCCTTTTCGGTAAGCTGCTGTAAGAGCTGTTGTTCGATCTTTCGTCCGTCTACCGATTCACTCGTTAAAATCTGCCAGACATCCTCATAGACCTGCATATCACGGATCAGTTCCAAATTCTCCATGATCTCTGCCAGCCCCTCTACCAGACTGTTTTCTGACGGATACTGGTAGAATAAAACCCCTTCATTATTCTTCGAACAAAGATGTACCGTAACCTGTACCGGTACCCGGTCATCCTTCTGTAACGGAAGCATCTGAATAGATAACGGAATATGCCTGCTTCCGATCACGGCCGTCACCACCCAGTTCTCCTTTTTCGTAATCTCCCAATGTATGCCACTATGATCTGCCTGCCCTGTATCTATGGCTTGTCCACAGATACCTTGCAGCATGTTTTGTATCTCTTCGTCTGTTGACGCTTCTTTTTTGGTATCATAGAATCGGAGCGACAGATCGATTTTTCTCCGGTAAGTTTCCAGCCTGTACCGGTTGCTTTCTACAAGCCACAGCCTTGATGCATAAGCAGAACCGGACAGATTTTTCAAAAACTGCTCTGTGGCATATGCCGCCATCATATTTGCATAAGAAATCTGCAATTCCTTTGCAAGAACACGGATAGTCTTTTCAATCATCGCTGATTCTGACATTACAACCACACCCCGATCCTGTTTTGTACCTTTGTCAGTACCTTTCTGGCTCTTGCATACTCCATCAGGGCAGCAATATCTTTCTTTTCTTCCTGAATATAGGAAAGCAGCGCCCGCTTTAACACATCCTTATCCAGACGGTCTTCATATTTCAGACAATCGCAGATCAGACGCTCTTTTCCATAGATCTTCATCGTTCCGCTTTCCGTCTGTATCCGGCTGGCACCGGATTCTAAGACCTCCGGCTCCGTGTAATACGGACGAATCACCGGATATTCTATTTTAAAACGCGATTTGGAGGTATTCTTACTTACTGCAATGCTCCACGTAAACGGACGTTCATTGATATAACCATAATAGTAAAGTGCACTGTCCATCGTAAGAATCCCATCGGGAAACATTCCACAGATGATCGCTTCTTCTGATTTTTGTTCATAATTCATAGAGTAATAGCCACTTTTCACGTGATCTAAAACTCCCTTTTGTACCAGCCCCTGAACCATCCGGAAAGTCAGTCCGAGCGGATATAACTGGGATGCCTTGACGATCCCTCCATTTTCCTTCATCAGACATTCAATCTCAGGTAATATTTCATCTCTTTTTTTCTGATTCATAGCTTTCCCCTCTCAAAGATGCAATATCGATTGATTCATCGTTAGTATAAGTCTATTTTTGCCACCTGTCAATTTGACTACATGCACAAATTCTGCCATTTTCCGGTTGTAACGATCCTATGTCTGTCGTATACTTAGCCTGATAGAGAAAGGAGCCAACATGAGCGAAATACCATCACATAAGAACCCCTCCAGAGAACAGTGTCAGAAGATCATCCGCCGGATTCTCGTGACCGAAGTTCTCGAGAAGGGATGCAACGAACACTTTAAACAGGCATCGGATTTTATGAGCTATTTCCAGTCTCTGTATCCGGCATCTGCCGCCCTGACCAAACAGGTTCAGCGTGCGATCAAGGCGATGGATATGCCGAAGGATGAAAAAGGGTATTATATTATCAATAAGACCTCCGAACAGCTCGATCAGGAACGGGAGCTGAAGGCTCTGCTTGCCACTGCTAAGACCTCTGTGTCCTCTCTCGATGACTGTGACACGGTGTTTTTAAAGATCCATCCGTCCATGCACGATTACCTGATCCACCTCATCACAAGCTCCATTACCTTTGAAAATCACTATGAGACGATCGTTCCTACCTGCAATGGACTGCTCTTTTACACGCACGAAAAAGCGCGTCTGCAATCCGCACTGCAAGGTCTTCTTCCAAAGGATTAAGTTAAAGTTATCAGATTGTTTTTCGTTTATTATATATTTTTCTGACATTTTTCTTGCTTTTTACAAATGTCCAAGAATGTCAAAATGCGACAATATCGAGTTAAGATATTGTCGCGTTTTTATTATTTTGTACTTATTCTTGTATTTTTAATTATTATAGGACATTTACCATCTCTTTTTTCTTCTGCGTCTGTACTTGCGGCTATCCTTAATGGTGCGGTACCGCCTTCCGCCACCGGTGGATTTTGAAGAAAGCTTCCGCTTGATCAGATAGAAGTTGTCGATGAACTTCTTTAGCAGCCAGATCAATAAAAGTACACCTGCGACTGCAAGCACGATCTTAACGATCAGTCCGACATTGATCTGAAAAACCTTCTTGTCTTTTTTCTCTGTCGGAACAGACTCGGTTCCTGTCTCTGTGTTTTCTTCAAGATTATCAAATGCAAAAGGCTCGATCTGTG
Source organism: Lachnospiraceae bacterium (assembly GCA_022764465.1). Classification (GTDB taxonomy): domain Bacteria; phylum Bacillota; class Clostridia; order Lachnospirales; family Lachnospiraceae; genus Roseburia_C. Next base: position 12,009 of record JALERL010000092.1, on the reverse strand, counting down.
CACCGGTGCATACAATATCGGCACCGCCGACATTATGACCGGCAAATGTATAATCCAGGGAGGCAATCACATCCTTATCCTTCTTATCATAATTGATCTTCGGCTCTGCTTCCTTAAACTCAGCCGTCTTTGGAAGAATGATCACGCCGTCCTTATCCAACTTTGCATAAGACTCGTTGACATTTAAGGAACCGGTATCGATCTGGTCATCATCAAACCGCGTTTCATTCTCTGCCACATTTAAGACCTGGAAATTATCAAAACAGTAATTGTAAAGATTGATCGAATCATTCCACTGTGATGGTGACTGTGCATTCATAATGACACAGACAAGCTTCATATTATCCTTCTCCGCAAAGGTTACAAGCGTACTGTTTGCAGCCTCCGTATATCCTGTCTTACCACCGGTACAATATTCATACCGGTACTTCAGGGTCCGGAACGGATATAACATCTCATTGTGATTCTGAAGCGGTGTCTCCTCGGAATGCTTATTCGTCGGCGGGATCGTATAACGTGCTGTTCCGGTAATAATACGGAAGTTCTCATTCTTATACGCTTCCTTTGCGATCAATGCCATATCATAGCAGCTTGTATAATGCTCCGGATCTGTCAGACCATGCGGATTGTTAAAATGTGTATCGGTACATCCCAGTTCAGCAGCCCGGTCATTCATCATACCGACAAACTTCTCAACGCTGCCGCCCACATGCTCTGCAACCGCATAAGCACTTTCATTCGATGAATTCAGCATGATCGCATACAGACACTGTTCCATCGTCATCTCTTCCCCGACATCACGCATGATACTCGATCCTTCCGTCTTATAAACGGCATCCTTTGAAAAAGTCACGACCTCATCCATGGATGAATTCTCTAATGCTAACAGCGTTGTCATGATCTTTGTGATACTCGCCGGATAATGCTGCTCATGGCTGTTCTTCTCATATAATACGGTTCCGGTGTCCATCTCCATAACGATCGCATTCGGCGATTCCACCTCCGGTCCCTCCGGCCAGTAATCTGCTGCCTGTGTGGTAACAGGTTCTATCGAAAGTGTACATACTGCACAGATCACTGCGAGTGCTGCACACTGTAATTTTTTCCATTTCTTCATCCTGATCCTCATTTCATAGTAAGTTGTATCCCAAAAACTACTGAATACTTCTAGTATAGACTTATGTAAAATGCTACGCAACACTTTTCTGATGACATCTACTATATCCTTTCACAATATGTTATAATAATTCCGTCAAATAGATAAGCAATATGGCTGCTTGCAGATAAGATTGCTTATCTATTTGACGGATAAACAAACATAAGCAAGTAAGGCGATAGCCTAGCTTATTAAAACAGAATGGAGACTTTTATGCGATTAAGAAATATTCCGGCAGCCGCTGATGCGATTGCAAACAGCAAATACTGCATTTTAAATTATACGGAACACAAAGGACACTGGCACGAGATATTCGGCAGCAACCATCCGATCGCCATGGAGATCGGTATGGGCAAGGGACGCTTTCTGATGGATCTTGCAGCCCTTCACCCGGACATCAACTATATCGGGGTAGAACGCTACGGCAGCGTGCTTTACCGCGCACTTCAGAAGATGGATGAGAATCCGCTTCCGAATGTCCGTTTTCTGTGCATCAATGCAGAGATTCTTCCGGAGATCTTTGAAGCCGGTGAATTAGATCAGATCTATCTGAATTTTTCTGATCCATGGCCAAAGGACCGCCATGCAAAACGCCGTCTGACTTCACGCGAATTTTTAGCACGTTATGATCAGATATTAAAAAAAGACGGTCATCTGGAATTCAAAACCGATAACCGTCCACTCTTTGATTTTTCCTTAGAAGAAGTAAAGGAAGCAGGATGGAATCTCGATGCATACACCTACGACCTACACCACGATGATAAGATGAATCAGGGTAATATTATGACCGAATATGAGGAAAAGTTCTCTTCGATCGGCAATCCGATCTGTAAGATGATCATTTCCAGAGAGAAACGATAAATGTCCAGACCGCAAAGCGTTTACACCTGTGGCAGAAAATGCTGTAACGTTAATTCTTCTCCGGGATCCAGCACAATAAAATCCTGATCCCAGTTCCCGGTAATCAGCTTATGTAAGACATCTGTCGAGCCTTTTACGCTATTTAACTTCATATCATTGATCTTTGCTGCCTTTGCGGCATATTCCAGAACAGGAGCCATATCATAGGCTCCTGTTTCTATTACATCCATATCTGTATATCCGTGATACATCTCCTGTAAGATACTCTTTCCACGTTCTTTGCCATATTTTCTTAAGATCAGACAGGATTGCTGATAGATTGCTTCCTCATCTAACGTCCATCCTCTTGTCAGATAATAATGCCCCGTCTGTGTCTTATTTTTCCACGATGCCGGTTCTTTCCCACTACTCTTATCCACATCATGTAATAGCTGATGAATACAATCGTGGAAAGCGGGAACCACAAGCTTCGTATGCGGGCTTACCAGTCCACAGGTTCCATTCCCACACAGACCATAGGTCAGCAGAATCGCCTCACAGTCCTGATGTGCCTCTATCATTGCCTGTACCCCGGCCCGCAGCGTCTGCGGGGAATTATGCAGTCCACGCTTCATCCAGAGCAGCCGTGCATCCGGCTGTACACGTTCCCATTCCTGCCTGACCTCATCTGCAAGCATTCCACAGGAGATCACGGTCCACTTATACTGCTTCATTTTTCTCAAATCTGCCTTTTGCTGCAAGACAATAGAGCATGATTCCCAAGGCGAAAATAAAAATTGAGATCAGCTGCGAGGTAGAAAGTACTCCGACACTTCCCCGGTAATCATTCCGGAAGAATTCGATGATGAATCTGCCTACACTGTAAAGTATCAGATACAAAGCTGCTACCTTTCCATCTGTTCTCTTTTTCCTTGCATACAGAAATAATATTGCAGCAAAAAGGAAATCCCCGGCAGAAGAAACCGGCTGTGTTGGAAGCAGCTTCACACCATTTGGTGCAACCTCTGAAGTATGATAGATAATTCCGATCGGAAGTGTTGTCTCCCGTCCGTAACAACATCCGGCAAAGGTACATCCGATCCGTCCATAGCCCTGTGCAAGTGCAACGGACGGCATGACCAGATCAAAATATTCGATAAAGTGTACCTTTTTCTTCCGGCAATAAAAATAACTTCCGGCAACGCCGCCGATAATTCCACCGTATACCACGTATCCGGTTCCAAAATCCCATAAGATCGACGGATCTTTGAAAATAGATGGCAGCTCCACAATATAGTACAGTACTCTGGCACCTAACAGACCACCGATGATCGCACACCAGAGGATTCCAAAAATAATCCCGGTATCCATCCCTCGCTTCTTCGCCCGGTAATCACTGACCAGATACGCACTGATAAAACCAATTCCCATCATCAGACCATACATATAGATTGTAATTGGTCCGATCTGTATTGCATTTGACATAATAACCTCATTTCTGAGCAATTTTGTTTTGAAAAAATGTTCCTGTCCATTTGTTTTGCTCTTACACAAACAGACATCTTTTTCTATTAATTACTATAATAAAAAAAAGGCTCCTTGTCTACCAACGATTTGGTCATTCCCAGGCGAAACCTTCATATAATAAAAAAAAGGGGATCTTTATGCAGTTTCGATGTAAGATCACATGCTTCACATACAGAAAACCACGCTTTCGCAAAAAGATGCGGTGCATCTACCATTCCTTCTGTGATGTCCGGAAATGTCTGGAACATTGCTGTATCAAAAAACACTTCCCATGGTGATCACTTATAAAAACTTCCCACATATCATATGTGTTAAACCACCTGAAATACGGGAGTGCGGCTGCCGATAGTGGAACTCGTTTGGAATTGCTAATTTATTGATGCAGATTTTAGGCTCTTTTGATTATTTATGTTCATTCGACAGCTGTACAATTTTGCCGTGGTATGCGTCTGGCGAATGTACACAAACTTTGAGCCCAAAATCAGCACCTAATAAATTTACGCAATTCCAACGAAATGTTCCACTATCGGCAGTCGCACATCCCGTACTCCCAGCGGCACTACCTATGATTTATATTTGGAAAGTTTTATGACGTACCCCTGTAAAATATGTGGGTAGATTTTATTTTGCACAAAAAAAACACCGCCCCCACGACCTCAATGTCGTAAAAACAGTGCTTCTAGTGCGCCACCAGGGGTTCGAACCCTGGACACCCTGATTAAGAGTCAGGTGCTCTGCCAGCTGAGCTAGTGGCGCATGTCCTATTTGCTGAACACAAAAAGTATTGTACTATACAAATTCAAATAACGCAAGTGTTTTTTTATATTTTTTTAAACTTTTTTTCATAATCTTAAAAAATCGTTTCTTAAATACAAAAATACAATCTCAGAAGCACAATATGGCATATTCTGAGATTGTATTCATTCCTTTTATAACGGATCAATGCTGCAATGCCGCTTCTTACATGTTTGCAAGTAAAGCTGCGATGTCATCCGGGGTCATCATCCTATTTGGATCGGATAAGTCCGGCATTGGCGGCTTTTCTTCGATCACTTCCTCTTCCAGTGGAATCTCTTCTACCGGTTCTTCTGCCGGCTCTGTAACAGGTTCTTCCACTGCCGGTTCAGCAGCCGCTTCCGGTTCTGCGGCTCCTACATTTGCAAGCAATGCTGCAATATCATCCGGAGTCATCATCTTATTCGGATCGGATAAATCCGGCATCGGAGGGATCTCCTCAACCGGTGTCTCCACTACAGGTTCTTCCACCGGTGCTTCCGTGACCTCCGGAACCTCTTCTACCGGGGCTTCCGCCGGCTCTTCAACCGGGACTTCTATGGCTTCTGCTACTTCTTCTACCGGTATCTCTGCCGGCTCACCTGCCGGTTCTTCTACCATCTCCGGTTCAGCTTCCACGGAAAGATCTTCCACAGCAGCTTCATCCTCTAATCCAAGATTATCGATTTCATCAAAGCCAAGCTCCGGTTCTTCTGCAAAGTCACCGAGAGATTCTGTCTCTTCCATGCCTGTTAACCCAGAATCTATATCGTCTAGCATTCCGATATTCTCTTCTGCATCTGCTAACGTAGCAGGCTCCTCGGTATCTTCAGCCAGAGCAGCCGGTTCCTGCGGCTGTGGACTTACCTGCATCTGTGGTGCAGTCATGACAACCTGTGGCTGGATCGATGAGATCCGGTTTACGGACTGAAGGATCTCGTTACGGATCGATAACTCCAATTCCTTTAACCTTGCCAGTGTCTCCTGCTGCTGCTTTAACAGCTCTGCATTTGCCTGTTCTGCTACCATCTTCTGCTGTTCGATCATCTTATCGTTATTCTGTGTTAATAACGTCTCAAAGGTAAAGATCTTCTCTAACAGCTTATCGTTTGAGTTCATCAGCGCATCTGTATTTTCCTTATTACGATTGATGCTGACCTTTGCAACTGCCTTCTGTGCCTCGATAATCTCCTCTGTCGGGATCTTCAGATTGTCTTCGATCTCCGTCAGACGCTCGTTAAACTCATCATAGTTCTTACGAAGCAGCAGATACGTTGCCTTCTCTGCACGGAATATATCTTCAAACACTTCATCCTGCATCTGCTCACGTCTGAAATTCACCTGCACGATTGAAATGATCAGGACATATAACACTGCGATCATTAAAACCGTGACGGTGATCAGTCCGACAAAGTAATCCGATGAGTGGATCATCAGATACACTTCCGCAATAAACAGGACAAAAAGAATCATCGCCGAAAATACGATCCGAAGCTTACTGGTATCTTTTTTCGGCTTGGTTACATTTGCATCATTTTTTTCCATTGTAAAATCCTCCTTGATACATCGAAATAATTCCGATACACGTATCTGCCTCCAGCAGATAGGACAAATATATCTATATTATAACTTGCGTAAGATAGAATGTCGATGTTTTTTTCGCATCGATTTGTCCTTGCAATGGAAATCTGAGACTATTGTAATTCAAATCTCTGTACAAGCTCATTCAAAGTAACCGACTGTGCTGCTAACTCCTCACTGGTTGCAGAAGTCTCTTCTGCCATAGCGGAATTATCCTGAACTACCTGTGAAATGTCCTCAATACCATCACGGATCTGGTCAATGCTCTTCATCTGTGCATCGGCTGTCTGTGCCGTTTCCTGGATCATTCCATTTGCAACGCGGACACGCTCTACTGCATCCTCTAAGGATGTCATGACAGCATTGACAATCTCATTTCCCTTTTCAATCTCACTCAGAGATACGTTAATCAGTTCACTGGTTGTATTCACTGCATCCGCACTCTGATTTGCAAGACCACCGATTTCTCCTGCTACGACTGCAAAGCCTTTTCCTGCTTCGCCTGCACGTGCAGCCTCGATAGAAGCATTCAGTGATAACAGATTGGTCTGACTTGCAATATCTTCAATCGCCTTGATAACACTGACAACCTGTTTGGAAGATTCCTGGATCTTATCCATTGCCTGACGCATCTGTGTCATCTGACTCTTACTTTCTTCCATTACATTTGCTACTTCATTCGTATATGCCGCAGACTGGTCTGACTTGTCCCTGTTTTCTTTTACCTGATCGGCAACTGTTGTAGCAGTAGCAAGAAGTTCCTCAACTGCTGCCGCCTGTGTCTCTGTATTCTCAGCCATACCCTGTGCTGCCTTTGCAAGATCATCACTGCCTACGGATACCTGATCAGCACCTTCTACGATACCTGTCATCACCTCTGTCATGGAAGTGGAAATATTGTTTAATGCATCCTTAACCTTCTGGAATTCGCCTATATAAGCATACTTCAGATCAATAGCTAACTTTCCGTCTGCCATATTTCCGAGCACTTCTGAAATCTCATCAATATAGTCGATGTATTCCTTCAGACGGGTTACTGTTTTATCAATCGATCCTGCCAGTTCTCCGACCTCATCCTCTGAATGAACATCGATCGTTACATCCAGATTTCCGTTTGCAAGCTCCATAGCTACATTATTTAACTGGATCAGCGGAGATACGATCTTACCGGACAATTTTCCTATGAATAAGAGGACAAATACCAGACCGATCATAATAACTCCTAAAAGCAGTAATACTGCTGTAACCAGTGATGAATAATACTGTCCATTCGGTATACAGCTTAATGCGATAAATCCGGTATCGTTAATCGGCATGATATAACCATATTTCCGTCCCCCGTTTACCTTATAGGTCATAAGCTGTGAGGACTGGTCATTGACTGCTGTAACTACTCTCTCTGAAATATTCATATCCTGGATCAATGTATCAATGAGGTCTGTATTTGGATGATATACAAAGGTTCCATCCGTTGTTAAAAGCATACAGTATCCTGATTCACCGATCGTGTAATTCTGCATCATATTGGTAATCGTCTCGATGACAACATCAATTCCGACAACACCGATAACCTTTTTGTCTGTTCCATAGACCGGTGTTGCTGCACTTAAGATTGTTTTTCCGGTACTTGCAGATATATATGGCTTGGTCAGTACTGTCTTTTCTGACGTCACACAATCATACCATGCACGGGTAGTAACATCATAATCGTCTCCGGAAATCGTGCCTGCTGATGTAATGGATGCATTACTGTCAATATCTGCAACAAAGACACCCTGGATATTGTCTGTATCAAGATCTGCAACCTTCACCATCTTGTCAAGTACATCCGAATACAGATCATTCTCTGTCATCTTTTCTCCTGCGGATGTTGTGCTTAACAGCTTCTGTACCTCTTCATCGACCGCAAACTGTTCAACCATACGCTCAAACGGTGTAAAGTACTTTTCCACCTGAAGTGATACTGCTTCCGAATCACTCTGCAGCTCTGTGCTGTTAGCACTGATCAACAATCTGTATACCACAACTGTCACCAGTGCCGCGATGACTGCCATAACTGCAATAATGGAAAGACCTATTTTGCTCTGGATCTGGACTTTGATCCCTTTTTTGTTTGCTTCCTGTTTTTTTCTTTTCAAAATTTCCGGAACATTTTTTCTATTTTTTCATTCAGGTATTTATTTTGCAGGAAAAATGCGTTATAGTTAGCGTAAGCTAACAAAAGATAGTAGTATATAATATCGTCTTTTGTTTGAGAAGAAAATGTTTTCAGGAAAGGATACAAAAATGATTGTAGAATTCAAAGATGTTGTAAAAGAATACGGAAGTGGTGACGCACTTTTTCAGGCTGTCAGCCATGTAAGCTTTGGTATTGAGGAAGGAGAATTCGTTGTCATCCTCGGTCAGTCCGGTGCCGGAAAATCTACGGTTTTAAACATGCTTGGCGGAATGGATGTCCCGACAAGCGGCAGTGTCATCGTGGATGGATGCGAAGTATCAAAAATGAACGATAAACAGCTTGGAAAATACCGTGCGGACAAGATCGGCTTTATCTTCCAGTTTTATAATCTGATTCCAAGCCTGACCTCCTATGAGAATATCGCACTTGTCAAAAGCATTGTAAAGGATGCCCGTGACGCGGATGAGCTTCTTGCACTGGTCGGACTGACCGAATGCCGGAACAAGTTCCCGGCGCAGATGTCCGGAGGCGAACAGCAGCGTGTATCGATCGCACGCGCACTTGCGAAGAATCCGAAGATCCTGCTCGGAGACGAACCGACCGGAGCTCTCGATTCGGAAACCGGTATCATTGTACTAGAATTACTGCAAAAGCTCTGTAAGGAAGAAAAACGTACCGTGATCCTTGTTACCCACAATGCCGATATTGCAAAATGTGCCGACAAAGTGATCCGGATGAAAAACGGCAAGATCCGTGAGATCTACCAGAACGAGCATCCTCTCTCAGTCAAGGAGGTGGATTGGTAATGCTTTGGAAAAAAATGTTTCGTGACTTAAAGCATAATTTCGGGCAGTTTTTCTCGGTGTTTATCCTTGCAATGCTCGCGATGATGATCTATGTCACCTTTGAAGGACATGTGCTGAGTGAAGAAAATGCGAGGAAGGTCTTTCACGAAGAATGCAATACCGCAGATCTGTGGGTCTATGGTGAGAGCTTTACAACGGATCAGTTAGATGACATCAAAAAGCTCTCCTTCGTCAAGGATGCCGAACTTCGTACGAAGCTTAGCGGAAGTGCTCCGGACTGTGACGATGCCCAGGTGGATATTTACCTGATGAGTGAAAATACTGTAAACAAGGCATATAAGATCTCCGGGGAATCCTTTGATCCCTCTGATAAGGATGGTGTCTGGCTGACAAATGCCTTTGCCGAAAAAAGAAATATCAAGGTCGGGGATAACTTTACCGTCCAGTACAAGGGCGGCTCTTTTACCAAGAAGGTCAAGGGGCTGATCGAAGCATGCGAATACGAATACCGTCAGGCAGACGGTGATGCCGATGTCTATATCGAGAATATCGCCTTTGTCTATATGTCTTATGATGCCTTTGACGGCATGATCCCATATACCGAGATGGATATTGTAACGAAGGATGCCGGAGCCTTAGCGCATGAGGATGCGGTTGCAGATGCCTTAGATCATAAGTATTCTGCCATTATCGACCGTAAGTCCATTCCGGGACTGGCGCGGTTTGACAGTGAGCTCTCCCAGCATCAGAGCTTTTCCTACATATTTGCAATCATCTTCCTTGGAATCGCCGTGCTTGTTATTGCCACTTCCATGAGCCGTATGGTGGAAAAACAGCGTACACAGATCGGTACCTTAAATGCGATCGGCATGAAGTCCTCTAAGATCCTGTTCCACTATGTGAGCTTCAGCCTCTTAACCTCCGGTCTTGGCGCAGTTGCCGGTATGCTGATCGGTGTATTCTGGGGCGCACCTTATATGTTAGAGATCTTCGGTGCTTATTATATTGTTCCGGGAAGAAAAAGTGAGTTCGCTGTCATCTATATCGTACTCATCCTTGTGATCGTTGTGATCTGCGCGCTGGCAGCATACTTAAGCTGTATCAAGCTCTTAAAGATCCGTCCTGCAGAAGCACTTCGTCCGGCAGCACCAAAGGAAGGAAAAAACTGTCTTGCCCAAAGACTTCCATTCTGGGAAAAGCTGTCCTTCTCATCGCAGTACAATCTGCGTGATCTCTCAAGAGGCAAGCTCCGTGCCTTTATGAGTGTGATCGGAACCGCATTTGGAATGTTACTGATGGTCTATGGTGCCGGCTGTAACGGTCTGCTCTCTGATATGGAAGCACTTGTATTTGACAAGACAACACCTTCTGAATATCAGATCAAGCTGGCAGAAGACGCCAGTTTGGATGATGTGGAAAAACTGAGCGATTCCTTAGATGGAGAGTTAGTTATGACAAGTGCACTGGAGGTATCCGCAGTAAAGGATGCCACCTCCGGTCAGAAACGCAAGGGTGTGCTGACGGTCACAGAGGGAAAAGACCTCTATAACATTCTCGATCTGAATAATAAGGTAACAACGATAAAACCGGGAACGGTTGCTCTGTCCAGAAAGTTTGCCTCGGAACTGGATCTGAAGGTTGGCGATATCGTCTACTGGCATCTGTACACCAGAAATGAATGGCATAAGGCAACGATCGGTGTGATCTATCGCAGTTCGGAAACACAGGGACTTACAATGTTACGTACGGATTATGAAAAAAGTAAGGAAGCATATACTCCGACCCTGCTGATGACAGATAAGACTACAAAGGATCTGAAGTCCAATGCCTGTGTAACCTCCATCAACAGCAAAAAACAAATGCAGGAAGCCTTTGAAAAAAGTATGGAGATCGTCAATGTCCTCGTCTATATGATGATCATCTTCTCTGCGATCTGCGTCATTGTCGTTTTATATAACTCCGGTTCCCTTTCCTTCAATGAACGTGTCAAGGAACTGGCAACCTTAAAGGTATTAGGCTTCCAGAGTGATGCGATCCGAAGGATGATGTCACAGCAGAACCTGTGGCTGTCCATTGTCGGTATCCTGCTTGGTGCTCCTTTTGGAAAATCTTCCTTCAATATTATGATGAACAGCAATGGCGAAAACTTCGATTATAACCTGACGTTACGTCCGGTTGCTTATGTAGAAGCCGGTATCTTCGTTCTGGTCGTATCTGTTCTCGTAAGCTTCCTATTTTCCAAACGTATCCGGAAGCTGGATATGGTCGAAGTATTAAAAGGTGTAGAATAAGAAAAATGCAGGAGCTTGTAAAGCTCCTGCACTTTTCTTATAGTCTGGTATTACAGCTTACCTCCATATACCGGGAATCCACTGCTTTCACCATAGTTTTCAATATGTTTGAAATTCTTAAGTGTTTCCATATCCTCTGCTTTAATTTCAAAATCAACCTGTGCATTACTTTCCATATGTGCCGGATTTGCTGTTTTCGGTAAAGCAACCGCACCAAGCTGTAAGACATAGCGGATGCAGAGCTGTGGAACAGTCACACCATATGCTTCTGCCATCTTAACAATCTCAGGCTGATCTAAGATCTCGCCGTGGGCGATCGGAGAATAAGCTTCCACTGCGATATTGTTCTTCTGGCAGAATTCTACTAATTCTGATGGTGTATTGCTGATATGAAGCAGGATCTGATTGACCATCGGCTTAACCTCACAGACTTCCATCAGACTTTTCAGATCATCGATCTGGAAGTTCGAAACACCGATCGCACGCAGCTTTCCTTCCTTATAAGCATCCTAAAGTGCACGCCATGCAGCACGGTTTCCTTCTACATAACGGTCTTTTGACTGGTTCACCTCTACCCATGGCTGCGGGCTGTGGATGATCATCATATCCAGATAATCCAATCCCATTTTCTTTAATGTCTCATCAATGCCCTGCTTTGCTTCTTCATAGGTCTTATGTTCTGCGGCAACCTTAGAAACAACAAACAGCTTCTCTCTGTCAGCGCCACAAGTTCGGATACCTTCACCTACTCCACGCTCGTAAGCATATTGTCAAGTGTAGATGTCAGATTTTATATTCAAAATAGAAAAAAGCTGCTACTCCCAAAAGAATAACAGCCATTCTTACTATATCAGC
>JALERL010000051.1 GCA_022764465.1 Lachnospiraceae bacterium | reverse complement strand
CTTTACTTTTCGTACCAGTGGTCCATCACTTCCATCTGCTTTCGGCTTATGGAATGGTTCCGCAAAGGCTTTCTTTGCATCTCCGCCTGCCATACGAAGCTGTTTTTTTAATGCCTCATAAAGCAGACGGTCACTGTCCGGATTAAAATAATCCTTGATCTCGCCATCTTTATCTAACTTCAGGCTTTGCAGATCTGTCTTTGTCACAACATAACCGCCCTGTTCAAAGACACTGCCGCCATCTTTGTAATACTTCATGCTTCGGACGGTATCGTCATGTGCCTGTCCGGTTACCTTATGATTCGGCATACGTGAAACAAAGATCGGACGGATATACTTGTAATTCTCTTCCGGATAATCCAGACGGACTGCAACATCTGGATGTGTCTGGATAAATCCAAGCGGATCTTCTCCCATCCGGATTGCCAGTTCCTCGGTAATATAATCCCAAGGCTTTGGAATCTTTACACCATACATTTCATCCCATTCATCTCTGGTATAATTATCCCGGTTCACCATCTCGCCTCGCAGCTCGTCAAACATCGATCCGCCCTGTGAAAAACTGATCTCCCTTGCCTGCATACTGCGTGTGATCTTCTGGATCATTCCGTCCGTACAGCAGGCAATCACGACTGCATCCATCGCATGATGCATATCGGTAGAACGGTCTTTTTTCGGCGTCCCCCAACGTTTCTTCAAATAATCGGTGATCGCACCATTCACTGCCCACACCTGCTTCTTTTTCTCCGGATGCTGGTATGGGGCAAGCTTTAAGTAATCACGGATCATGTTATATACCACTCTCGTAATATACTTTGTATCCGTCAGGTTACGTTCCTTGAACTGCTTACGTTCTTCTTCGGTAAACTGCATCTTCAGCAGCTTTTTCTGCTTCTTGTTATCACGAACCTGGCTCTTGACCCTGTTCTCATACTCTGCCCAGCGCTTAGGGTTCTGTCCCAGATATTCATATGGAATCCGGTTTCCTTTTCTCTGATTCTCCTGTGCACATACCAGTACCTTATTATGATAGCTGTCATCAAATGTCATACTGTACGGCAGTATATGATCTACCTCATAGCCCGGTTCAAACAAATGTTCAAATGGAATCTTTTTTCCAGAGTACATGCAAATCCCGCCCTGTTCCTGCCATAGACGGTATTTTACAATATCCTGTCCCTTCGGTTCCCGGTGCAGCAGTTCTGTGATTTCCTTTTTATACCGTTCGTTTTCCTGCTGCCGCTGCAACATGTTGCTCTCTAACTTCTTACGTTCCTGAAAATCCTTTGATACCTCTCTTGCAAGCTCAATATTGACTGCCTGTGGACTTCCATACCTTATAATAATCGCATTTAATACCTTCACTGCCTGTGAAATCGAACGCTTTACCACCGGGTTGGTAATCTCATTTATAATATCTGTGATCTCTTTGCCACGAAGTAAGATCTTCTTATCCTGCTTGTTTTCCGCCTTAAAATCATAACCGGCCTTTTCACAGGCATCATGATAAAGCAGCCCTTCTTCTAAATACGGAAGGATATTACGCATCGCCTTTACTGACAGATGCTGGAACTTCACAGGTGTCAGTTCTAACAGGGAATCAATTTCTTCCGCATCCAGACCAAGTTCCTGCAATCGTACCGTTCTGCTGTCATCATTCTTATAACAGGTTAAGATCCATCCGATCCGGTCAAACAGATCCATGATCTCACTACGCTCCATGGATGTGATCCGTTCCTTCAGACGTTTTGCATACTCATGGTAGTAGCGCATCGTAACAAACTTCGCCTTCTCAGTCTGTTTTATGCACTCCTCTTCCTCTTTCTCAAGGCGCTCAATTTCTGAAATGCTGTCAATAACACCTTTCTTCTTATCCATGGAATAATTGAGTGTATTAAACCGGTACTCTGTCGGAATCTTTAATTCCTTACGAACTGCTGCATAGGAAATTTCTTTTTTCGTGTGTAATAATTCAATCAGACATTTCCGTTCTTCATCTGTCAAAAATCCATCCGTTCCCGGGCGGCTGCATCCATTCTGATCCAGGATCCGAAGCTGATTGATCTTCTGTAAAGCTACAAAATACTCTGCTGTATAAGTTCCCTTGGCCGCACGCAGTTCTTCCGGTTCTAAGGTACAATGTCCCACACGGTCTGCAAAGCCTTCCAGTGCATAGGGACTTGGTGTACCATCTGCCTGAAGTCCCGGTCCCAGATCAAAAGACCGCTGGCTTTCCATAATTGCAAGATATGCTTCCTCAAAGCTTTCCGTTGCCTTTGGATTGCCAAGTTCTCTTTGTGCCGCAAAAATAGTATGTACCTCTTCTACTAACATGGCACGCATGATCGTATGCCGGTAATCACCACCCTTATTTCTCGGTGAGACCGTATAGCCCTTTTCATTCCAGTCACATGCTTCATGGAATGCTTCATCCAGGTAGATCATTTCACCGATGGTGCGATACCCTTTTTCCGTAAAAAGCTGCTGATTCTCTTTCGTTGCTGTTAAAACCGCACCATTCTCCTTTGATGCCAGTTCAGACTTTCTGGTAGAACGAAATCCTCTGTGCTTTGCAATATGTAACAATACCTGTGCGAACTCATCATCGGATAAAAGATGATCCAGTACCTTATAGCGAAGCTCATAGACATCCGGCAGATTTTTCTGATGATACCGCTGCATAAATTCAACCGGATCAATGAGATGCTCTTTTTCAAATAACCACTTGATCCGCTCCAGGCGATGCTTTCTTCGTCTGAGTCTCCGTCTTGATGACCGTGCATCACGTCTTGGTCCTGCAAGCGGATCTCCGGTTTTCGGCTGTTCCGCCTTATCAAACACCCGCACACCAAGATCTACGATACGGACCGGTTCATCCTGGCTGTTATTCTCTAATACTGCCCATCCAACCGATGCAATACCAATATCTAATCCAATACGATAATCCATAAACTCCCTCATTTCTGCACACTCTGTATACACACCGGGTTGTGCCAAGTGTGCCAGACACCATGCCCGTGTACGCAAAAGATATTTCCCTTCTCACACCTATACCTGCAATCTCTATCACCGGAAACTTCCTGATAAAAGATAATCCCATTCCGAAGAATGGGATTAGAGCTTTTAGGTATACTACCTTACTGTAGCAACCTGTTACTATTTGGTATAGTATAATTACAGTATTATCATAGCGCATTCCCCATTCGATGTAAATCTTTTTTAATCAACTTTTTTCGACATTTTTTCAAATACCAAATCTCTGGATCAGATTCATCAGATTTGCCGTCTTATTATCATAGTACGCATCATCCGGATCGGACTTCCTGATGACAAGTCTTTCGTATAATTCTTCGATTCCACCACGGACATAATCATTGAACAATTCCTTCCATTGCAAAAATTCTTCCCTCGTCTGTGGTCCCCGGAATGCCTGCTTCACAGCCTCATCATTACCAAGTTCATCCTTCTTATCTAACATATACATCATCTGCATGATGAAGTCTAAATCGTCCTTGGCAGATAATACCTGCTGCAAAAAGATAGTCTTTGGATCAACCGGCGAATGGTCCTCAGCTGCTTTACGGTTCACCCGGAACCCTACGATTGCAGCTAATATATAAAGATCGATCAGGCGCTTCATATAAGTATGTTCATAATCATTTAACATCCAGATCTCTCCTGCCATTCTGGCATGCTTTCCGGTTATCTTCACGTCGCTTTTAAAAAGTTCAAAACTTGCCATCTCCGTTTACTCCTTTCTCTGGATCGATGCATACGACTGATCCGGCCTTTTGCAGATCTCATATGCCGCCCCGACATAATCGTCTAATCCGGTATATTTCCAGTCCTTGCGGAGCATAAAGATGATCACCTGTTCTGCTGTAGCAGGCAGTACCTGTGAGATCAGGGAAATATTCTCATCTCCAAGTTTGGAAAACGGTCCATCCAAAACAAGCGGCAGCGTATCGCTTTCCTTATCCTCTAATCCCATACGTTCTGCCTTCTTTTTGCGGCTGTAATCCATCAGCGTAACAATAAATGCAAAGTTCCGTGCGATCTTTTCGCCTTCTGACAGATTCTTTTCTTCCCGGAAGCCTACATCTGTCTGATATAACATCTGGATCTCATACTGTGGCGTCAACATGACCTTCTTATCCTTTGCATTGAACATCCGCTCAAAATTATCCTGGATCTGTTCATTCAGTTCCTGAAAGATCTTCTGCTCCTTTACCGAAAAATCCTGCTTCATTTTTTTATACAAAAGCTCTGCCAGTTCCAATCGTTCCCGCCATTTCTGATTTTCTGCGCTCCGCTGTTCCTGACTTCGCATTTCACTTTCCTTTAGTTCGATCTGCTTACGATAACTGTCAATCCTTCCTTCATAATTACCGCGCTGGCCAGACAGCTTCCGTATCTCATCCCGGTAATTCCGCAGCAAACGTCTCTTCTCTGCGAAATCAATCTGTTCGTCCATTTTCTTTTCCAAGACGGATAACTGGTTTGACGTTTCTTCATAATCACGGAGTGCATCATCGACCTTTGTGGCAAGCTCTGCCAGTTCTTCTCTGGTACCACTCACTCGGTTCTGCCATCTGTTACCTCTTCGTTCAAACTCTCCAAGCAGTGATCCGATATCTGCCGGTGGCAGGAAATTGCGCTGTTCTAACAGACACTCAAATTCCTTCGAGTCCGGCAGGATCTTCGTCCCACAGATACACGTCCCGGAACGGATGATATAATCAATACTCGACTGATGCATATGTGGAATATCCCGGCGTTCTCCGGCAACATTTTTCACCATATCTAAGGAAGCGGCAATCATATTTTTTGCAAAAAGCATATACGCCTTATCGCTGAATTCACTTACAAATACCTTATAGTTTGCAAGCACCCTGTCATACTGGGAACTTTTTACAGTCTGGTACTGGCGGTACTTTGCCTGCAGGACTTCGGTATTCTTGTTTTCTTCCAGATACTGTTCGATCTCCCGGCATTTATTTTCATAATTTGCAATATTCACATCAATATTTTTGATCTGCTGGCTGCATTTTTCTATCTCACGCTCCATACGGTTACGGTCTGCCTCAAGATCATCGTAGATTTTTCCACCACCTGTTATCTTTTTTTCAAACTGGCGGATGACGGAATTGCCTCCCATCTCCTTTAAGTGGCGCATCGCCGCCTGATACGCGGAAAGTCCGGTCAGGATATGCACCGACTCCTTGATATTTTCCCTTACTCCATTTACCGTAACATCATTCCAGCGTTCTCCATCAAATAAAAAGTAGTGGGACAGATTCTGTGGGAACAATTCATTGATCAGCTCTGCGACCTTGCCATCTTCAACCTCTGCCTCATCCTCTTCGCTGTCTTTTTCCGATATCCACATTTTCAGCTTTTTCTGTGCCACCCGCGCGATCAGACGTGGAAAATCCCTCGTATATTCTTCCTCTCTGTGGACATGATAACGCCTTGTATCATTTTCAAAGACCAGATCCACTGATGCGGATGCCCTGGCGTTTGCATCCATCAAAAGCAGGACATCATTATTTAAGATCTGATAATCCTCCTGCTTTTTTCTTCCCTCCACCATGATCGCACCATACAGGCACCAGCGGAATGCCTGCGCGATCGTGGTCTTACCGACTGTATTGTCACCTAATACCACCGTTACATTTTTCTCATCGTCACAGCTGAAAGTAATTGTATTTACTCCTTTATAGCGCATAAAATTTTTCATTGTAATACTTTGAAACTTCATTTTCTACCCCCTGCACACCGGCTAAATCCCTTAGTATCTCGTCTTGGAATAATCCACAATCACGCGCGCGATCTCTTCTGCCATCCGCTGATCTGTCTTTGCCTTGCTGCGCAGATTCTTCCGTTCAAGATGCAAGATCTCAAGTGTCATTGTCCGAAGCTTATCTTCTGATATGTTCTGCATTCTGATACCCTGTCCTTTCCAATACCTGTAAAATCTATTTTCACACTACGTCTCTTTTCCGTTTCCTGTATGTGCGTTCCAAATATCCAGCAAACGTGCAATCCGATCCTTAATCTCACCCTGCGTATCCTTATGTCTTGCACTGAGTATTGCCTTAATACCTTCCGGTGTCGATGCATCCGCGGATTCACCAAAATTCAACTGTGCAAATGCCTCATTGCTGATTATCTTCTGGTATTCCTGAATCGATTTCGCCCCAATCACCTTATTGGTATCCCTCAATATATAGATGAAATTAAGTGGCGAATTTAATATTTCATCCTTTCTGTTCCGTACTTTTTTGTTTTCATTATCCATTTCATTTAACAGCTTATCAGACTCCTTCACTGTTTTCGCAGACGCAAGCGGAATGATATGATGCATCTCCAACAGATCCGAATTTTCCATAAATGTACTGATCCTTTTCTTTGTATCAAACATGTCCGGATAGGTCTTGCTCAGATAATACTGGGCTATAAAATACCGCAGAACACGTTTTGGATATCGCTCTGTAATCTCTACATCCTCCAGCAGTAAAAAAGATTTTTCGGAAAAATATTTTGCGTCCAGTACCTTGTTTTTTTGTTCCTCGATCCAGTCCGTCGTCTTTTCTTTTTTGATCGTCTCGATCATAGCGCACAGATTCGATTCAAAACGCACATTCTGATCCCGGTCAAATTCTCCGGAAAAAATCGCACTCCAATACCACGCCTCCAGCAGATCTGATACTTCCTTACATGCAAACCACTTATCCTGTGTAAATATAACTGCTGTCAAAGTAAGAATATGGTTATAGTTGATCTCCTGCATCGTACGAAGTCCACAACGGGTCTGTAAAAAAAAACATGCACGGTCAAGTGCCCGGCAGACCAGTTCACAATTCTTATCTATCTTTTTCGGATCAAGTCCGAGGATCTGATCTTTTTTTATCCGCTTGATCGATATTTTCTGTACATCCAGTTCCTCATTATCACAATAAAGAGCCATCACATTTAGAAATGTATTGATATATATACCGGATATACTATTTTCCTTTTCCAACGCATGCATCTCTACCGATGCATTATATTGCCGGTTCTTGATGACTCCTCCGGCACCGGCCTGCATCTGTTCCGGTAATGTATCCGTCGTATATTCCTTCTCTTTTTGTATTTCATTGATCAGTCTCTGATAAAATGGTTCTGAACTGACCTTTGCCACTTTTGCCATAATGAGATCAAATGTATTCAGGCTGACACCTCCGCGGTTCATATTCTCATAGATATCAATGGCTCTGGCACGTTTTGCCTTTTCCACCTTAACGATATTCAGCTTCATCTGTGTCAGACAGCCCCTTAAATATTCATCCAGTTCTTTGATCCAAAGTGTGGTCTCTTCCTCAAACAATCCCTTTCTCCACTCGTTCGGCTTTACCTGATCCTCTGCACGGCTTAAAATTCTTTCAATATCATCCTCTGATAAATTCAAATTATTTAAAAATTCCCGTCTGTCCGGACTTTTTTCATATGCATCTTCTAATTCTTCATTAATTGCATTTCCGATCGCTTTTAAAATGCGTTCATACATCTTTTCAATGTTCGTATCTCTTCGATTGGTGTTGATCATCAAAAAAAGTGGCAGTAAATAATAATCCTTACTTTGCACCGGTGTCACACAATATCCCACCAGTTCATCCCCATATCCCTTACATGGTTCAAATGGTTCTGTCTTCTTGCTTCCATACTGATCATAAGTAATGAAGTCCAAAATCTGCTCCGTCAGCAGATCCGGATCATCCTCACCAAGATCACGGTAGCGAAACTCCAGATTTTTTAAACCAAACCGGTCATTTTCTTCGGTACAGCACTTCCATTTTGGAATCTTCAGAAAAAAACGGCGATTTAGAGAGCGCGAGATCAGATTGCTGGTTTTCGGTGTAGAAAGATGGATCGCATCCGAAAAAACATTAGTAAGAACTGTAACCCTCTGCTGTCCGTCTAATAAAAATTCAACCTCATTTTTCAGATCTTCTGTATCCGCTTCCAGCCTGCTTCCGATCTGTTTTGCCTGAAACTCATTTGGATCAGACTTTAACAGCAGGATACTGCCAATCGGCATTCTGGCTAATACCGAAGCAACCACTTTACGCTGCCTTTCTTCATCGCTCCACACAAACCTCCGCTGAAAATCCGGAAGCAATATCTGCTTCTGATAGATTTTTTTCACCAGTTCAATAAAATTTGTTTTCTCTGCCATCTTTCTCCTCCGTTTATTCTGCAAGTTCACTGACTGCACGGATCAGTTTCTTTACATCTTCCTTCGTGGTATATCTGCCGATTCCTGCCCGGATGACACCAAGCCGTTCCTTATCATCCAAATAATCATGGATCAGTGGTGCACAATGATAGCCGGTGCGGACTGCAATTTTATAATCCTCATCCAACACCATGCCGGCTTCTCCTGCCTGATAACCGTCTATATTAAATGATACGATTCCAATATGTGCTTCCGCAGGCGGCAGATACAGCTTCACACCGTGGATTGGACGCAGTCCTTCTACCAGCATACGGGTCAGCATTCTCTCATGTTCCCGGAAACCGGCGCGCGTATCCTTATCCTTAATCTCCATGCAGGCGGCATACAATCCTGCGATTGCCACAACATTCGGACTTGCCGCTTCATAACGGATACTTCCTGCATCCGGCATATACAGATTCAGGGAATCGCTACCTGTTCCTCCTGCGATATATGGTTCAAGCTGACAGCCTCTCCGCATCAGGAAGCCGCCTGTGCCAAACGGTCCGTACAGATTCTTATGTCCGGCGAAAACCAGAAAATCAACCGGTGTATGGGAAAGATCTATTTCTAAAAGTCCCATGGACTGGGAAGCATCTACGATCACACTTGCACCATATGCTTTTGCAAGCCCGGTAAGCTGCCCTACCGGCAGAATATACCCGGTCACGTTACTGATATGTGTAAGAAAAACTGCATCTGGCGGCTGCTTTGCAAACAGATAGGATGTCTTTTCAAGATCGATCCTATGATCCGCTTCGCATACGGGAAGTACCTGTATCTGAAATCCATACTTCTTCTGAAATAAATGAAGCGGACGCATGACCGCATTATGCTCATAGGGCGAAACATACACCACAGCCCGTTCATTCCACGCCATTCCTCCGATAATCTGATTCAATGCAAGCGTAGCAGAGGCTGTAAATACAACCTCTGCTACCTGACTGCCGCAGACAAGATCGGACACTGCTTCCCTTGCTGCCTTGATAAGATGATCTGCCTCTTTCGCCAATGAATACGAACCACGGCCTGCATTCACTGCAAGCCTGCGGTTTGCCTCATCCATCGCCTGATAGACGCTTTCCGGTTTCGGAAATGTTGTAGCGGCATTATCGAAATAAATCATCTCCCCTGTACTCATATCTCTTTCCTTCTTCCTATCGTGTAAGCCGGTCTAACATCTCGACTAAAACGGCAACCTTCTGGTTGACTTCCAATGTATCACCGAATTCATCGAGTGCATCTTCGATCGCATTTTTCAAAAAATAACTGGTACTGTCTTCTGTAACCGGATCATAAAACTTTTCAATCCGCTGGCCTTCTCCATTGACAAAACTGATCACATTCTGTCCGGTCTGCTGTTCATCGGTATCCTCTAGTTCCTCTATGGTATGACGGATCTTTGCAAGTTCCTGCCTGTACTGTCCGATGGAGTCATCCTTCCAGTCCTCTAAATAAACATCCATCACACACTTCACCAACTTTTCTACGATCTCATATTCATCATGTGTCTGCATCCGCTTCAGATAACCCATAAATCCGGTCACCTGATGATTCGCCAGATATTGTTTCGCCTGGTCACTCTGTTCTTCGTACCATTCCTTTAAGACCCCATACAAGCCATCTTCCGGCTTTGCTCCAAAGACCTGTTTGGTAAGCCGGATGGCATCCTTCCGTATCTGATCCAGATAACCGTCTAAATACTTTTTTGCAGAGGTCACATGCTTTGCACAGGTCTTATAGGATCTTGTTTCTCCGCATGCCTGTGGTAATTTTTCAAACAGCAGTTCCCGTGGATTGATCTCCATCCCCTGTAATGTACTGCGCAGTTTCCTGATATAAGAGAATTCCTTCTCCGGCAGATTCTCTGGACACTGTTTAAAGTTCAACGTGATCTGTGGCAGTGAACGATACCATTTCTGCATTGCATCTGTAATCTGCTGTAATCTTGTCTGTCCGGTTCCTGTATGCCCGTCACGAAGGAATTCCTTTTCCAGTGCCTGCAGATACCATTCCTTTTCCGCCGTCTTTTTCTCTACATACAGATAATAATCATCCGGATTCTCATCTAAATTGCCAAGTACCTCCGCCGAAATTGCAAGTTCCTTTTCTTTTAATAAAATAACCGGTGTATCTTCCAGCTCCGCGATCCTGCTTGCAAGAAAAATCGGAAGAATGCCATTTCTTGCACCACAGCCACGTCCTAACAACGTATCATACAACCTACGGAAGGACTGCTTTTTCCCGGCACAGGACTGGATAAAGCTTCCAATACATTCCAGCACATAACGGCTTCCGGCATCGACACTGTCTGTTTCACCCATAATCCCGGTATGTACCATCGTTGCGCGAAAAATAGTTGCCTCCGGACTTGTCCCCTGTTCATACCGGTCTGTCGGAGCATGCGCTAAAAGCACCTGTACGATCTGGTTTCTTGCCCGCTTCATCTGTGCGGTGATATGTTTCCGGTTGATCTGCTCGTTATTGATTTTCGGTGCATGTGCGTAATAAGCTCCGCATATTCCACTTAACATCCGGTTGAATTCACCGACACCGGTAACATCTGTCTGGATCTTATCTTCATGCAGCACGTAACAATTCCGGTTCTGTGGCAGATACAATCGTTCCAGTTCGGCATTGATCTCAAAAAGCAGATCCTCTTCATACAGCTTTAATTCCTGCTGTAACACGCGATTGGATTCCATAAACTCTGGATCCTTTTGCAGCTGTTCTACTACAAGCAGGTTTTTCAGGCACTCCGCTTTGGTAAATGCCTCCTTCGGATAGAGAACCACGATACGCTCTTCTTTCAGACTTCTTAACTTTTCGGTCAGTTCTTCGGTTGTTACATCCGTACCTAATAACGCAATGATTTTTCCATCTGCCGGCTTCGCTTCAAAAAGATAGGATGCCTTTGGCAGATCCAGGAACTGTCCAGTTGTCATATATACATAATGGAAATACCGCGTCATCGTATATTCCTGATTATGCTGTTTTGGCAGAATATATTCGAGATCTGATACCCGCTGTAATATCTCACAGATATTGATCTGTTCTCCTAATCTTAAAACCCGATTTTTGATCTCCTGATCAAGATTGATTCCAATATTATTCTTAAATGCATAGCACGCAAACTTCACACGCCAGATAATGATCTGTTCCTTTTCCAGTTCCGCCAAAAGCTCTGCTGCATCGGCCTGTGCCATGCCTGCCGATAATGCGATCGTACGTGCATCCACCGGAACTTCCTCCGGGTTTGCCACCATTTTTAACAGTGCCAGTACCTTGATCAGCTTTCTCTTTTGTTCATCTGCTGTCTTTGATAATGCATATTCTGCCTTCAGCCATTCCGCATGTATGACAGGCATTGACGTATTTTCCCGGAACAGGTTCTGAAAATAATCATAGACGGCATCCGCTCCGATTCCGTATGCCGCACCCCTTGCATGCCCGATCAGATAGACCAGACTGCCCGGCTCCTCGTTTGCAAGAAAAGTAAATACGCTCCGCTCGTTCTGTGCGATCTTCTCACTGATTGCCAGAAGCAGATACGCTGTCATCGGAAAAAGTGGGAAACAGCCATAGGCAACTGTCTGTATGTAATCCTCCTGTTCAAACAGCCCCCGCATACATGGCAGCTGATAGGATGCGTCTAAAATATCCTGCCACTGAGGATTCTCTCTGATAGCATTCTGATATGCCTGTCCGCTTTTCCTTATCACATTCCGGATCAGTTCAAAATTATTTTTTGCAGACACGAAAAACGGCACTTCCAGTAACCGCCCCTCTACGCCCGTAAATGCATTCTGTACCGATGCAGGAAGCTGTGTGCCATATTCCTTAATACTCTTATGTGCTACAAAGACAATATGAAGCTGGCTTTCCGATGCACCTGCTGCCAGTTCACACATATCCTGTAAAATCTTCATATCACGTGCAAAGGTTGCCTGTTCATGTCCCTCAATGTACTTGCTGAACTCATCAAAGACCACAAACATCCCATCATAGCCATATTCCTGCCGTAACTGCACTCCGACCTCTTCATAGATCTTCATAATATCCATATTGACGATCGGTGCAAAACTGCTGCCGGCTGTCACCTTCGGATACAGCTTCCGGAACAGATGCAGTGCATGCTCATCCATCCGGTGCAGCGCTGTCCTCATCTGCTCCATCGTCATGGAAGCTGCCGCAAGATGATGGGCAAATGCCTGATAGGTGTCCGGAAAACTGCTTTTCCATTGCTCCAGACATTTTAATGCTTCACTAAAGTAACTCGAAGGCATGAGATCCGTGATATGCTCCCGCTCTAATGCTGTCAGTAATGCATAGCGGAATGCATCCGACAGATCCGGATTCGATCCTGACACCAGCACCGGAAGCAGTCTTTTTCCGGTCCGCTTATAAGCAAGGATCTGTTTTGCAAGTTCTGAATCCACGGCTTCGATCTTCGCTAAGACTTCTTCTAATTCCTTCGCATCCTTAGCACCTAAAATCCTAAGCAGGACTAACAGAAGATGTGACTTTCCCTTTCCATACGGACCAATCAGGATCGATGCACGAAATCCCTGCTCTTTTAAAACAGCATCCACATATCTGCTTAATATCGTAAGCGAAGATCTTGTCGGTATATAACCGTTCAGCTTCCGGTCATTCTCCAGATCAAGCTGCAGATTGACCGAATTCTGAAACCTTTTATCGATCTCAACCAAATCCCGTAATGTGTACATAAAACTTATTCATTCCTTCCGTTATAGTAGTGCGCTGCGACCTCTGTGGCACCAAGGCTGCTGTTCTGATAGACCATATCAAGCCCGGCTGTCCGGTTCACGATCAAAAGACCCTCGTCTGCAAGCTGATCTATGTATTCATTCAAAACCGTCCGTTTCAGGTTCAGCAGTGTTCCGGGAAGTCCCGGCTGCTTTAATAGATCTGCAATACTGATACTGTTCCGCTTTGTTTCATGGAAATATTGCTGTATCAGGTAAAAAATCACCAGAGGATCGAGCAGATCCCGGTCCGGCTGCGCCTTATGGTATCTTGTGCCATCTTTTTTGATCAGACCAAGCCGTGCAAACGGACTGATCTTCTTATCCTCCGGGTCATAATCTGCCAGATGCTCTCTTGTATACATTGCAAGCAATGCACTGCAATCATCGGTAACAGATCGTAGCGAAGGCTCCATATTCCCCGTCTGTATCCGGATCTGTTCCGTCAAAAGTCCACAAAGTTCTTCTTTGGTAAAATCTTTTGCAGGCAATGTATTAAAAAACAGATACCAGCTTGTAACCGTATGCAGCTTCCGGCAGAGATTCACATGCATCAGCCACAACGTAAAATCATCCTCCAGATAAGGATCATATTGTAAAACCAGCTTTCCGAGATCACTCAGATGTACACCCTGTCTCGGTGGTTCTGCCGTCAGTCCGCTCTCCTTTAACCAGTAGCGGATCGCCTTTGCCATATTCGTACCGACACCAAGTGCATCTGCTCCGTAATTCTTACCAAATACTCCGGCATCCTTTTGTACCGCATATAATCCCTTTGTCACCCAGCCTTCACGCAGGATGAAGGTCTCGTGTCCTTTTAACCGGATCTTTATTTTCTCCTGTGACATTTTCCACTCATTCCTATTCCTTATTCTTCGTTGCCAGTACCTTGCGGATATAACAGCCTCCGTTAAAATGGTTCACACATTCCATACAACGCACACACTTTTGCTCATTGATTGCATAATGGATCTGTCCCGTCTTATCTTCGGTGATATTGATGGCATTGTACCTGCATACCGCTTCACATGCACGGCATCCCATGCAAAGCTGATACTTTGTCAGCTGGCACTTAATCTTGTCCTCTGCTGCATGTAGGCTGGCTGCTCCGTCTAAATGATAGTCATAGATCGTAATCCGTACCTGATCCGCCCCCGGACGTCCCTGGATCTTAAGGCGGAGTGCCCCATCCTTTTTCGTTACATAGACTTCCCCTAACCGCTTGTTACCCAGTTCATAATTCAGATAGCCAAATGGCTGGAAAAGCTGGTAAAATTCCTCAGTCAGCGGCCTTTTCAGTTCATAATTAAAGGCATTCTCCTCAAGCGCACATGGCTGGAAGGACACCACGGTATTCTTCGCATAGGCAACACCGTTTCCACCCTGCCTTGCCTTCCACTTGCCATCTGCCACGTAGGTTTCTGCATCCTTTTTCCCGATGCTTTTTGCAAATTCCACCAACAGTTCATGGAACTGCCCATACTGCGTGGGCATATAGATCCTCGATAAAAATTCAGACCAGACACTGTTATTCGGACAGCACCAGCAGCCGACTCTGGCATAGCCCAGACGATATGCATAATTAAAATCAATTCCGGTACTAAGCAGATACAGCCAGACATCAAAATCCTGCCAGTCTATGATCGGTGAGATCGTGATCTGCTTTGTGATCTTCGACCCTTCTGTCTCACGTTCATACTTACTGCGGCTTGCCGACTCACTTCTTCGGATTCCATAAAAGGTTACGATCCTTGACTTGTTCTGAAACAGTGCCCGGATCTTGCGGTTGATTGCCCCGGTCTTAAAGATCGTGCAGCACCAGCGCATCACCCGGCTTGGCGGTCCGACAAGCCGGCACAGTGACTCAAAATCCTTCTCCTTATTCCGCGAAGAGATCACCGGAGTCTTGGGGTGCTCCTTCCGGAAACGTTCCACATACTTCATGGTCTCCGGGAATTCTAACGTTGTATCTCCGAAAATATGAAGTACCTTCGGTTCACTTAATGCACGCATGACAAGGTCTGAGGTGACCGTCGAATCCTTTCCGCCGGAAAAGGAAACAAACATGTCACACAGATCCACACCATCCACTGCCTGTCTGATATAGGAAACCGCTTCCTTCGTAATCTCATCCATCCGCTCCCGGTTCTCTTCCACAAAGCGGTTGATATACCGTAAAAATGCTTCGTCACTGTTTTGTTCCTTCAAAGCATCATACGTACGCCGTATCCGGTCCGCATCCACATCCTTTAACTGCTGAATGGAAAACTCAATCCGCTTTCCATTGACAATGTACTTATTCCCTGTTGCATTCCAGACAGAATCTTCACGAAAACAAAAAGGTTCTCCTAAGAGAATCTCTAATAGCAGGCGTTCCTCCGGAAATACCGGACGGATATCTGTCGTCAGTCTGCGTACCTTATGTCCCATGGAACAATGCTTCTGATAAAGTGGTATCCGGCATTCATCACACCAGAAAATATCCGAACGTTCCAGTTCCGCCCGGTTTCCACATACCGGACAGACACTCGTTGCCGTCGAAATATTATGTTCCTTACACCTGTATCTTAGCATTGCTTCAACTCTTCCCTAATCTCTTCCGGCCGCACCTTCAGATAAGCGCACAGTTCTAAAAACTCCTCAGCCGTCAGCTTCTCCTTTGCACCTGCCCGTAACTTTTCATCTGGAATTCCTGTTTCCTGCGCTGTCTGTGTAATGGAGATCGCATGTTTCTCCATATAATCTGTCAGCCATCCTAAAACCGATCCGTTCTTCAAAATTTCACCACCAATTCTTAGATTCTAAGAATTTTTTCATTCTACTCCACATTATATTCTTTGTTATTAAGATTGTAAACCATATTTTTTCTTTTGATTCAGGAATTTATTGGTGCACCATCAGACGTAAGACAGAATAAATCTGCGAGATGTACCATATCACGGATATATTAGCGGCTTTCGGATATGTAGAAAAAGAATAACAAAGCATACGATGCACGTGATATGCCTTATTTTAAAATAGAAAATGCACAAAATATGCTCCAGAACATTTGCGTCGTTCTTACGGAACGAACAGCAAAGTTTTTCACATATTTTGTGCATTTTTTATTCGAACGCGGAATATCTAATCCAGAATCAGATTCAGATACACTCGCTCTGCCCCGGATAAATCCTTTCCATATATCATACCGGTTATGTTTCCGTTTCCTTTGGATTCCTGTTTTACCGGTCTTCGCACGGATACCTGATCCGGTGTGAGCTTAAGCTTTTTTATTACCCCAAGGATCTCTTCATCGGTCAGTGTGGTTTCTATAATCTCCATCGTATTTTCTTCCATGCGGTATAAAAGCAGCTTCTCCTGCGTATCATGCAGTACCTTATAGGCATATCCATCGCAGTAGTCGTTCTCGCACAGTGCATAAGCAACCGCTGTATCATCCCATGCCACATACCCATCTCCTGCAAAATACGAATCCCGCAGCTTCCGGTACTCGGACGGTGTGACCGTAAGCAGCCAGTACGGTCCGTCTGCCGGTTCTACTCTATTTTCTGACTCCTTCTGATAAACATAGGTCTGTTCCTGCAACGTATCTGCCTGCTGTGTCTGATCCTGCAAAGTGCGGGAAAAAATCTCTGTCTGCATTATCGAAACCGGTACAAAGCCAATGTTCTGATAATACTTCTGTAACTTCTCATCCGCAGGCACTAAGAGAAATGGTGCACGCTTTCTGCGGTACCCTTCTATCAGAAGTTCTCTTGCAAGTCCCCTTCTACGGTATGCCTCTCTCGTTGCCACCGCATAGATATAATACACCTCTCTTGTACTTTGATCCGCAAGCCGGATCGTTGCCGGAAGCATGGAGATCATAGAAACCGGTCTGCCGTCTTCGATATAGACAAGCATATTATCCAGTGTAAACCGCTTTTTAAAATACAGATCCACATACTCCGGCTCATCCCCGAATGCTTCCATCCATAATTCCTTCAGTTCCGGTATCATTGCCTCCTCGGCATAAACGATCTGTTCCTTGCTAAGACTTGCCGAATATTTTTTCAACAGGATATCCGGATAATAGGATAACTTTGCCTTTCGAAGTCCTTCTTCTCCGGTATCATCTTCCCTGTTTACATAGGAAAAGTCCTGACATTCGTGTAACACGAACTGCTGGTTGATCATCGGATATGCTCCCTGGATATCCGCAAAAGCTTTTTCAATATGCACGACAAAGGTATCCGAATTCAGCGGCTCGCCGATCGTAAATGCGACGATCTCTCCGTCCACCCTCAGAACACCTCCGACAAATCCAAGCTCTGAAAAATGCTCGATGGATTCCCGGACTGCCCGCTGCTCCTCTAACATTCCCTGATCCCATTTTTCGGCCTGCATATCACACCATTTTTTGTCCATGGCAAGGCATTCTTCCTTATTTTCCTCCGTCATCGGTTCATAGGACCAGTTCTGATTATCCAGAAAGCGGTTGATGTGATTCCGCTTTCCATGCAGTTTCTTGCCCGCAAGGGTTGATAATTTTTCCGTTGTATACAGATAGTCAAAGCCGTCCCTCTCCTCATGGATGATAAACTGTCCCGGGAACTCCTGCTCGAGCAATGCCTTATCTTCCTCTAACATACTGTCAAAAAAGAGCATCCTTCCATTGTCCCTTGCATCCGCTAAAAGCATCCGGACTGCCTGTGCCTTATCTCCGGCACCGATCGGAAAGGCAAAGCATTCTTCCCCTTCTGCCTCATACCTGACCACCAGACAGTCACAGACACAGGCGACCTCCACCTGATAGATATCCCGCCAGATATAATTATTGCCAAATGTATATTCGCACCCCCTGCGGTCATCTTCCCGCAGCTTTTCTTCCATCCATTTTTTATCTTCCATTGTTATTTTTTGAAATTCCATTGTGATCCTCATTTCTACGTATTGCATCTGTTGCAGATACATTTCTTCCGTATTACGAATCTAACATTTTCGAAATGATCTGTCAAAATATATGCTACTCCATTTTTTCATCCGGCAAAAATAATTTCCGGTCCCGGATCATAACCACGGCAAGCGGAATGCCCGCTATAAGTATGATCCAGATCAGATCCGTCCATGCAGGCGGCTTTTGTACCAGCAGGAAAATGATCCCAAGCAGCCCCTCAAAAACGAACTGTGTTTTTACCACTTCCATAAAATGCCAGCCGATAATATCCATACGTGACACCGGTAGTAACAGCAGACCATCTGCCAGATACTGTGGGGATGCATGAGATGTATTGACCCTTGCAATCGAGATATACTTAATCTGACACACCGCAAACTGCATCAGCACCGTTACAAGATATGCATTTATAGTTGCCTTTTGCCCACGCCACAGGAAAAAACAGAACGCTGCATAAATGCCGCCTGCCACATAAAGCAGCAGATGGATCAGATTCCTGTGGTACTGACTGATCTCTTGCAGATGTTTCCTGTTCTGCCTATGGATCACAGACTCATCACTTCGTATCATGTTTCCCACATCCCTTCAAAATGATTTCAGATACCCGCTTCGTCTGATACATATCGAATAACTCCTCTTTGGAACCCATGCAGACAACGCTTCCTTCATCGAGTACCACCAGATAATCACCGATCTTATCAAGATCTGTCGTGATATGCGTTGCAAACAGAACTGCCATCTCTTCCCTTTCCACTGCCTCCTGCAACAACGTTAAAAACTTCATTCGAAAAACCGGATCGAGATTCGCTGTCGGTTCATCTAGCAATAAAAGCTCCGGATGATGGGCAAGTGCAAACGCAAGCTGAAACCGGATATACTGTCCGGTCGAAAGAGAACCGACCGGAAGCCTTTTTTGCTCCGTAACCGAAAGTCCAAAGTCCGCTAAATACTTCCGATATAGTGCACTATCCCACTTGGTATAAAAGCGGCCAAAGAAGTCTCCATTCTCATAGGCTGTTTTCCCACGCAAAAACAGATTCTCCTTCTCTAACACAAATCCGGTCTGATCCCGGAGCAGGCTGGCATCTCTGCTCCCCTTAAGTTCACCCAGACAGATCTCACCGGCATCTGCACAGAGCTGTCCGAGGATCAGTTGTATGAGTGTACTTTTTCCGGCTCCGTTTTTCCCGGCCAGTCCGGTAATATAACCTGCCGGCACTTCAAAGGAAACATCCCTTAGTTCAAATTGTTTTCGTTTTTTACTGATATGTGAAACTGTAAGCATTCCAATCCCCATTTCCGTATCTTTGCCCGATACTTCACCGCACAACTGCTTAGTCCTCTTCCCAGAGTAGCTGCACCATCTCCGTCAGGTCCTCCTTCGAAAGTCCCGCCTTTTTGCTTTCCCTGATCAGCTCTGTCAGCGAGCTTTCGATCCCAGTGATCTTCTTTTCCCGCAGGATCTTCTTATCCTGCCTTGCAATAAAAACCCCTCGTCCGGCAACGGTATACACAAGATTCTCTTTTTCTAATTCCTCGTATGCACGCTTTGTCGTGATCACGCTGATCTGAAGCTCCTTGGCAAGACTGCGGATAGACGGAAGCATATCCCCTTCTGTCAGATGCCCGGCAATGATCTCATTTTTAATCTGCTGCACGATCTGTTCATAAATAGCCAGATTGCTGCCTGTTGTAATTGATAGATTCATACATCCTCCTAACGCCACTGCACCTGCGCAAAATTACGATGAATGAAACGCATGTGAAAACAATTTGCCAGAATCAAAACAACCATTCCTGTAAAAACAATCACCGCAAGCAGCTTCACATTCCATATATCGTCAAATGCCAGTATACCTAAAATCACCGGAAAAGTCATAAGGATTCCTATCACCTTCGAAGCAGTCAGCATACGTCCGGTTGATTTTTTCATCATCGTCTGATCCAGCTGTTTTCTGGCTTCCTTCGTAATTGCAGTTATCTGCTGCAACTGTATGAGCAGGATCATATCGATCCATGTCAGCAATAAAAGCAGATGCTCCCTCTGAAAGATTCTTCCCTGTGCCAGATCGATCACTGCCCAGATGCCAAGACACAGGAAAAGCAGCATGCTTCCTACGCTGATCCGGCAGAGCAGATACTTTGCCTTCTGTCCATCATTCATCGGCAGATAGGCAAAAATCCTTGGAAACAGTTTCTCCTGTGCCTGAAAAATATCCCCAACAGAAAAAGACAAAATATAGACCGCCCAGAAGCCGTTATTTATACCTGTATCATCGAACATTATGCCCATTACCACACACGTAATACAGACCGCATATATCAGAAGAAGCCACCTTTTTGTTTTCCATTGTGCCTTTATTTCAATCATGCTCTGAAAAAAAGCAAGCTTTATGACTTTATCCATACTTTTCTCCTCACTTCACTCGAATTCCTATACATAGATTCCACCATTCCGGTAAGAAAAACCAAAGCGGTTTACATGCACCTGTTTTTCCTTATGTTCCATCAGAAAATACCGGATCGAAGATGGATTCTCTTCAAAATAGTACATGATCTCTTCGATACGCGCCCGCCGTCTTTCAAGCGGCAGCATCAGTTCTCCCTGAAAACAGTCGATCAGTGCTTCGTTATGGGAATCCCCGTACTTTTTCCCTACGACCAGATTCACCGGGATCGAATCGATGCTTCTGCGTGGTCCCGTTACTACCAAAAAGCGTTCCTGCAGGCTTTCCGTATCCATGTATAGGAGCATCTTTCCCTGATGCATCCACAGGATATAATCCGCAAGGCCGTTAAGTTCCTCAACAAGCTGTGTGACATAGACCACACTCTTTTTCCCATCCACGATCAGCTCCCGCACGATCTGATAGAATTCTTCCCGGAATTCTACATCGAGATTTGCCGACGGCTCATCCATAAAGTACACATCTGCATCATACGATAAGGCAAATGCGAGCTGGAACTTCATCTGCTGTCCCTTCGACAGACGCTGCAACGGACGCTTCGCCGGCACCGCAAAATGCTCCATCCATTCCATGAACTTCTCTTTGGAAAATCCCGGGTATAATTTCGAAACGATCTGCATATTTTCCCTGCCTGACAATGCCATAAAAAACGGACAGTCGTTTAAGACAAAGGCAATATGCTGCTTCGCCTCCACCGGCTGATCCGTCATCGAACAGCCTGCCACCATAATCTTCGTCCGCTCTCCCAGACTGCCGCCGCCCATCAGATAGTGCAGCAGTGTACTCTTTCCGGAACCATTGACTCCGACTACCCCAAGCAGATAACCCGGTTCTAATGAAAATGATATGTCTGAAAGTTCAAAATTTCCAACTCTCCGGGTCAGATTCTGACAGTTTAAAACCTCCATGTCCCCTCTCCTCTTTTCCTATGTTCTACATAGATTGTGCATATACTGTATATCTCCATATATACAGTATATGCACAATCTATCTGGTTGTCAAGAGGTATATGAATGCATTGTCATTTATGCACCAAAGTTCTTTTTTTCTTTTTTGTAGGTGCATTATTTCATCCTTTTTATGTGTTTCCTGCACCCTGACTATCTGCTTTTGCCCTGATTGGGTGCACTTTTCCACCACTTTTCTACATTTCCTGCACCCTGACTACCTGCTTTTGCTCTGACTGGGTGCATTTTTTCACCACTCTTCTACGGTTTCTGCACCCTGACTATCTGCTTTTGCTCTGACTGGGTGCACTTTTCTACCACTTTTTTGCATTTCCTGCACCCTGACTACCTGCTTTTGCTCTGATTAGGTGCATTTTTTCACCACTTTTCTGCGGTTTCTGCACCCTGACTACCTATTTTCGCCCTGACTAGGTGCATCGCATAATCTTCCTCTCCGTGAGGTGCGCATCTTAACTTTTGCTGTATAGGAATTCCTATACAGCAAAAAAGACATGG
Source organism: Lachnospiraceae bacterium (assembly GCA_022764465.1). Lineage (GTDB taxonomy): Bacteria > Bacillota > Clostridia > Lachnospirales > Lachnospiraceae > Roseburia_C. The sequence goes on along the minus strand of JALERL010000051.1, from coordinate 29,196 downwards.
CATCCCACTGTAGTGACATACCATGTCTTTTCTACTAAATTTTATCCGTTGCGGTTTCTGCAAATCTCTTGCGGCACGCGCTTACTTTCTTCTGGCTGCAAGCTTTCCATCGACCAGATCGATCAGGATCACATCTCCCGCTCCTACCTCATCGGCAAGGATCAGCTTTGCGGAAAGTGTTTCTACATGCTTTTGCAGGAAACGCTTCAACGGTCTTGCACCATATACCGGATCATAACCATGATCTACGATATACTGCTCTGCCGCAGGCGTCAGTTCCACTGAGATCTCACGGTCGACTAAACGCTTGTTTAAGTCCTGCATCAGCAGGTGGATGATATTGCCGATATTATCCTTCGTTAATGGCTTAAACATAATGATCTCGTCAAGTCTGTTTAAGAACTCCGGCCGGAAGTTGCCACGCAGCTCATTCATAACGGCTTCCTCGGTCTGTGCATTGATCGTTCCATCTGCTTCGATGCCCTCTAACAGATGTGCAGAGCCAAGGTTCGAGGTCATAATTATGATCGTATTCTTAAAGTCTACGGTTCTGCCCTGGGAATCGGTGATCCGGCCGTCATCTAATACCTGTAACAGTACATTAAAGACATCCGGATGTGCCTTTTCCACCTCATCGAACAGTACAACCGAATACGGCTTTCTACGGACAGCCTCCGTCAGCTGACCGCCTTCGTCATATCCGACATATCCCGGAGGCGCTCCGATCAGACGGGACACGGAATATTTCTCCATATACTCACTCATATCAAGACGCACCATATTGCTCTCATCGTCAAACAGACTGGCTGCCAATGCCTTGGCAAGTTCGGTCTTACCTACACCGGTAGGACCTAAGAACAGGAACGAACCGATCGGCTTTGTCGGGTCCTTGATGCCTGCTTTGGAACGGATGATCGCTTCTGTTACCTTCTCGACACCTTCATCCTGTCCGATGACACGCTTATGCAGTTCTTCGTCCAAATGAAGGGTCTTATTCCGTTCACTTTCGGTCAGCTTGGCAACCGGAATACCGGTCCACCGTGAAATGATCCTTGCAATCTCTTCATCACTGACATTCTCATGGACAAGGGAAAGATCCTCATTTTTTACCTTATCCTCTTCGATCTGTAACTGCTTCTGTAACTGTGGCAGCTTACCATACTGCAATTCAGCCGCTTTATTCAGATCATAATTCTGCTGGGCTGTCGCAATCTCTTTTTTCAGGTTCTCAAGATCCTCACGGAGCTTTTGTACCTTTTCCACAGACTTCTTCTCGTTATCCCACTGTGCCTTCTTCGTCTGAAATTCGTTACGCAGCTCTGCCAACTCTTTTTGCAGGGTTGCCAGACGATCCTGGCTTAAACGGTCTTCCTCCTTCTTTAAGGCAGTCTCCTCAATCTCCATCTGCATAACACGACGGTTCAGTTCATCTAACTCGGTCGGCATGGAATCTAATTCCGTCTTGATCAGTGCGCATGCCTCATCGACTAAGTCGATCGCCTTATCCGGCAGGAAACGGTCGGAGATATAACGATTCGAGAGTACCGCTGCCGATACCAGTGCAGAATCTGTAATCTTAACACCATGGAAGACTTCGTAACGCTCCTTTAAGCCACGCAGGATCGAGATCGTATCTTCTACGGTTGGCTCATCTACCATAACCGGCTGGAAACGACGTTCCAAGGCTGCATCCTTTTCGATATACTCCCGGTATTCATCGAGTGTGGTTGCACCGATACAGTGGAGTTCACCTCTTGCAAGCATCGGCTTTAAGAGCTGTCCCGCATCCATTGCACCATCTGTCTTACCTGCTCCGACGATCGTATGCAGCTCATCGATAAACAGAATGATCTGTCCATCCGACTGCTTTACTTCATCTAAGACTGCCTTTAAACGTTCCTCGAATTCACCACGGTACTTCGCACCGGCAACCAATGCACCCATATCCAGTGCAAACAGCTTCTTGTCCTTTAAGCCTTCCGGTACATCTCCGCGTACAATACGCTGTGCCAGACCTTCGACAACTGCGGTCTTACCTACACCCGGTTCACCGATTAAAACCGGATTATTTTTCGTCTTACGCGAAAGGATCCGGACTACGTTACGGATCTCTGTATCACGTCCAATGACCGGATCTAACTTCTGATCCCTTGCACGCTCTACCATATCGTAACCATACTTATTCAGGGTATCGTAGGTTGCCTCCGGGTTATCCGAAGTCACACGCTGGTTACCACGCACCGTTGACAATGCCTGTAAAAAACGTTCTCTTGTGATTCCGTACTCTTTTAAGATCTCTTTGATCGCTTTATTTGGATATTTGATCAGAGCCAGGAACAGATGCTCAACCGATACATACTCGTCTCCCATCTGCTTTGCTTCATCTTCTGCATGGATCAGCACCTTATTCAGATCCTGTCCGACATACACCTGTCCTCCAGACACCTTTACACGCGCCTGCAGATGACGAAGTGCGTTATCCACAAAATGCTCCTTCTGAATCTCCATTTTTTCAATCAGTTTTAAGATCAGACCATCCTCCTGCTGCAATAGAGCGACCAGCAGATGCTCCTGCTCGATCTCCTGATTTCCATATTCATAAGCCAGCTTCTCACAATCATTGATCGCTTCGACTGACTTCTGTGTAAATTTCTGAATGTTCATGCTTCTCCCTCCTAACTTTGCATATATTCTCTTTACAATTCAGAATATAGCACCAGTTGTTAGCACTGTCAAGAGGTGAGTGCTAATTTTTTCAGATAATTTTAAATTTTTCTAATCATATACGTAACTTCACCACATTTACGCAAAAACTCCCGCGGCCATCGCTGCGGGAGTCCTTTTATCCTCTCTGATAATCTAATATTCAATTGTCATGCCTTTTTCTTCGGCAAGCTTCTCTAACTGGCTGTTATAATCATTCACAATGCTTACTGCATCATTGATCTTGTCCTCTGCTGCGTTATAATCCGCTTCGTCTTCCCCTTCCAGGTAAGAGCGCATCTGATGAAAGCCATCCTGATAAGTCTCAAGCGCATTCTTATAGGTATCACGGACTGCCTTCACTTCATCGGTCGATAAATCAATCTGATCGAGTGCATCTAACGAATCCTTCAGATTCGGAAGAATGACCTGGTCGATACTGTCGATCATCTGCTGTGCATCAGAGAAATCCTCCCATTTACCCATCTCAGTCTTTAAGTCTTCATACTTCTGGTTGATATCTTTCATATCTGTATTCAAATATTTTTCTAACTCATCCGCTACCGGATCTCCCCCACAACCTGCAAGCATTGATACACTCAAAACTACCGTCAGTAAAAGTGTGATTAGTTTCTTCATATGTAATCCCTCCCTGTTGTATTTCACCGTTCTTGACATCTGTCTGCCGGTTTCCTATACTTACTGTATATATTATACATCGTACATCAGTGTACGATGCAAGCCTTTTAGCAAAAATTTTTTTGAGGGATTGTAGGATGTCAAAACAAAAAGATGGACTTTTCAGTATCGGAGAAATTGCAGCTTCCCTTGGAATTATAAGAAGAATTATCTTAAACTACGAAGCAAAGGGATTAGTCGTACCGGATAAAAAGGAGGGTAAGACTTCGAACCGTTATTATACCATCGACACTTTCACCCGGATCCGTACGATCCGAAGCCTGCAGAATCTCGGACTTTCCTTAGACGAGATCGATGGTTATCTGAATGGTACCGCTGATATGAATGAGCTGGTTGCCCGTCTGATCCGTCTGCGCGATAAATTAAACCTGAAGATCGAGACCTTACAGGAACGCATTGCCAGTAAGCCCGGCCGTGAGATCACAAGGATTACGCTTCCTCCACAGACCGTCTATGTACGCAACCGTCTTTCCTCGGATATTGCTGACCGCACTGTTTTTCTCCGGGAAACTGCATATACCGCTATGCAGAATTACGGCACTGTCACCGACAAACGGATGTATTTTATTGAATACCAGCCCGATTATCCGAATCTGTTAACGTATTGCGTTGCCGTTCCACCGGAAAGCGAAGGCGAACATATCCGCCATCTTCCGGCTGAACGTGCACTCTGTATCTATCATCATGGCAGCTATGAGACACTCGGACAAAGCAGAAAACAGCTGTTACATTATGCAGCCGCCAAAAATATCCATCTGAAAGGAATCATCCGCCACACCTACTTAGAAGGGCCGCCACAGCGTGACAATCCATCCGGATATATCACGCAGGTAGCAGCCCTGATCCAATAGCCTGACTTTATGCGTTCTTTTCAAGATCGCAGCTGTACGTCAATGGCTCTTTATAGGTTTCTTCATAGATCTTTTTCCAAAGATCATAATTCTTGTTCTTCATATATTCAATATTTTCCGATTTGTTCCATCTCGGATTCGGATAGATCGGTTCGCTGACATGTACCGTATACTCCTGTACATAGAATCCGTCCTCATCTACAATATCACTGTCCTGCATCGTAATAAAACATGGCAGAACCGGTACATGATTCTGTACCGCAAAGGTATAGGCTCCCTTCTTTAATGGCTTCGGCTTCCGGTAATTCCACCACATACTCTGCTCCGGGTAAAACAGGACAAAATGACCTCTTTGCAGAATCTTATCGATCGATTCGATAAACTTCTTCATTGTCTTGATGTTCGAGCTAAGCGGCAGTGTATTGCAGTTGCGCATCAGTACACCGTAAAATCCGGAAAAATTCGTATAGTTTCCTTCCCGGATCACGCGATAGAACTTGCGCCTTCTCTGATGGGCAGCTTCATAGACCATCTGGATTGCAAAGCTGTCAAATGCATTAAAATGATTGCAGGTTATGATCGCACCGGAATCAAGATTTGCAAAGTTCTCAATTCCTTTGATTTCTTTTACGATCATCTTCTTGTGATTCACAATATCGTTTAAATATGTTCTTGCCATCTTATACGCAAGTCTGGTCTTGATCTTACTGCTTAACTTTTTCCGGAGATAATCAATATCCTCCGGCATCAGTTCCTTCGTGGGGGGGTCGTTTTCAACGTCCTCATCAAAACGTCCCTCCTTCTCATAACGTGCGATCTTCTCTAAGATCATCAGACGGTCTACCGATTTCAGTTTTCCGGCATAGCGCTGTTTCAGATAGTTATCTTCTCTTGCAATCTCACGCTTCGCAGTTTCGTATAAGCGGTCACCGGACGCCTGATCCTCGGCACGCTGCTCATCGGTATAATCTGCTAATACCTGACGGATCTCTTCGTAGACCTTCGTCTCCTTTGCATATTTCCAGAAGACTTCTCCAAGACGGCAGTCCTCATAATGCCATGGTTTTGATACCATAATATAATGAAGGATCTGTATCTCTTCCAATGGCGTGATGATCTCCCCAAAGACCTCTGAATTCCACTTCTGATCTAACCACAGTACATGATTCTTACAGATCAGGTTCAGATAATCCTCATCCTGTGTTACAACGAAGTTGTACTGATGCAAAAGTTCAATAAACTGATCTAAGACAAAGTTTTCCCGGAACTGTTTGCAGTTAATCAAAAGCAGTCCGGCATTGAAGCACTTATCACGGTCAATACCAAGCACTTTTTCCACATAATCTCCATAATTCCCGATCTGGATCATGACCTGATCTCTTGCTGCGCCTACAAAGCAGTCTCCTAAATCGTGTTCATAAAGACCTGAAATATCACCTAATACAATCGTATCACTGTCAATATAGATTGCTTTTTCATACTCCGGATACATCTCTGCGATAAACATCCGGTAGTAGGTGGTCTTCGAATAATAATCACGAAGCGGCAGCTTATCATTGATCGACTTCAGATAATCGGTCACATCATCAAACTGGATTTCAAAATTCTCATTCTGCATCTCATACGCAAGCTGCTTCATGTCGTCCCGGATATCCGTATTTAAAATATGGATCCGGTACTGATATTCCTTGGACGCATTCACCATCATGGAGTACAGGGATACGATCGTATACTTTACGAAATTATCATCACATGCATAAAAGACCGGTATTCTCTCTTTATTATTCATTTTCTCTTCCCTCATTTTCATTCTCATACTTTTTCTTCTGATAGATATATTCGAATAAAATATCGTCAAACACATAGTAACCGAAAATCCGGTGGATCTCACTGACATACCACTGCTTGATATTGGCAGTATGTGGATACGGCAGATAAAACAGACGTTTGGAAAAATGTCTTACTACGGTATGTTTATGTAAGAACTTCTGATCATTATATCGCTGCGGCAGCATCTTTTTCTTCAAAGTGCTGCGATAAATTGCGCTCTGATCTGCAAATACAAGTTTCTTTTCCCGGATCAGCTTTCTTGCCTTGTGGAAAAGTCCTGTCCGTTTGATCTTAGCCATATTTAAAAGCAGGACACCCGCATTGATATAGTTCGGATTGAGCAGATACTTTCCATAATGATCCCTTGCTGCTGCATACTCATACCCGGACACATCTATATCATACAGTAAGGTAATATCACGGTTAAACAACAGATCTACATCTAAGTACAACAGCTTATCCGGAATATCTTCGATCAGGTCTGCAAAAAGCCGAAGCAGTGTATACGGTGAACAGTATGCTCCTTCATTCGGACAATGTCCAAACTCTTCTTCATATAAATCCGTTACATCCACTTTGCAGACACGGTTGTCTTTGTTATACTCTCTTGCAATTCCTTCGAGAAAAGCGGTCTGCCTGTCACTGATCGGTGTATACTCCGGCTTGATCCTCGTAACATCCATGGTAAAAAGATAGAAACGGAATGGTTCATCTGTCGTGGTACGCTTTAAGATTGACAGCATACAGGAGAGCACTCCGTCAAACACCTTTTCATTTCCTGAAAATAATATATTTATCATTGTTGTTCCCCTGCATCCGCCCGTCTGACATAACGGATGATCTCCATGTTATTTTGCCTTGCCCGTTCCTGCATCTTTTCATATGCCAGATCACGAAGCTGTTTCTTTTGTTCCCTGTTCGTAAGCGACCGGTCCGGATAAAACGGCCCGTCAATATAAGTAACGATCTGTGGACAGTTTCTGAATCTGCGCTTCCGGTACGTATTCGTCAACGTGAATACCGGTGTCTGATACGTGACCGGATAGCGGAAAGAAAGATCCTGAAACGGACGGATCTTCGTATAATACGGCCAGATATGTGCCTCCGGATAGATCATCACACAGCAGCCCTGTCCGACACTGGCTGCTACTGCATGGATAAAGTTCCTTGCAGCATCGGTATCATCCGGTAATGGTAAGGCTCCAAGATATGGCGTGATCCTGCCAAGCACCGGAATGGAAACATTATTCGGGTGCACGATCACATTTACCCTGCGTGGATGATTTACCATCGTAGGAATCAGTGCATCCGCGAGGAAATGCGTATGATTGCCATACATAAAGTAGCCCTCTTTTCCTGCCTTCTTTAGAACCTTTTTATTTATGATCTTATGATGAAAATGCAGCTTCATATAACAGAAGGCAAGCGGTACGGCAATGATGCGGTACCAGAAGATATGCAAAAGCTTTCCTGCCCATCCTTCCCGCAGATACGCATAGCTGCCATCAATCTTTCTTGCGGTTATATCATCTCCCGCAAATTCATCGCTCAATTCGTCACTGTAATAAATGACTTTCTTCTCTTTCTTCATAATCCCTCTTTGATGCAAGATACCTCTTTTGAACCATATGCATCATAGTATTGTACTAAATATTGAAAGAAAATGCAAGATTTCACCTTTTGCTATGCTTCACAGGCTGTAAGCTTATAAATATCTCCGACTGCAATCCTTGTCCCATCCTCAAAAACAAGCTGCTGCATGTAGCGGTCGATCCGTTTCAGCTTCCCGGTATAGGTCACGTAACTGCCGCCTTCCTTTTTCTGATCCGGCACAAAATAGGTCACTGTCACACTGGGATGTTTCTGTATGGACACACAGATTTTCTGAAGTTCTTCATCGAGCAGCTCCCTGCTGTCTTCCTCTAATTCCTGCCGCTGATCGGTCAGACGTGCGCTCTCCCGGACGGCATCCTCATAACCGGTCAGGGCTGCAAAAGGCGCAAACTGTGCTGCCCGGTTCATCCTCGCCATAGACGGATGCTTTTTTGACACCGGATGTGGCAGGGTAAGCATATCATCATAACGATGTACATCTCTTTTTTGTCTTCCCTGATCCATACCATTCACCACACCTTTCTATGCCTTATGTCCACCGATCTGCCGGTTGCGCTCGATCGTGGTTGCACCCTCCTGAAGATTCATCCCCTTTAGGACTGCATTTTTACCAAACTTCTTTTTAATATCTAACATCGCATGCTGAAGCTTTTTTTCACGCTCTAAGTCCTTTTTCTTCTGCTCATCCTCCTGATCTGTCTTGTCGGAAAACAGACTCATCTGCTCATAAGTCTCTTCCGATGCTGCTTCGCTTTCCTCGACCACATGATTTGCCGTGATCGTCACGCGCCGTACAAGGAGCTTTGGATTCACGATCCGGTCATAGAGTGCCTGCACGGCTTCTAGGATCTCTTTTGTGGAAGAGGTTGCTTTCTTCAGGTTTGCCGTGCCATGCGCATGCTTTGGGACTCTTCTGCCATAGCGGTCGACCGTCACTTCCCCGTGATATCCACCTGCGATCTTTTTATCGGTCAGATTATCCACATCATACCCGACTGTCAGCACAAGCTGGTCTGTGACGAGTCTCTTTTCGACAAGATCAAGTACTAAAAGATCCGTCATCTCAGACACGATCAGCCGTGCCTTTTTATAATCATACGGACACTGTAACACCTGACCCGAACCGATGCTGTTTGTCTCCGGCTGATATGCCTTTACCTCTGCGATCGTGCATGGCTCATATCCCCAGGCATGATCTATGAGCAGTTCTGCATTCACTCCGAACATCTGATACAACAGGTCTTCATTATAATACGCATTCTCTTTTCCGATCGAACATCTTGCAACATCCCCCATCGTATAAAGCCCCTGCTCCTGCAGCTTTTTGGCGTATCCTCTGCCCACACGCCAGAAGTCCGTGATCGGTTCATGCGTCCATAACTGCTTCCGGTAACTGAGTTCATCCAGTTCGGCGATCCGCACTCCGTTTTCATCCGGTGGTACATGCTTTGCCAGAATATCCATTGCGACCTTACACAGATAGAGGTTCGTTCCGATGCCTGCCGTTGCGGTAATCCCGGTTGTCTGATAGACCTCCTGTATCATCTTCGATGCAAGCTGTCTGCCGGTCATCTGATACGTGTGCAGGTAATCCGTCACATCACAGAATACCTCATCGATCGAATAGACATGGATATCCTCCGGTGCAACATACTTTAAGTAGATCTGATAGATTCTCGTACTGTATTCCATATACAGTGCCATACGTGGCGGTGCTGCAATATAATCCAGTGCCAGATCCGGATGCTCCTGTAATACGCTTTCATCACAGGAGGCACCGGAAAATATTCTTCCCGGTGCCTTCTGCTGTCTTGTCCTGTTTATTTCTTTTACCTTCTGTTCTACCTCAAACAGTCTCGCCCTTCCCGGAATCCCATACTTTTTCAGTGCCGGTGAAACAGCAAGACAGATCGTCTTGCTGGTACGGCTTACATCCGCAACAACCAGATTCGTAGTGATCGGATCGAGCTGTCTTTCCTGACATTCAACCGAAGCATAAAAGGACTTCAGATCGATTGCCAGATACGTTCTTGTATCCATTTACCTCTCCATTCCAGGGTAGCCTACGCTTATCACGATAACCCAAGGCGGCTGCATACCTTAGCAATATCCATCTCCATCTGATAATAGGTAGCATCCGGCGTTCCCTTACATTCCGGTGAGATATTCGAATGAATATAATAAGTATCCATTCCGACTGCTTTTGCACCGTGAATATCATTTGCCACATCATTGCCGATCATAATACAATCCTCCGGCTTTAGATCATACTTTGACAGCAGGATCTCATAAAAACGGATATCCGGTTTTCTCGTTCCATACTCTGATGAGATCAGGATTCCATCAAAATATTTGCTGATGTCGAGCAGTTTCATCTCATACTCGGTAAAGATCCGCTGTGCATTCGATAACAGATATACCTTTTTTCCTTTTGCGTGGATCGCCTGTAACATCTCCGGTACACCCTCATACAGTCTGACATATTCCGTAGAAAGTACACGGAAAAACTGTCCTGCATGGATGCTTAATGCTTCATCTGCCTGCACACCCTTTTTCTCAAATAATTCACCAAATACCTTCTCGATCTGAATCTCCGGAAATGCTTCATGTGCATACTGCGGCTGTGCTTTCAACTCACTTTTTTTCACGCTCTCGCGTCCCTTGATGATTGTCTGATAACTCTCCTCTAATTCCCCCGGAGTATATAATGCTCCATAATAGCCATAGAACAATGCAAGTTTTTCCCAGACCTCACTGTCCCATTCCTTCGTATGGATATCTACTAAAGTTCCATACAGATCAAATACATAGTTTTCGTATAATTTTGCTGCTTTTGTTTCCATTTTTCCCAATCTTTCTTTTTTTATTCTTCTGCTTTTTCCATGCATCTCTATTTAAACATCTTTGTTTTTACAAAGATCAGTGCAACGATAATACTCAGTAATAACGCTAATAATATGATGATCAGAAAGCCATACGGACTTTCTGCAAACGGCATTCCTGCAGATGCCACATTCATTCCATACGCAGAGAAGATCATCGTCGGAATCGACATGACGATCGTTACGATTGCAAGCACCTTCATAACGATATTCAGGTTATTTGAAATAACCGAAGCAAAGGCATCCATCATTCCACTTAAAATACCGCTGTAGATATTCGCCATCTCGATCGCCTGCTTGTTCTCTACAATAACATCCTCTAACAGCTCCTCGTCCTCCGGATACTTCTTCACACTGTCATTCTTAAACAGCTTCTCTAATACGACCTCATTCGAACGGAGTGCCGTTGTAAAGTAAACCAGACTCTTTTCTAACTTCAGAAGTTCGATCAGCTCCCGGTTCTGCGTAGACTTATGCAGCTTATTTTCCACAATATCACTCTGTCTGTCAATATAACGCAGATATTGCAGATACTGGGATGCCGTACGGTAGAGAATCTGTAAGACAAATCTGGACTTCATCGCAGGATCAAAGGACTTCACTGCTCCGCTTAAGAATCCCTGCAAAATCGGTGTTTCTTCCAGACAGACCGTGATCACTGCCTTCTTTACTAAAAAGATCGACAACGGAACCGTATCATACAGTTCCTTATCGTTATGTGTCTCTATGGTCGGAATGTTAACCAATACCATCGTGTAGTTGTCATCTGTCTCGATACGGGAACGCTCATCGGTATCTAAAGCAGATCTTAATGCATCCATATCAACGCCGTAACGCTCTGACATCGCCGCGACTTCCCGCTCTGTCGGATGTACCAGTGAGATCCAGCAATCCTCCCTCGGTGATTCAATTTCTGCAACTTTGTTTTCTACAACACTGTAATAGTTAATCATCTTTCCACTTCCTCTCTGCGCCTGTATTCTATTGCTGTCTGCTTTTCCTATACAGTAAAAAATCCTTATCATTGTTCCTGCAATGACAAGGATATTTCTTATTCTGTTTTTCCTATTTCAGTATATTTCCATCCCATTACTTTGTCAACCTGCTTCTCATGGTAAGCAGTATTTTTTTCTCCAGTCTGCTGACCTGCACCTGGCTGATTCCAAGCACTTTTGCAACTTCTGTCTGTGTCTTGTCCTCATAATAGCGAAGTTTTATCAGTTTCTGTGCGGTTGGTTCGAGTCCCTCTAAGAGTTCTTCCACGAGCATCCGGTTTAAGATCTTCTCCTCTGCCGGTGTACGGGCCGCACCTGCTGCACCTGACTTTCCCTGTACACATCCGACACCGTCTGCCGTATCCATCACCTGATCTACCAGATAGATCTCACTGCCATCCTTCTGATATACGGACTTGTAGATCGATTCAACCTCTACGTTCGCATCCATGGCAAAAACAATCTCTTCCACCGTAAGCCCGGTAGCCTGTCCGATCTCTGACAGATCCGGCTCCCTTCCAAGCCGGTCGGTCAATGCCTCCGCCGCCTGACGGATCCGGTAACCGTTTTCTTTTAAGGTACGTGATACCTTGATAAGTCCATCGTCCCGCAGGAAACGCTTGATCTCCCCGCTGATCACCGGAACTGCATAAGTGGAAAACCGGACATCATATCCGGTATCAAACTTATCGATCGCTTTTAAAAGACCAATACTCCCAATCTGAAACAGTTCTTCTCTCTCATGTCCGCGGTTCTCATATCTGCGGACAATGCTCCAGACCAGCCCGAGATTCTCTTTGACAAGCTGTTCCCTTGCGCTTTTATCCCCCTGGTGTGACTGCTCGATCAATGCTATTGTATGCTCCATGGGTTAGCTTTCATCCCTTCTTCCCAGCCTCTTTTCCATCTTCACACAGGTTCCGTTTCCCACAACAGAATCCACACAGACCTCATCCATAAAGGCTTCCATAAATGCAAACCCCATTCCGGAACGTTCCAGTTCCGGCTTACTCGTGTAAAATGGCATTTTTGCCTGTTCAATATCCGCAATCCCTTTTCCGTGATCGGTAACTGTGATGGTAACCATCTGCCCGGTCAGCACACAGGCTAACTCGACCGTTCCTGCCGCATCCTCATAACCATGGATGATTGCATTCGTCACCGCCTCTGAAACAGCGGTCTTAATATCAGCAAGTTCGTCCATCGTTGGATTTAAGTTTGCTACAAAGGCTGCTACCGCTACCCTTGCAAACCCTTCGTTTATGGACTGGGAATCAAATTCCACCTTCATCTTGTTTTCCATCCTCTAATTGTCCTCCTTCGTTTCGATCTTTATTATTTTATGTAACCCGGATACTACAAATATCTTCTGCACACGTTCACTCAGATTCTCTGCCGTTACTTCCCCACCACTGTAGCTCATATTCTTACACCTTCCAATCAGTACCCCGATCCCGGAGCTGTCCATAAATTCTGTCTCTGAAAAGTCAAAGATCAGTTTTCGTACCTGATAGGCCTCGATCAGAAGATCTGCCTCCATCCGAAGCCCGACTGCACAGTGATGATCGAGTTCCTTTGGAACGCAGATCCGCAGACACCCATCTTTTAGTTCATAATTACACTCCATAGTTTCACCCTTTCTTCTAATAAATAAAATGTACAAAAAAAAACGCCGGAAGTTCTCTTCCTGACGTCTTTTGTATACATGATGAAATTTTCTGATTCTGTTACTGTGCCGGTACTGCCGGATCTGCAGCCGTTCCATCTCCTGCCGCTGCATCTGTGTTTGTGCCATCACCCGCCGGTACTGCATCACCGGTTGTGGTATCGGTACTGCCGTCCCCACTTCCTGCTGCATCCGTTGCCATGCCCATTGCTTCTAAGTACTTCTGGGAATTCGCAGCACGTTCCGTTCCTGGATAGGATGCGATCATCTTCCGGTAATATTCTGCTGCTTTCTCGTTGTCTTCCTGTCCACGGTAGGACTGTGCCAGATAATACAGTGCATTTCCATCATCGTAATTCTCATCACTGTCTACCACTTTCTGTAATGCCGTTGCGGCATCGGTATAATTCTGCTGGCTGTATGCATTACGGCCTTCTGTATAGGTAGCCTGGATATACTGCTCGTTTACGGTTGCACTGATGCTCTCATAGATTGCCTTTGCATCATTGGATAAATACTCGCTCTTTACATTCGCGAGTGCATCTCCTGCCGTTGTTACATCACCTGCCATAAAAGATGCATATGCACTTAACAGCTGGTCATAAGCTGCTAAACGTGTATCATTCTCCTTCGATACATCTTCTGCACTGTTCATCTGCTCCTGTAACTTATCGATCTGGCTCTGCAGGGAATCGATCGTCTGATTCTTCGTAGAGATCGTATCGTTTGCTTCCTTCACAGCCTTATTTGCATCACTGGTTGCGGCATGCTTCACGCTTGGAACGATCAAAAACCAGGTGATAAATACGCCGATCACAACACCGATGATAATATTTAAGATCACGGACAATGCCGAACTATCCTTCACATGGGTCGGCTGGATGATCGTCTCATTTCCACTCTTATATGCGATCAGATTCTCTTTTTTCTCATTCTTCTTCGTGACAGCCGGACTTTCTCCCTTTGTAAGCCGGTTTACCTCCTTGAGGTAACGCAAAGTCAGTGTATTGCTCGAATCAATTTTTGCCGCTGCACGAAGGGACTTTTTCGCCTGTTCGTACTTTCCCTCCTGAATGTAGAGCAGAGCCAGTAACTGATGCCCCTTGATCAGCTTCGGGTTCAGGGACAGTACTTTTTTCAACTGGATCTTTGCAAGATCCCTGCTGTCCTGTTTGCAATACAGCAATGCCTGATTATACTTTTTAATCGTCTGATTGAGTGCTTCTAACTTCGACGGATTCTTCTGGATCGCATTCAGATACCGTTCTGCATCATTCTCCCGGCTCTGTAAGTTACGGCTGATCACCCATTCGCCTAATGCGGAAACAGTCTCTCCCATCTCAAAATAGACAAGTCCAAGCAGATTTCTTGCCTGTGTGTTCATCTTGTAAAAGCGAAGACTCTTATTCAGGCTCTCTACTGCTCCGGTCAGATCACGGACCGATGCCTTCTCTAATCCCTCGTTATAATAATGATTCGAACACTGGACGATCTTCTTATAGATTCTAACATCCGCAGAACAGTTCGGGCAGTAATTGTCCTTCGTAAGTTCTGCACCACAGTACATACAATTCATACGCCACTTTCCTTTCCTTCGATCCGTTATTTTGCTTCTTTGATCATCTCTCGCAGAATATCGGTCATATCTGTCAGATCGTGGTTATATATTGCATCCTCAGCTTCCTCTACCTCAAGGCTTGGCTGAAACTTCTTTAACTCTTCTTCAAAATCAATCATTTCTGATTCCTCCTGCTATCTTCTCTAATTCACCTATCAGATACAAAGAACCTGCACAAAATAACGTCTGGTCCTTTTTTCTATGCTTCATGGCATAAGCAAATGCCTCATTACAATCTCGGATAACCATGGTATCTACACCATGTTTCTGAAACTCTTCCGCTAAAATATCCGGTTCTAATCCCCGGACATCCGGAATCTTTGTTAAGATCACCTGCTCCCAGGCTGCACCTTTTGCAAGCAATGCGATTCCCTTGTGATAATCCTTCTCCCTTACCATGGAAAACAACAGCAACGGATGCTCCCCGCCAATGACGGATGCCGTATGGAGAAATTCCGCAAGTCCATCCGCATTATGTGCTCCGTCAAAATAGACATGTTCCTGTACCTGCTGCATTCTTCCCGGCCAGATGGTCTGTCTGATCCCTTCTATGATCTGGGATGGATAGATACCGACTGTTGTCTGTAAAAGCTGTAACGCCTTATATGCAAGCGCAGCATTCATCACCTGATACTCCGCCACAAACGGAATTCTCAGATTAACAACATCATAATCGGATTCATACGAAAAATCAATTGTTTTCCCGGTAATTTCCTGAATCTTAAGATTTTTCGGATTGATTTCATAAAACGGTGCATGACAGGCTCTTGCGTGATCACGGATCACTTCTGCTGCCTCCTCATTTTTGCCATCGAATACAACCGGAACACCTTCTTTGATGATTCCTGCCTTTTCTCCTGCGATCTGTGCGATCGTATCACCAAGATATTCCGTATGCTCTAAACTGATCGAAGTAATGATCGTCATCAGTGGTTCTTCAAACAGATTCGTCACATCTAATCTGCCGCCCAATCCTGTCTCTAAGATCACATAATCCAGCTTATAAGATGCGAAAATATGCATTCCCATTGCAAACAGAAACTCAAAAAAAGAAGGATGTGCTTCGTTATCCTTCTGCATCTTATCTACCGCAGCCTTCACTATCTCAAATGCTTCTATGAAGTCTTCTCTGGAACAGTTTCTTCCATTGATCTGAAAGCGTTCCTCCATACATACCAGATGCGGGGAAATAAAAAGCCCTGTCTGCTTCCCGGCATGTACCAGCACACTGTTTATAAATGCACAGACACTGCCCTTTCCATTGCTTCCGGCAACATGGATCACTTCAAATCTTCTCTGCGGATTTCCCATGTATTCCAATAACTTTTTCGTATGTTCTAAGCCATTTTTCTTCGTAAATTTTGGTATATCATAAATATACTCACATATTTTCTCATAAGTCACAAAAATCACCACTACATTAGTATAATATAGTGATGATTTTTTGCAAGTATATTTCACTCTTCTATGCTATTTTTTCATCGCAGATTTCGATGCTATCCAACAATTTGCTCTCCCTTAAGTACGATCTTGTCCTCCCTGCGCACATACTCGACAGCAAACTGCGCTTCCTGTACGAGCTTTTTCACATTGCCGATCACAAGAAATACACCCGGATAGATGCGTCTGCCAACCTTGATCGTAGCTTCCTTCGCTTCTTCCTCCTGCTGGTTTAATTCCCGCAGTTCTGCCTTACCAGCCTTCTCTCTTGAGATATACTGGATCCTTGCACGGACAAGCTGTGTTCTTCTCGGATCTTCCCTGCTGAAGCTGCCATTCGCCTCGATCAGTTCATCCATCTTCTTAAGTCCCGCACTGATCTTATCAATGTCCTCATGCAGTGTCAGAAGTTCCTTTCGAAGTTCCTGCATCCGTTTATAAACCGCATCTCCGATTCCCGCCTCCACGATCGTATGAAGTTCTGACTCATTTCCGATTTCATTCGCTTCAATCCCGCAGACCGCATGCACGCGTCCGCCAAGGATCTTGCCCTTTCTTCCCTCAAGTCTGATCTTCTTCTTCGTCTCTGCCTCACACTGTAAGAGATAATCTGCCTGAATATCCCCCAGTGCTTCGATCTTCGCATATTCAAAAAATCCGGCTGTGATATTGCCCCTCGAAAAAATATCCGCCTTACCGTCTCCTAACACACCGCTTCGCAGTACGATATCTTTTCCTGCCCAGAGCTTTGCTCCTTCCACGACACCATCTACCGTGATCGTTCCTCCGGCACGTACACTGATTCCGGTACAGACATTTCCATGAATGACCACATCTCCCGCAAAGTCAATATTTCCAAAATTAAAATCCACATTTCCATAGATCTCATGGAAATTATTGATATTGATCTTACCTTCGATCATATCGATCTTCCCATCGATCGATGCAATATATGTCAGGTTATCGTTCTGACGCTCAAAACCACGTCCTTTTATCGGACTTAATTCTTTTCCGATCTTGCATGGGATCTCTTTTCCGGTTACTGTCATGCCGTTTTTGCCCTGTACTGCCGGCTTATAAATAGCAATTACCTGTCCGGCAATGACCGTCTCGATCAGATTCATACTCCAGTAATCCACCGATCCATCTTCACGGATCACCGGCTTATTGTTGGGATTCCGCTTGAAGTTGTACTCGTAAAAACCGTCCTGTCCATCTACCGGCACTTCCCCATGTGCAACCGCGGTCTGTGTATAATAAGATCCCTCATCGATCATCCGCTGTAAGATCTGTTTATCTACGCCAAACAAGACACCCTTTTCCACAAGGATATATTCTAACTGCTCCCTGCTGTATGCTCCTTCTTCCGGCTCATCAAGCGTCAGATACGCTGTCATCTCGTCTCTGCTGATCTGTACATGTACTGCTTCTGAATTCTCATACATCATCTGACACCTCCGATCCTGTGGCAATCCGGGCTGCTTCTTTGCTCCTGCTTACCTCATTCGCAGTGCAGGCTCGAAAATGCTTCGCATTTCCTCGCTGCATCTCGTTTGCTTTGATACATCTCATAATAATTACGATTTCTCCGTTCTTCGAACTCTCGAAATCGCACCAAGCACTCGCAATCCGGTCTACCGCCCTGCTTGCTCGTGTTGGTTTATCTGTCAAACAGATGCGCAACTTTGTCTGCAAGCAGCCATGCTGCTCATCTGCTTTACAGAATTATTATATCATACTTCCATATTTTCTCAAGCTGAGCGGCTATTTTTGGGCACTATTACAAATTTATATCAAATACTTTCTACTCTACGATCAGGATCTGTACACTTCTTGGGAACAGTTCTGTCTGATTATTCCAGACCGGATATGGCTGTTCGATCATTCCTGTCTCATACCGTGTATCTACCACTACCTGCCAGCTTCTGTCTACCGGGATCTCCGGTAACTGGATCGTCTGATTTTCCCAGAATGTATTGATCGCAAGATAGACCACATCATCCTTTTTTCCATCCGGTGTTCTTCCTGCAAACATGACTCCGATCACATGTGTATCCCAGTCATACGAGCTGTTCCACGGCTGCACGCCATGCAGACTCATGGATGGGAAACGCATACTGCACATCTGCATATCCTTACGGATGACTGCATGCTCCTTACGGAATGCGATCATAAAACGGAAGAACTCATAGATATCCGGAAACTTCTCAAGTCTCGACCAGTCCAGCCAGGAAACCATATTATCCTGACAGTAGGGGTTATTATTTCCATACTGTGTGTTACAGAATTCATCTCCCGCTAAAAACATTGGTGTTCCACGGCTCGCCAGCAATACGGCACAGGCATTCCTTATCAGCCGCTTTCGAAGTGTGAGCACTTCCGGATCATCCGTCTCACCCTCTGCCCCACAGTTCCAGCTGCGGTTATTGCTCTCACCATCTGTATTATTCCAGCCATTCGCCTCATTGTGCTTTTCATTATAGGAATACAGATCATACATGGTAAATCCATCGTGACAGGTCAGAAAATTCACGGATGCATTGTAGCCACGGACTTCAGGATTATAAATATCCTGCGATCCGGTGATCCGGTTTGCAGCTGCCTCAGCAAATCCGACATCTCCCTTTAAAAAGCTTCGAAGATCATCCCGGTACTTTCCGTTCCACTCTGCAAAACGGTTCCACGATGGGAAGCTGCCAACCTGATAAAGCCCGCCTGCATCCCATGCCTCTGCGATCAGCTTTGTCTTGCCAAGAATCGGATCAAACGCCAGACTCTGTAACAGCGGCGGTTTGCTCATCGGGGTTCCATCCTCGTTTCTTCCAAGGATCGAAGCCAGATCAAAACGGAAACCGTCTACCCGGTAAGAAGTCACCCAGTAACGCAGACATTCCAAGATCATATGCTGTACGATCGGATGATTACAGTTTAACGTATTGCCACATCCGCTGTAATTATAATATTTTCCATCCGGTGTCAGCATATAATAAATGTTATTGTCAAAGCCCTTAAAGGAAAAAAACGGACCGTTTTCATTTCCTTCTGCCGTATGGTTAAACACAACATCCAGAATTACTTCGATATTATTCTCATTCAAGGAACGGATCAGTTCCTTAAGTTCATTTCCCTCACGGTTATATTCCACACCGGCACTATAACTGGTATTCGGTGCAAAAAAGCTGACCGTATTATATCCCCAATAATCCAACAGTTCCTGCCCATTGTACTGCCTGCGGTCTTTTACTTCGTCAAATTCGAAGATAGGCATCAGCTCTACGGCATTTACCCCAAGTTCTTTTAAGTACGGAATCTTCTCCATTAAGGCTGCATATGTTCCCGGAACCGTGGTGATCGAACCGTCTGCCTTCGTATAACCTCTGACATGCAGCTCATAGATGATCAGATCCTCCATCGGGATATGCGGTTCCTTGAAGTCACCCCAGTCAAAATCATCCTTTACGACACGCGCCTTGTAACAGTTACCAACCTCTGACCTTCTGCCCCAGACACTCTGTCCGGTAACAGCCTTGGCATACGGATCTAATAAGTACTTACTCTTGTCAAAGATAATCCCCTTTTCCGGTTCATATGGTCCATCTAACCGGTAGGCATACTCAAACTGTTCAATATCCAGCTTAAATACGATCATCGAATACACATTTCCAATCCGGTAGTGCTCCGGAAACGGAAGGATTGCAAACGGCTCATCCTCCATCCGGTGAAACAGCAAAAGCTCACAGCTTGTCGCCTGATTCGAATGCAAGGTAAAGTTCACACCACCCGGTATTGCCGTTGCTCCATTGATCTCATAAAATCCCGGTCTTACATCAAAACCGGCAATATGATCGAACGGTACCAGATGTATTTTTCGATTTGGAATCTGCTCCATAGATAATACCCTCTTTTCCCCTATTTTCATACTTTTTATTTTATCATATGCCAAATCCAAATACCACACTTTTACATCCGCATCCCATAAGCTTCAGATGCTATGACGGACAAAATGCACACAATCTATTCTGCAAATAAAAGTTTGCCCGATACATTGTGTGCATTTCATCGTTTCAGTTTTATAAAATATTCATTGACATTTAGAATTTAATCAAAATCTACCGTAATACTGCCGACTCCGCAGTCTAAGGACATATCCTTATCTGCGCCATGGTCAATATCTTTTTCTGCCCCAAGACCGGAATAAGTCTCGTCTTCAATGTCAATGCTTCCTACTCCACAGCTTAAGCTGTAATTATAGTCGCTTTGTTTTCCTTTTAAATCTAATTCCAGTGAACCGACACCACTGCTTCCGGTCAGATCCCCGGTTGTTCCACCCTGATAGACCAGTTCCCCGACGCCACAGTCTAAGGAGAGATCCTTTGTATAGGTATCGGAAAGATCGATCGAACCTGCCTGTACTGTCACTTCTAACAGATCCGTCACCTTGAGCGCATCAAATACTGCTTCTCCTGCACCTACCGTGATCTTTGCATTTTCTGCCGCAAGCTGATCAAGATCCGATGTTACCTGTCCTGCACCGGCATCAACTGTCAGTGTCTTTAACCGGATATCTTTTGGTAAATACAGCGTAACTGCAACACAATGCTTTTTGTTGTAACGCTTCTTTCCTCCTTTTATTTTTAACGTCTCCCCACTCATTTCGCAGTTTACCGAAGCATTTTTATAATAGACTTCCACGCGTACATCCCTGGTATCCGATTCTTCTAAGGTTAAGGAACCTGCGTACATGGAAATATCGAGATTTTTGACCTTGCTGCCATCGTAGCTGTAGTCCTCTTTCGTCACATTACTGCCCTCAATCCAGCTTCCATCATAATCATCTGAGTTGATACTTACCGTATCTGCAGCATCTTCCACCCATGCAGCAATTTTTTGAAAAATATTTCCCGGCTTTGCATCTAGCCCATGATCAAATCCATAATCATTTTCTGTGGCAGCCTCTGCACCTGAATGACCCAGAATATTCTTCTCTTCGATTTTGATTTTAGACTTCACGTCCATCATAGATGCTCCGGATATCGCTCCCACTCCGCAGAGCAGTACCCCGACTCCCGCACAAACTGCTGCTATGATCAGAACTACCTTTATAAACTTATTCATAATCTTCCTCCTTATGCTGCTGCCTGTCTTTTCCTTTTATGAAAAATCTTCTGAAACAGTGAAATCATTCCACGTACCAGCCATGGCAGAAATCTTCCACAGAGAAGTACCAGAAGGATCATGCAAAGAAGTCCGACTGCAAGGAATAATGCTCCCAGACCTGCGACAAACATTCCTGCTGCCAGATTTCCGGTAATCAATGCTCCGATTCCTGCACCTACCAGTCCAAAACCACCGATAACGCCTGCGCAGGTCAGCCCTGCCAGTCCGGCAATTGCACCGATCATGATACCAAAGATTCCCATCAGCACCCCAAACACGGCACTGAGCAATCCGACCCAGATCGGGCTTGTGACGATAGCGATCAAAACGATCAGCACGATCGTAAGTCCGGTATTTCTCGTCTTCGCACTGTTTTTTCCGGTTTCTGTGTTTCCAGACTGATATTCATACTCTGTATGCATCCTCTGTGCCGGCAATGCATGATCCGGCTCCGTCTGCTGATACCCGCTTTCCGTATAAATTCCTTCGTCACCCTTAAGTCCTGCCTTAATGGATGCTGCAAGCTTCTCCGGGGACTCTAACTCCTGTATTACCTTCTCCTCATTCTCCACTCCTGCATCCTCAAAATATCCGGTGTAGAATGCGATTGCTTCTTCTCTTTCTTCCTGTGAGATATCCGTAAGCAATTCCTCTAACCTTTTCATAAACTCCTGTCGATTCATAGTGTCTCCTCTCCCGAAAACATCGCTGATATTTTCGAAGAATATATTTTCCATTCTGATTTGTACATTTCTAACTGGCTGCTTCCCCGCTCGGTTATCTTATAATACCTCCGGTTTCTTCCGCCACACTCCACATCGTATGCCTCTAAGCAGTCATCCTTTTGTAAACGTCGCAAGACCGGATACAGCGTCGACTCGGAAACATCGATTGCAGCACGTACATCCTGCGTTATCTTATAACCATAGGTGCCTTCCTCTTCCTTTGACACAGCCGCTAAGACAACTGCATCTAAAAGAGCTGCTCCTGTGTTAAATACCATGCAATCACTCCTTATCGTTATATTATTTTCTATCTAATGCTATTTTTGAAACATTACTATTTCATATTCAATACTATATATCATATAATATTATTTTGTCAATACTGTGTTGCGATATTTCTTTTTCAGATTATGGTGTCAAAAAATACTTTCAAATTTTGTGCATTTTGTCTTTTTGATTCATAAAGCATCTTTTGGTACCCTAATCAAAAAAAGAACCCGGGCTTTGAAATCTTATGATTTCACTTCCAGATTCTTCTTTCTATATATGATGTCTGTTTTTGTTCTGATTCCGGTTTTATGATCCCTGTCCGCTAATATGGGCTTCCCGTTTATTCTGCAAATACTCCGTCAATCACTTCTGGCAGATCACTCAGCTGACCGATTGCCGGCACCTTCCGGTCAATCGTCCCAAATCCATATGCCGCATGGATAAAGCGCACACCTGCCTCACAGCTTGCGTCATAATCGCCCTGGATATCACCGACATAAACTGCGTCTGTCAATGCATTACGTGCTACAACCGCACGGATGTTTCCCGCCTTTTTCTCCCCGGTATTTCCGTAACACTCGATGTCCTCAAAATAGTGTCCCAGTTTATAATGATCCAGAAATGCCTCTATATATCCGCTCTGGCAATTACTTACGATATAAAGATGATACTTCTTCTGTAAGGTCTGCATGATCTCTTCTAAGTCCGGATACAGGATACCGCCATGCTCTCTTAAGTATGCATTTTCCTGTTTACAGCAATGGTCTAACAGTTCCTCACTCTGTTCCTTATCCAGTTCCGGGAACAACAGCCTTGCGATCACATCCATTGTCTTACCCATTACACCATGGATCTCATCCACAGTGATGACACGCTGATCGGTATATTTTTCTGCTACAACCTCTGTCCAGGACTTTGCCACACCTTCGGCAGAATCCCATAAAGTTCCATCCATATCAAAAATGATTCCCTGCTTGCTCATAAATCTTTTATTCCTTCCCGATACATACTAATTCCGATTTCTCCGTTCTTCGAACTCTCGAAATCGTAACAAGCACTCACAATCCGGGCTACTGCCCTGCTTGTTCGTGTTTGTTTATCCGTCAAATAGATAAGCAATTTTGCCTGCAAGCAGTCTCATTGCTTATCTGCTTGACGGAATTAGTATATCATAATTCCCAATTTTCTGTGTATATTTTATGTAAAATTGAAATTTTTTCAACAAATTATCACGGACTTGTTGTATAATACATTTTATGATTCGGATGATGGCATCCGATTCCATCAAACTGTTATATTCAAAGGAGATTTTTATGAGTCAGGAAAAAGTAGATCGTTATAAAGAACAGAAGAAAAATCGTAAAAAGATTATGAAAAAAGAAAAACGCATGCACTTTTTATCTTGTGCTTTGTGTGTAGTCATCGGTGTAGGTGTGATCGGATGGATCGCAGGCTCTGGCTATCGTGCTTACGAGAAGAATAAGCCGGTCAGTTATACCGAAGTAGATATGAGCGCATTAACCGACTATTATTCAGATTTGGATGTGAACTAATTGACAACAGGAGATATTATTCAGATTATTGTGTTGATCGTACTGCTTTTGCTCTCCGCCTTTTTCTCATCGGCTGAGACCGCCCTTACCACGGTAAGCAATATCCGTATGCGGACACTCGCAGATGACGGCAATAAGCGGGCAAAAAAGGTACTTTCGATCACGGAACATTCCGCAAAAATGTTAAGTGCGATCTTGATTGGCAACAATGTGGTAAATCTGTCTGCCTCTTCGATCGCAACGTCCCTTGCGATCCGCATCTTCGGCAGTGTCGGAGCCGGAATTGCAACTGGTATGCTAACACTGCTTATTCTTATCTTTGGTGAGATCTCGCCAAAGACGATCGCCACGATCCATGCGGATTCTATTTCACTGGCATATGCAGGCGTCATCGATGGTATTATGAAGGTTTTAACACCGGTCATCTTTATCATCAATGCACTTTCCAGCGGATTCTTACGACTGCTAAGGATCAATCCGAATGCCAATCATAAGGTACTGACGGAAAATGAGCTGCGTACGATCGTGGATGTCAGCCACGAAAGCGGTGTGATCGAATCCGAAGAACGTGAGATGATCAATAATGTATTTGATTTCACGGATGCAGAGGCAAAGGAGATCATGATTCCAAGAATCGATATGACCTTTCTGCCTGTGGATGCTTCCTATCAGGAGGTTCTTGCGACCTACCGCGAGACAAAGTATACGCGTTACCCGGTTTATGAAGATTCGACGGATAATGTGATCGGTATTTTAAACGTAAAGGATCTTCTGCTTTTTGAAGATGAGCGCAGCTTTTCGATCCGCGATATTATGCGCAAGCCTTTCTTTACCTATGAACATAAGAATACGGCTGAACTGTTTTCCCAGATGCGGGAATCCTCGATCAATATTGCGATTGTACTGAATGAATATGGTACAACCGCCGGTGTTATCACACTCGAAGATCTGTTAGAAGAGATTGTTGGTGAGATTCACGATGAATATGATGCCAACGAAGAGGATGACATCTTTGCAATTAATGATCACGAATATCTGGTTCAGGGATCGATGAACTTAGAGGATCTGTGTGATTCCCTTAACCTGAAGCTGGAATCTGAAGATTATGATTCCATCGGCGGATATCTGCTCGGACTGCTCGACCATCTGCCGGAAGAAGGTGAAGCGGTAACTGCACCGGATGGCACGATCCTTCGTGTGGATAAAATGGATAAAAACAGGATTGAAAAAATCTATATCAAGATACCTGAGACTACAGAGGAAGAAGAATAGAAAAGCGGCATGCACGATTTCGCGCATGCCGTTCTTTTATTCTTTTTCTTTTATCATCTTAAACAACTGTACCCGGTTTTTGATCCCAAGCTTACGGTAGATATTTAAAATATGCTTTTTCAAGGTATTGACACTGATCGCCAGTTCTTCACAGATTGCCGCATTATCACGTCCATCCATCAAAAGATGCAGGATCGTATGCTCTCTTTTTGTCAGTTCGTATTTTTCGGTTGCCTCTGTGACAGTCAGCTTGCCGACCGCATTTCCATGCTCCTTATTATCACTAAACAGGCGGTATGCAATATGATCCTTTAACATATCTAAGATAAAAATATCATCATACTGGAAGTTATCCTTTCCAATCGTCCGGTAAAATGTGATCACGCCTAAAAACTCCTTATTCCGTCCCAAGATCATCTGGATCGCATAATGCCAGTTATTCGGCTTATAGACTTTATTGTATAATTCGGTCTGTACACGCTCACTGTCCGCAAGTACATCCGTTTCCCGATACACCAGACACTTTCCGGTATACATGTCTGCTCTTCCACTCTCCATCGCTGCATTGAGCAATGCTTCTTCATCATCACAGTTATAGGTCACCGGTCTTACCAGCCGCTTTTCATCATCCTGTGATGCAAGGTAAAAGTCTGCACTGTCGAAATCTAATACCATCTTCATCTGCTCTAAAAACTGGGAACGCATGATGTCTGCATCCTCTGTCGTGTAGATCTTATATATGATGCTGTTTAATATCATCCAATCATTTGTCTCAAGTGTCTTCATAGATACCTCCAGTTATCACCCTGTTTAAGTAGTCTTAGGATACAAAAAAAGGGCATATTCCTACGAATATACCCTCTTTGGTCTAGACCTATTATATTTTATAATTCCAAAAATTGCAACCCTTAAATGCTCTTTTTCTTAAATTTCGTTCTTAAAAATCACATTGCGGTATTTTGCAAGCACTGTCATTAAGATCTCTCCTAATACATAACAGGAAATCACTTCTCCAATTCCTACGGTCAGCATGAAAAACGGGATTGTTCCCTCTGCATTGTATACATATGCAAGTACGAATGGAACAATGATCGTATTTGCTGCAATCGGTGGCAGCGGAGCGAGCCACTTATGCTTACGGAGTGCATATGTACCACATGCACCGATCAGTGTTGCCAGACTTCCGAATACCACGTCAAGCGGCATACAGCCTGTCAACAGATTCGAGAGCAGACAGCCGATAAACAGCCCCGGAATTGCTGCCGGTGTAAATACTGGCAGGATCGTAAGTGCCTCTGAAATACGCACCTGAATTGCACCACTTGCCAGATTAAATGCGCTGATAAAATACGTCAGCACGACATAGATCGCTGCAATCATTGCAGCCTGCACGATAAACAGTACCTTTTTGTTTCTTCTCATATTCATTTGTCTCCTTTAGTTTTGTTTTACGTGTGGAAGGTCTCGAACACACGATTTATTCCCCTAAGACCTTGGTTTTCGGGGTTTGCAACGTCTGACAGTATAGCACAATTTTTTCCCGAAAACAAGACCTATGCAGCGAAAGACCGCCTGTATTGAGGATTACAGACGGTCTTTCAACTAAGCATATATTATTGTGAGGAAATGGAAACTGAAAACTACCATTTATTCTTAACCCTTTACACCACCGAGGGCAACGCCTGCAACGATGTACTTGGAAAGAATCAGATAAACAATGATCAGTGGGACAACCGTGACAGTTAATCCTACATATACAACACCATAGTCTACACGGAACTGATCGGAGGTCAGCATCTGTACGAATAATGGTAAAGTCTTTTTCGTATCCGTGGTTAAGAGGATGGTTGGTGTAAATAAGTTATTCCACTGTGCAATAAACTGGAAGATTGCCTGTGTTGCAACTGCCGGTTTCATGATCGGCATGATGATCGTATTAAAGATACGGAATTCCTTTGCTCCATCAATTCGTGCCGCTTCGATCATCTCTAAGGATAAAGTACTCTCCATATACTGCTTCATAAAGAATACAACTGCCGGTGCTGCGATACATGGCACGATCAGTGGAATGTATGTATCGATCAGCTTTAACTGGATCATGAACCGATAGAAACCAATGATCGTTACCTGGGTCGGTACCATCATGATCGCCATGATGAATGCCCATGCGAACTTTTTCAGTTTAAAATTATATACATGGATTCCATATGCTGTCATACAGGAGCCATAGATTGCAAGAAATGTACCCGGAATTGTGATCATCAGGGAGTTCTTTAATGCCATCTGTAAAGTCAGCTGCATACCATTCTGCTTTGCCATTAACATCTTCCAGTTCTCGATCAGATGTGTGGATGGGATCAGCGTTACTCCGGACTGGATCGCGGAGGATGTTCTTGTCGCATTCATGATCATCAGTAAGAACGGAAGTAAACTTAAGATACAAAAGAAAGCACAAACGATTCCTCGTAAGATACGCTGTGTATGTAAATGTGCAGAATAGCTTTTCGTTCTCTTTTCTGTCTGCATCGATACTGCTGAATTAAAATTTGCCATTAGTGTTTACCCCCTTTCTGTTTTTTTACTTTTCCCCCTCTGTCCGTCATCGTCGCAAAGAAGATCAGACTGATTGCTAAGGTGATAAAGAACAACAATACGGAAACGGCTGCTGCCTTACCAACGTCACTGCTGTATAACCGCATGATGTACATCGCTACCGTTGTCGACTGGTCATCCGGCTGTCCGATCAATCCGGTCTTGCTGACATTAAACAGTGCCGGGATATCGTACATCTGAAGTCCACCGATTGCAGATGTGATCAGTACATACATCAGAATTGGCTTTAACAGTGGTAAGGTAATAAAACGGAACTTCTTGTTACCGGTTGCACCATCGATATCGGCTGCCTCATAAAGACAAGGGTCGATTCCAAGTACACCGGAGATCAGTAACAGTGTTGTATTTCCATACCACATCCAGAACAGGATAAAGGCGATCAGGCCCCGCGTTCCTGCCACACTTGTCATAAAGTTAAACTTTTCCGAAATGATTCCCATATCTCTTAAGGTCTGTGTGATCGGTCCATACTGGGAAAACATTGCGTTGAATAAAACAGATACAGATGCTGCTGTGATAACACTTGGTAAGTAGATAATGATCTTGATCGCACCTGATGCTTTTAATTTTACAATGTTATTGGTCAGCCATGCTGCTAATAACAGGGAAACAAGTATCTGCGGGATAAAGTTTGCAAACCACATGATAACTGTATTTTTAAAGTAGATTAAAAAGTAACCCTTCTCACCTGCTGTGATACCTAAGATATTCTTAAAGTTATCCAGTCCACAGGCTTCTATAAACTCACGGCCATTTCTCTTGTAGTAATTCAAGGTACTATAGCGAAATGTATTGATCAACGGCCAGAGCTGAAACAGAAGATATGTGATAAAAAACGGTGCTATAAAGAAGTACCCATATCTGCCATATTCAATATGCTTACGCTTTTTCTTGGTATTCATCCTTCCACTCCTCCCAATTCCATATTCTGATGAAACATCCTCATGGAACAAGCTTTTATGTTTAGATTTTTAGATAGTTACTGCCCTTCCCTCTATGGAAAGGGCAGTATACTTATCTTTTATTTGTCTGTCAGCTTTTACTCTTTGTAATTATTCTGCGCTTAAGTAAGAGAACTTGTCATGTACAGCTGCCTTGAAGTCTGCAACTGCTGTATCCATGTCCTTATTACCGTTTGCGTATTCCTTAACCTGTGTAGCCCACATGGAGTTGATATCCTGATCCTCTGCGGTTGCTACGTCAGCCTTGATATTCTCAGCTAATGGTAAGAAGAAGCTCATGAAATCCTGACCTGCTGCCGGATATAAGTAATCACAGGTTGCTCCTGCTGCGGAGATATCCTTGATT
>JALERL010000040.1 GCA_022764465.1 Lachnospiraceae bacterium | reverse complement strand
TTCATCCCGTGTCATCATTTTCTCTTTATCCATTCCGTTTTTCTTTCCGCATCCTGTCATAAGAAGCATCGCTGCTCCTGCTAAAAATACATACCTCCGGTATTTTTTAATCTCCTTCATCTGCTTCATTCCTTTCACACCCAGCCACGTTATCTCATACTTTCTGTTTTCTATACCGTAACAAAATAGCAGGCACAAAAAAAGGATGCCTTTTTTAAAAAGGTATCCTTTTTTTAACTCATAAGCATATCTCATGCCTTTCAGACGCTTGTCTCAAACATTATTCTTTTATTATCTTGTTTCACCTTGCATGAGATGATATTTCCGCTTTGCATCGTACATAATATTGTCCGCCTGCTTTAACATACCAATGACATTGTTTTGTTCCTCTTTCCATAGAACACCAATGGAAACACTGACCTGCCGGTTCTCCATTTCCTTATGAAGCCGGTCTATCTGCTTTAAAAATGCAGCTTCCGAAATCTCTGCCTGGGCAACAACAAACTCATCACCGCCCACCCGGAACGCGCTTCCCGGAAAGACTGCCGCAATCGCAGATGCTGCCCTGCATATCAGATCGTCTCCCGCTTCGTGTCCATACACATCATTCATTTTTTTCAGGCCATTCAGGTCAATATAAGCAACCCCGATATTATGTAATCTCTTTCCATCATAGGATTCCACGACCCTAATATATTTATTTCGGTTGTAAAGCCCTGTCAGCATATCACGGTAGCTTAAATCCTCTAACTGCTGCTGCCGTTCTTTTCTTTCCATGCTGTTGATAATAAAATACTGGATGGAAGATAACAGTGTCGGATCGTCATAGTGTTTTCTCGGATTGTCCACACCCATAAATCCTACGATCTTATTTTTCTTTTTCAGCGGTACTGCAAGAAGTCTGTCTACCTGCTGTTCCTGCAGCATATCATAGGACTCAGAGCCATTCTCCTGTTCTATGTTTGACATAAAGTAGACTTCATCTTTCTCGAAGCACTCCATCCACAGCGATATAACATCAATCGGAACTGCCTGTAAATTCTCTATCTGTGCAGACACGCCCTCCCTGACATATTCATAAGTATTTTGCAGTACTTTTCCATCTTCTATGATCTCAAAAATGTAGCTCCTGTCTCCATTAAAATACCCATTGATAACGCCCAACAGGTTATCGACTGCCACATCTATATCCACATCCGAAGATAACGCCTTGACGCACTGGTTTAATGTCACGGATATGCTAAGACGTTCCTCTATCTCTGTCTTTTTCTTCAACAGCTGGTACATTTCCTGGTTCTGTTCACTCATTGATGCAATATACATGAATATCATGGCTATACCGATGGACAGATTGATCAGAGACACTCCATACCAGAAAATCTGGATTGCCGCCGCCACAAGCGGCAGCACAATGTAAGAAAGCATAGATATAAAAATCTTCGTTCGTATATTCTTCCGAAACTGTAATAACAACGACAAATCGATCAACATTGCCGCCACCGGAATCAACAAAGAAATCATATACCCCGTGTTCCTGTGGTAAAAATTATCTGCATCAAAATAATAATAGAAATTTGTAAACTGTGAAAGAATAACAAGCACGACACCTGTTGCACAAATATAGCTGACCATCTTTGCACGATGGATGTTTCTCCACTCTTCATTCACAAATAAATAACTACATACATAAACATGAAAAAAGAACATCACCACATCACTCAAGGCAAATACCATGAAATTACTGATGTGTACCATAAAATATCCAACTTCTCCTGGATATCCACGGAATATGTATGCAAGTGCATCATTAAAAAGAAGCAGTGCCGTAAAAAGCTGCATCAACAACAACCACTTTCTCTTTTTACTGTCAAAGTTGTTGTTTAGATACATACACAGTGCCATAACGATGCAAAAAAGACAGACACAAAAAAGTAATTCAGCCTGCCCTTGTTGACTACGAAACATTTCTTTCTCCTCTTTTACTGTAAAAAGCATTCTATCTGTCCGTCAAGATTATGTTTTCTTGATACATTACCGTCTGATTATTATAGCATACTACTTTCTGACATTCAATGTCCTCCATTTCACTCTATGCATCGATAAAAATTGGCAGAAGAAAACCTCCAAATCCGTTATAGACTTGGAGGCTTGATTCTAGCCATTTATACAATTAAATATTCTAGCAAACTACTGATTATGTTCATTGTACAGTCTCACAAATTCATCCGCAAATTTCTTCACAAAATCTCTATCCAAAGCAGTTGCCAATGTTTCATCATTATACTGCGCTGCTTTGCTCCAATTATATGAACCATGCATTACAAATTCAAAATCTATAATGCAAAATTTATCATGCAACCGATTGGACAAATATGCTCCTTTAAGTGGCACTTTTACCACCTCAAAATTACTTTCCAGTTCACTCATCAACGTCATATTAGATTTTTCATTTGATGTAATAATTCTAATACTTACGCCCTGCTTTTTCTTTGCAAGTAATTCCTGAAAGATATCTCGGTCAGAAAACCACGCAACCGCTACCCATATCGCATACTTCGCATTCCGAATGCCTTGAATAATTACATCTTTGATTCCATCAAATGCTACATCGTGTTCATTTTTTCCATCATCTTCCAACTCTACCAACTTAGGTTTGATGTAAACTCCATACAAATCATAATCGTCATCTGGAATATAAATGTCATTGGCTATGTCATAAAAATATCTTTATATTCTTTTGCTTTTTTCAGCATTGGAATCGGCACTCTTAAATCCATATATTCCTGCCTTTGATTAGGTACATGGGTATATACACCAGTCTTTCTAAATGTAACTATAGAATATCTTAAAATCCCCAACAAATCATCTTTGTTCTGAATATCTTCATCATATTTTATAGTTTCTATCATTGTCTTTAAGAATTGTTTTTCATTCATTTACACATTCACTCTCCATCTGTATTTCCACATATACCCATTTTTCATCAGATAATTTAACTGTATCTATTATTTCCCAAATCTTTATATAACAGGAGCATCCAAGTTGTTTAAACTCAAAGGCTCTCTTTTTCTTACATAACTTTATGCAAGTGCAGGTTCCTTCCCTGCAATAATCGCTTTCACTTCTTCTACGTTTTTATCTGTAGCCATAGCAATCTGCTCTACAGTAAAACCATTGTTATGCATATTAAGAATAATTTTTTCTTCTTTTCTTGCCTCTCCAATCGCAATACCATCTTCTTTTATTCCCTGACTCAAGTTACACATAACGCTCACATCCTTCCTGAAGTTCTCCTCAATAGGAATATCGTATTCATTTCCAATTATGTTTAGTTTCTCATCTATTGTAAGTTCCTTAGATAACAATGCTCCCAGCAGACGGTGCAGTTCATACGTCTCATCATGTTCCGGCAGATTCTTTGCCAGTCCAAGCATAATGATATTCAGCAGGTCAAGATTTCCCTTCCATTCATAGGAACCGATCAAATCTTCTTTTGTGAGATGCACATGGCTCATGCTGCTCTCGTCCATGTTCATACATACCCAGATTGAATATACACGCTTAATATCATCGTAGCTGGAGTTCTCAAAATCACGTTCTTTTTGTGATGAAATCAGTCTGCTCACATAAAAGATTGCCCGATTTAAGATTTCGTATCCCGTTGGCTCGTCTTTCTGTGCTTCTACATTTATGATAATCTGTGACAATCCGTCTCTCATACGCACATAGAAAACGATATCAAATCTTACCAGACCTTCATTGATCTCTTCATTTTCTGTGTTGAAACCGACCAGTCTTTCCCCATTTTTTCGCTGGCTGCATTTGTGAGTCCAGGCTCTACCGATACCGTACTGATATGTGGTGTTCCCTCGATGCAGTTGACCACATCCTTGGGATTCATGCCCTTAAACTCATCAACTGTTTTTACCAGTATATGTGCCAGTATGCTCTTCTGTCCTAACAGACGCTTTGCACTCGTATCATACTGTGCATCCTTGTCTGTTGCTTTCACTGCATTTTTTAATTCTGTATTCACTGGCCTTCCTCCCCTTTGTAACAGATATATCCATCCCCCCAAAGGTATCTGATCATTTATATTATAACTTACCCATTTTCTTTATACAATCAATTTTTAATATCATCTATACCGGTACACTTATACTTTTCTTCCATAACACGCGATACTATTTACTGCATTTTTGTCAGAAGACACACGACTTCACAATGCTCTGTATATGGGAACATATCTACCGGCTGGCACTTTTTCGGATCATATCCCTTCTTCTTAAAATACTTCAGATCTCTTGCGAGTGTAGTCGGATCACACGATACATAAACAACTCGATCCGGTGAAAGCTTTGCAACAGAGTCCATAAAGACCTCTGTGCTTCCGGCACGCGGTGGATCCATGAACACAACATCCACATGCTCGCCCTTTTCTGCAAGCTGCACCATGAATTCGCCGGCATCCTGATTATAGAAAACGATATGCTTCATCTGATTACGCTTTGCATTCGTGACAGCATCCCGCACGGCTGCTGCATTCAGCTCTACACCAATGACTTCCTTGGCATGCTTTGCTGCTACCATACCGATCGTTCCAATACCGCAGTAGGCATCTAAGACGCGTTCTTTTCCGGTAAGCTTCGCATAGGAAACGGCTGTCTGATAGAGTGCCTCCGTCTGCACCGAATTGATCTGGTAAAAGGAAGATGGAGAGATGCGGAAGGTCAGTCCACATAATGTATCTTCGATATAACCTCTTCCATAAAGTGTGATATTTCTTGTTCCTAATACCATACTGGTACGCTTATCATTTACATTTAAAACGATCGTTGAAATCTCCGGATGCAACTTACGGATCGCCTTGACAAAATTATTTTTAGATGGAAATACCGGGCTGACTACGACTAACACAACCATAACCTCACCACTGACATGACCGGTACGCACCATTACATGACGAAGCAGTCCGTAGTCGCTGTCCTCATCATAGGTCTTGATCTTAAAAGACGGAAGCAGTCCCTTGATGTCCTGGATGATCTTATCTGCCCGTGCATCCTCGATCTGGCATTCTACAATATCTACCACCTCATGTGTTCCCTGCTTATAGACACCGGAAATGATATGTCCGTTGCGAAGTCTCTGGAATGCCGCATTTACCTTGTTCCGGTAGTGGAACGGATCATCCATGCCAAGGATCGGCTCCACCGGAACCATCCCACCTAACAGTTCTTCTACATATTTCTGCTTTTTTTTCAGCTGCTTTTTATAGCTGATGCCCTGGTACTGACAACCTCCACATTTCTTGGCATAAATACAGTTACCCGGTGTATTCTGTTCTCTGCTTACATTCCCGGTACGCTGTTTTCCTCTGCCGCTTTCTTTGACTGACTTCCTATCTTCTGATTTATTTCTACCGGAAGAATTCTTACGGTTCATATCACGTTTCTTATGATTGTCGTCTCCATAGTTCTTCCTGTTATTCCCGGATATCATTTTTTCACCGGCTTCCTTTTTCGGATATTCCTTCTTCTGTCTGTTATCTTTATCTGTACGATAGTTCTTACTTCTTCCTGCTTCTTTCTTCATCCTTTTTCCCTCATCATCTTCTACCAAGCTGCCAGAATGCCACTGCACTGGCTGCTGCAACATTCAGTGAATCCACGCCGTGACTCATCGGAATCCGTACGGTGTAGTCACTTGCTGCGATCGTTTCCTTTTGTAAGCCTGCACCCTCCGTGCCAAGGATGATTGCAAGCTTTTCTTCCGCCATCACGGACGGATCATCGATTGACACTGACTGATCCGTCAATGCCATTGCCGCTGTCCGAAATCCCATCTCATGCAGCAGCGTCATCCCTGTATCTGCAAGACGGATCTTATCATCCAAAATCGTCCATGGAATCTGGAAAACCGTTCCCATGCTCACACGAATCGCACGACGGTATAAGGGATTACTGCACGCTCCGGTCAACAGCACTGCATCCATATGAAGCGCCGCTGCTGAGCGGAAAATTGCTCCTACATTCGTTGGGTTCACCACATCCTCTAAGACTGCAATCCGCTTTGCTCCTTCACAGACCTGCGCCACCGATGGAAGCTGCTTCCGCTTCATGGCACACAGCATGCCTCTTATCAAGGCAAATCCGGTCAGTTCTTTTAAAACCTCCATTGGTGCAGTATATACCGGAATATCCCCACAACGCGCAAGCACCGACAGTTCCATCTCATTCATCTGCCGTTCTTCTGCCAGAACAGAAACCGGCTCATAGCCGGCATCTAATGCACGTTCGATAACGATCGGACTTTCTGCAATAAATATTCCCGGCTTGGGCTCGTAAAGCCGGAGCAGCTGCACCTCCGGCAAACGCGCATAGATGTCTAATTCTGGTGCCTTTATATCTGCTATTTTCATCTATTTTAATCTCCATTCTTTCGCTGCTTTTTTCACACCAAAGCGCCTTCTTCTCCACTTTTACTTTTTCTTCCATATCCCATCTTTGATACGGATTGCTGCCTCTACATGCATGATCCAGTGTCTGGAAAACGGCATCTGTATCAATCCCCTGATATTTTTCCCACACCAGTAATCAATCAGCCAGACTGCATTTTCATCGGGACTTACCACTTGTAACCTCTTTAATCTCTCCTTATCTTTTTCGCCAAACTTCCGCTTCAGATCCGAAAAAAAAAGCTCCTTTAACAATTCGTCCGTACCCGTCTTCACCTCTGCCATATAACAATACAACTGCTCTATGTCCAAGTCCCTTGAAAAGTCTACGATCTGCTGTCCGGATAATTCATTTCCCGTTGTGATAACCGGTGAATCAATGCCTGCATGGAATTCTTTGCGAAAAAATATTTCTTCATCATCCCGGATCAATGAATGTGCCACAATGTCCTCGATCCGCATGATATGCCATATCGAATACGCAATCGTCTTACAATGGTAACCCTTCGCATTTGGAAACGGCATGGCGCAAAAATCCTGAGGATCAAGCTCCTGTTTCATTCGAAGCAATTCATCCATCAGTCTTTGACGCAGGCACAAAAGAGTCTCTATTCCCTGTTTGAATGTTACTTCCTTCCTGAATTGTTCCTGCATTGTCTTGTTTAATTCCGACCATTCCTTATTCACGATACAGCCTCCGTTTTTTCTTCATCATAAGTTTACTGCATTTTACATTCATTTTCTACTTCTTTTCGGAGAAAGGATTTTCCTATACAGCAATAAAGCAGCAAGCCATCAGACTCACTGCTTTCTAACTATACAATACTATTATTACTTCTGCCACTCACTTATGATCAGCTTTCTCTCATCTCCCTGAATTCCCAGAGCATTGAGTGCCTGATCCAATGTAAGTTTCATATTCTCCATAAGATTTTTAATAGCAATCATCTTTTCCCTTACCGCATATTCCTTTGCATATTCCTTCGCATACTCTTTTGCATACTTTTCAACAGCTTCACACATTTGCTCACGTCCCTTCTCATTTTCTTTAAAATGTTTTACTCCCTGCGCTAATACATCATAATGGATATTTTCAGGATCAGTCTGATGAAAATCACTCATCAACTGCCCAATTTCATCATTGCCCTTATAGTTTCCATTCACATATATAATATGGGAACCGTCTTCAAATAATTCTTCTGTCTCTCTTATATATCGGTCTATATGATATAAAGGTAACCCTCTTCTGAACTAATCATGTCTGTAAATAAATATTACATAGGAGTCCTTAAGCTGCTTAAATGTCTGTCCTTCTCCTAACATCCTCGTATCAACCATACTGCTGTGATATCTGGCGCGTCTGATATTGGAACCGGCAGAATTTCCCTGAACCTCAATATCGATCTCTTCTCCATCTACATCAATCTCATGTACATCGAGTGTAATGTTGCGTCCACCAACTTCATGGTTCTTAAGTTCATCCTGACCTTCCACCTGAATCACCTTAATACTTCGACCAAGAATAATACCAAGAATAAGTTCCGCCGCTTCAATATTTTTATCAAAGACTCTGCTCATCAGATCATCATCAAAAAGCGTAAGTTCATCTACCAGTGAGTTGACAATCCTTCGCTCCTGCAACATAACGAATTTATCATCTCTCATATATCTCCCCCTTTACACCTCAATGTTACCACGTTACATTACCTGTAGCAAATAAAATAACTATAAATTTATCCCCTTCCTACGCCTGACATCCAGCTTTTAGGTCGAATTTTTTCCCACATTATGTTACACTTAAGCTAACACA
The DNA here is from genome assembly GCA_022764465.1 of Lachnospiraceae bacterium. Taxonomy (GTDB): domain Bacteria; phylum Bacillota; class Clostridia; order Lachnospirales; family Lachnospiraceae; genus Roseburia_C. Next base: position 2,363 of record JALERL010000040.1, on the reverse strand, counting down.
TATTTGAAAGGATTCCGGAGCAGACATGAAAATATTGATTTTATCCTGTGATACCGGCGAAGGTCACAACAGTGCCGGCAAAGCGGTAAAGGAAGCCGCCGAATTAAAAGGACATACGGTAGAAATGATGGATATGTTTCTTCTGTCAGGGAAACGCACCTCGCATGCGGTTGCAGGCGCTTATATCGGTATTGTAAAACACATTCCCTTTTTCTTTGGATTTATTTATAAATTAGGAATGATGATCTCTAGTTCCAGACACAAATCGCCCGTTTATTATGCCAATGCCTTATTAGGGAAAAAGCTGGCTGCCTATATCGATGGCCACGACTTTGATGTTGTTGTCATGCCACACCTTTATCCGGCAGAAACCATCACATATATGAAGAAAAAACATCTGCTCCATGTTCCGGCTGTTGCGATCGGAACAGATTATACCTGCATTCCGTTCTGGGAAGAGACCAATCTCGATTATTATGTGATCCCGCACGAGGATCTTATTCCGGAATATGTAAAACGTGGTGTCCCAAAGGAAAAACTGCTTCCTTATGGAATTCCGGTACGGCCGTCTTTTCATCAGAAAACAGCAAAGGACGCCGCCCGAAAAAAGTTAAACCTTCCTGCCGGTGTTCCTATTTTTCTTGTGATGAGCGGAAGCATGGGCTTTGGAAAGCTTGCTGTTTTTGCTGCAAAGCTGGCACTTCGCTGTCAGAATAATGAGCATATTGTGATCATCTGTGGAAATAATGATAAGATCAAACGCATTCTGCGCAAGGAATTCCGCTTCAACAAACGCGTTCATATCATCGGATATACCGATCAGGTTTCTCTTTTCATGGATGCATGCGATGTGATTTATACAAAACCGGGAGGACTTACCTCCACAGAAGCTCTTGTCAAAAATATACCGATCGTGCATACCGCCCCAATTCCGGGATGTGAGACGGCAAACGTGCACTTTTTTACCAGACGTCATCTGTCCGTTTCCTCGAAGAATCTGTCAAAGCAGATAACACTTGGGAAAAAACTGATCGATCATGCTTCCCTTCGCAATGAGATGTATCAGGCACAGCGTACCCATCAGAAACCGGATGCTGCCATGCAGATCGTCGAGCTGCTTGAAACTATCGTAACCAATGAATCTCATGAAACATAACATTTTGTAACTATTGTTCCTGTGACGAAATGTTCACAGTCAGATAAAGGCTTGATTATTATGAAATATATCTTTTTTACACTCCTTGGATTCTTCCTTGGAAGTATACTCTTTGCCTACTGGGTACCAAAAACCTTAAAACACATTGATATCCGCGTGATACCTGCCGACCATAATCCGGGCGTTGCAAACGCCTTTATGTATGGTGGCTTCTGGTGTGGCATACTGACGCTGATCTTAGAGCTTGCAAAAGGATTTGTTCCTGTCTATCTCGGTCAGCGGTTTTTAGATGTGCACTCCATATTATTTTCGCCTGTCCTGATCGCACCGGTTTTCGGACATGCCTTTCCGTTTTTACAGAAAGAAAAAGGCGGTAAAGCAATTACCGCCTCCTTCGGAGCTTTGCTCGGACTTTTTCCTGAACTGCGTCCGGCTGTTTACCTTGCGCTCTTTTTTCTTTTTTTCTCACTTGTTGTGGTCGTAAGCCCGCATTCTTTCCGTTCGGTGATGACATTCGGAACGTTCGCACTCTGCGTCTTTTTTACAATTCACGTTCCATCGATCCAGATTGGAAGCTTTGTGATCGCTGCGATTGTCATCTACCGGCATTTTATCCGGTATCAGGGAGAGCCCCTTCGTATCCGGCTATTCCGTCATACCGCATGATTAACTGGATACAAAATGCTCTGCTTTTTTACCCACTAGCTCTTTATTTCCCACATCGTTGCCTGCGTACTAAGAAACTGATGTACTTCCCATCAAAGGAACAACGAATATCAAATATATTTTCCCAACTTTCCCGTTTCTCCTCTTCTGAATAAACTGCAGCAACATCATCTGGAAAGATGATCACTCCATCATTTAATACACAGTACCAGTAATCAAAATCAGAAAGTAAAACCAATTCATCCGCATTTTCATAGATTTTTTCTTGTCTGCTTTACAAACAGGAATTTATGAACTCAATGCCGTTACCAATGATAAATATCTTTCTGTCTTTTTCTTAATATCATCTTCACTAACACCATAATAGATATACAAATCTTTTGAAATTTTCTCAAACTGTTTCATTACTTTCTTGTTTCCAGAATAAGATGATATACCAAATATATTCCAAATATAATCTATCTCCATTTCAAGAGAATCATCACCGATTCTTATTTCATACAGATGAAAGTTCATAGGAATTACATTATCTGGCATTTCG
>JALERL010000034.1 GCA_022764465.1 Lachnospiraceae bacterium | reverse complement strand
GGCTGCATAATAGATAGCATCTACATTTTCATCATTGTTCATATCAACAGAAAGGGTAGAACCGACAAGTCCGCTTAAGACAAAGTTTCCGGTGTACTGATAATCCGGTTTTAATCCCTCTAACTTCTGATATGGAACAGTGAAAAAGTAAGCACCGGAAGCATAAGAACCTAACACATATACATTCGAAACAAAGGTCAGACCGGAATTGGTAAAGTACCAGTTGCCATCCGTTAAAACATCTTTTTTCAGAATATCCTCACATTCATCCGGCTCACAGATCAGACCATCGGCATAGGCCGGGATCTGAAGCTGGCTGTTGATATAATCCAATGAACTGGCAAGGAGAGCATTCTTATCCGAACTGATATCATCTAAGGTAAGCTGTTTGCCGGTATTTACATCGAAGTTCAGACCACTGTAGTTATAATCGCCGTGAGCACCATTCTGATAAAAATAGGAATAGCTGCGAAGGGAAAAGACCTGCTTGTCACAACGGTTTGTTTCATAGGATTCCGATACGCCGTATGCGGAAAAAGTGTCAGGATCATTCTGATAAAAATCCTTTGCATCCTGCAGGCTGGCTTCCACAGAGTCCTGATAATTCTTTTCTTCTAGGTCTAAGGCAGTATTGATACTGTTTTCTGCGTCTTTGTTATCCTGAACCGTAACGTGTGGTTTGCTGTAATCTGCATATAAAAGGTCGGTTTGTTCATCATCTGATTTATAAGTGGACGAATCCTGCTGGAAACTTACAGACACCGGAGACCCATTTTCTGCTGCCGATGATGTGTTATCGTATGACTGTAAAGGGTCATCAGCCGTCTGGTCAGATGTATCCGCAGGGATTTCGGTATCCGTCTGGGATGTTGGTTCATTGGGTTCGGACTGACTGGTCTGATTACCGGAATTGGAATCCGTCGTATTCGTTTTGCCCAGGCTGCATCCGGATAAGGTCAGGGATGCTGCACACAATAATGCGATGAGTTGTTTTGCTTTCATAGAATCTCTCCATTCGGTATATATTGTATTTAACATACTTTATTTGCAGTATAAGTTCAAAAATGATTTGAACTTATAAAATTGCGACTAACAGATATGAGCTCATTATAGCACACTATCTTATTTTATTTCTTAAGAGGAATGAAGAAAATTATTAAATTTCTCCCTGTTTTTGTGGGCGATACTTGCAAAAACAGAATATCCGTATATAATGAAGTCAATCAGTAATATTGTTTTATGTAATTAAGGAAAACAGGAGGAACAGACATGGAATTTTTTGATAAATTAGGTGAAACACTGATGACAGCAGGACGCGATGTCTCCCAGAAGGCGAAGGAGTTATCCGGAGCTGCAAAGTTAAATCTGGACATCAAGGCAAAAGAGGACTTTGTGCAGAAACAGTATGCAGAGATCGGAAGACAGTATTATGAAGCACATAAGGATGATGCAAGTACTGAGTTTGAGCAGTTTGCATCTATCCGTGAGGCATTAGAGAGCATTGAGCAGATGAAGAAGGATCTGTTAGAATTAAAGGGTGCAAAGGCATGTCCACAGTGTGGAGCAAAGATGTCAGAGGATGCTGCATTTTGCAGTGAATGCGGGGCATCCCTTACCCCGGCAGAAGAGCCGGAAGTACCGGATGAGGAAAAGTACGAGGAGTGATCCTTGGTTGACAATTCCTAGAAAACGTGATAGTTTAAAAGTTGTGCAGATGTGTATAAAGCATCTGTATTGTGGATAAGAATCAGATAGAAACAGAACGCGTGGAAAAAGAGAGTATATCTGGCGGAAGTTTACAGAGAGATCCTAAGGGCATCGGAGAGAATTGTGGTAATCCGGTGACAGTTGCTGAGATAGGATGATGGAGGACAGGTAGAAGATGGCTTTTGAGCGGCAGTGCCGAATCACTTAGGTGGCTAGGTTCTGACAGGACCGCCTGTTATAGCGGCTTGTATTAGAGGCTATATGTATAAACTGGATGCCTTGGATACAAAGAGAGGCTTGTTTTGTGAAAAATGAGCGAAGAGAAGTGGTAACACGGGTAATACTCGTCTTCTGTAGTGGAAGACGAGTTTTTTTGTGATTTAAATATCAAATGATTTTGTGTGTAATTCGATTGTCATATTGCATAAAAATTTTGGCTCTGCGACTTATGGAGAATCTTAGATTTTCTTAATGCTCTGTAAGCAAATCAGCAATGCAGCAACACGGATGTTGATGCAAGCAAAATACGGGGCATGGACGCCACGTCTTTTGCGGTTGCGGGAATAAAAATTATGTTGGCAGAACATTTAGAAAATGTTAGATTCGGAATTCGGAGCAGATGCAAAGTTTTTATGCAATATGACAAGTAATACAAAGTCTAATCCATTTGATATTTAAATCTGCAAAATACAGAAAGAGAGGAAACGAAAATGGCAAATAAAGGAAAGTTCTACATGACAACAGCGATCGCATATACCTCCGGTAAGCCACATATCGGTAATACCTATGAGATCGTATTAGCAGATGCAATCGCAAGATACAAGCGTCAGGAGGGATACGATGTATACTTCCAGACCGGAACCGATGAGCATGGACAGAAGATCGAGTTAAAGGCAGAGGAAAAGGGCGTTACCCCGAAGGAATATGTCGATGAAGTGTCCGGAGAAGTAAAGAAGATCTGGGATCTGATGAATACATCCTATGATAACTTTATCCGTACAACCGATGAGGATCACGAAAAACAGGTGCAGAAGATCTTTAAAAAGCTCTATGACAAGGGCGATATCTATAAGGGATCTTACGAAGGCTTATACTGTACACCATGTGAATCTTTCTGGACAGAGTCACAGCTGGTAGACGGAAAGTGCCCGGACTGTGGCCGTGAGGTACAGCCTGCCAAGGAAGAAGCATACTTCTTCAAAATGAGTAAATATGCAGATCGTCTGATCGAGCATATCAATACACATCCGGAGTTCATTCAGCCGGTATCACGTAAAAATGAGATGATGAACAACTTCCTGCTTCCGGGATTACAGGATCTTTGTGTATCAAGAACCTCCTTTAGCTGGGGAATTCCGGTAGATTTTGACCCGAAGCATGTTGTATATGTATGGCTGGATGCATTAACCAACTACATCACGAAGATCGGATACGATGCAGACGGCAATTCATCTGATTTATTTAAAAAGAACTGGCCAGCAGACTTACATCTGATCGGAAAAGATATTATCCGTTTCCATACAATTTACTGGCCAATCTTCCTTATGGCATTAGATCTTCCACTGCCAAAGCAGGTATTTGGACATCCATGGCTGTTACAGGGTGATGGCAAGATGAGTAAGTCAAAGGGAAATGTACTGTATGCAGATGAATTGGTAGATTTCTTTGGTGTAGATGCAGTCCGTTACTTTGTACTGCATGAGATGCCGTTTGAGAATGATGGCGTAATCTCCTGGGAGCTTTTGGTAGAGCGTCTGAACTCTGATCTTGCAAATACCTTAGGTAACTTAGTAAACCGTACCATCTCCATGAGCAATAAGTATTTTGATGGTGTGGTAGAAGATAAGGGTGTAAGCGAAGACGTAGATGCAGACTTAAAGGCAGTAGTAACCGGAACCGTTGCAAAGGTAGAGGCGAAGATGACAGATCTTCGTGTAGCAGATGCCATGACAGAGATCTTTAACCTGTTCAAACGCTGCAACAAATATATTGATGAGACAACCCCTTGGGTATTAGCAAAGGATGAGGCAACCAAGCCAAGACTTGCAACTGTATTATACAATCTGGTAGAGAGTATCAGCATCGGAGCAACCCTGCTTCACAGCTTTATGCCGGAGACAGCAGAGAAGATCCTTGCGCAGTTAAATGCAAAAGAAGTTGCATATGATGAGCTGTTCACCTTCGGTCATTATGTAAGTGGAACAAAGGTAACAGATGCACCGGAGATCTTATTTGCAAGACTTGATATTGAGGAAGTTATGAAAAAGGTCAATGAACTTCATCCACCGGTAGAAGAGGAAGCTCCGGCATCCGATGAACCGGTGATCGATATTGAGGCAAAGCCGGAAATCGAATACGATGACTTTATGAAAATGCAGTTTCAGGTAGGCGAGATCATTAAATGTGAGGAAGTACCAAAGTCCAAGAAGCTGCTCTGCTCACAGGTAAAGATCGGAAGTCAGGTAAAACAGATCGTATCCGGTATTAAGAAACATTACACAGCAGAAGAAATGGTTGGTAAAAAGGTTATGGTTCTTGTAAACTTAAAGCCGGCCAAGTTAGCAGGTGTATTATCCGAGGGAATGCTCTTATGTGCAGAGGATGAAAACGGAGAACTTGCACTGATGACACCGGAGAAGAAGATGCCATCCGGAGCAGAGATCTGCTAATTGAGGAAGTGCTTGGACACGACGGTATACAATCCGGGAATGTTTGATGAAAACATTCCTGTGAATTGCAAGAAGGTAAGGGAAACGTATGATATTTGAAACACATGCCCACTATGATGATGACAGATTTGCAGAAGACAGGGATGCACTCGTTGCATCCCTGCCTTCTCGTGGAATCGGCAGGGTGATCAATGTCGGTTCTTCGATAGAGACGAGTAAGACAAGTCTGCTTTTAGCAGAAAAATATGAACACGTATATGCAGCAGTCGGAGTGCATCCAAGTGACATCGAAGGCTTAAACGATGAGACCTATGAATGGCTCCGTTCACAGACGAAGTGGGAGAAAACAGTTGCGATCGGAGAGATCGGGCTGGATTACTACTGGGATAAAGAACCGGAAGTGCAGGAGAAACAGAGGTACTGGTTCCTACACCAGATGCAGCTTGCGAGGGAAACAAAGCTTCCGGTCATTATCCATTCCAGAGATGCCGCAGAAGATACTATGAAGCTGATGAAGGAGATACACGCAGAGGAGATCCCGGGTGTGATCCACTGCTATTCCTATTCACCGGAGATGGCAGAAGAATTCTTAAAAATGGGATACTATATCGGAGTAGGCGGTGTTGTAACCTTTAAAAATGCCAAAAAGTTAAAGGAAACCGTAAAACGCATACCGCTTACGTCGATTCTCTTAGAAACGGACTGCCCATATATGGCACCGGAACCACATCGAGGAACACGGAATGATTCCACAAATATCCCTTATGTAGTAGCTGCGATCGCAGAACTGAAGGGAATATCCGAACAGGAAGTCATGGATGTTACATGGGAGAATGCTAAGAAGTTGTTTTCCAAGGTTCATGCCTAGGGGCAGCATCTGGGCTTAGTTCAACCGTATCCTTCCAGAAGCGGAGAGGAATATTCTGGCTTTGTAAGGCAGGATTGCATCTGGCTTCGATGGCGATACTATCAAAAAAGCAGCACCATAGCTTACGGTATTCCAGTTCATTGCTGGAGTACCGTTTTTTCATGTCTTCATTAAGGGAGGAAGCATCTGCGATCAGATAGTTGCTGCCGGCACGATGAAGTACGGCAAGCCTGCGGTTCTCATCATAGATCAGAAAGTTCTCTTGTGGCAGACGATCGGTAAAATGCTCTGCAAGGAGCGGAAGTACATAATTCTTCGGGTGGATCGTGGCAAACAGAACACCGTTTGTCAGTTCTGAAAACCGCAGGAATCCGAGCAGATGATGCGCTTCCATACTTGTAGCCCGGCTTAATTCGAAGATCCGGTGGATATATGGAAGGTTCAGTGCATCGAGTACCTTTGAGCCATCCGGCAAGGAAAAGCCAAGCAGGAGAGCACGGTAAATGCAGTCCGCCTTATCAAGCCCTTTTTTGTGTGTATGCAGTTCATTGGCAAGAATCGCCTGACATAGCGTCAGATAGACTTCTTCCCCGAGTCTTCGCCGGATCGTGTCAGCGACCTTTGTGCTTTTTCCGGTGTCAGGAGTAACCGGGATATATTCCTGAAAAAGTTCATAGTCCGTTACTTCTCCGGTGTGAAGCCGGATATTCTTATGTCCGTATCTGCTTGCCCAGGCATCATAGATACCGGTGAAAATACCATCGATCGAATTCTCACAGAGAAAAGTATACATAAATCCTCCATTCTGCTTCTGGCTTATCCGGTCAGAAGTGCTTCGCAGGTATTCATAGAAATCCCCGCCTGTGTCAGAATATCATCATCAAACAGAGAAAGCTGTCTGTAACCGGCATTGCGCACCTCTGCCGGGACCTGTGTCTTATCGCGCATCAGATTCTGACAGATATAGTCCTCATCCATACGTGTGTGATACATCATCTGCCCAGAGCAGGTGATAAAATAGAGTGCGCGCTTTAATACAACTCCGATCTTCTTCAGGTCGGAAAAAGTAAGCCGTCCGCTTCGTCTGGCCTTCACAATCCGGCCGGCAGATTTTGCGCCGATTCCCGGTACGCGAAGGAGTGTGTGGTAGTCTGCACGGTTGATCTCAACCGGGAAAAGTTCCAGATGACGAAGTGCCCAGTCACATTTTGGATCTAAGTAGATGTTAAAGTCCGGGCGATCCTCAGAGAGCAGTTCATCTACTTGAAAATGGTAATATCGTAGCAGCCAGTCTGCCTGATAAAGGCGGTGTTCCCGAAGAAGAGGCGGGCCGCCGGGCAGCATGGGAAGCGTATCGCTCTCAGTGACATTGACAAAGGCGGAGTAGAAGACACGCTTTAGCTGGAAGTTCTGATAAAGCCCTTCGGCAACCTTCATAACCTGATAGTCATTTTCCGGAGTTGCACCAATGATCATCTGGGTGCTTTGTCCGGCAGGAACAAAGTGTGGTGTATTCCGATACAGCATCAGTTCATTCTGATTCTCCGTGATTCCATTCTGGATCAGACGCATAGGCTTTAAGATCGTCTTACGGGTCTTATTCGGAGCAAGTTGTCTGAGACTGTCGGAAGTCGGGAGCTCCAGGTTAATACTCATACGGTCAGCAAGGAATCCGGTCTTCTCAATGAGCAGTGGATCAGCACCGGGAATCGCCTTCACATGGATATATCCGTTAAAATGATGCACGTTACGCAGTTTGTAAAGTGTCTGGTAGATCAGTTCCATCGTATAAGTCGGGCTGACGAGAATACCGGAGCTTAAGAAAAGACCCTCGATATAATTACGGCGATAAAATTCCATAGTCAGCTCACAGACTTCATCGGGTGTAAAGGAAGCACGCGGAATATCATTGTTACAGTTGTTCTGGCAGTAGCTGCAGGAGAAAATACATTCATTCGTAAACAGGATCTTAAGCAGGGATACACAGCGCCCGTCAGCGGAAAAAGTATGGCAGATTCCCGGCGCAATGGAATTCCCCATGCCGATGCCATTCCCCTTTCGGTCAACACCACTGGAAGTGCAGGCAACATCGTACTTTGCAGCATCGGTTAAGATATGAAGTTTTTCCATTAAAGAAAGATTCTCTGTGATATTCATAGTAAACTCCTTCCTCAGCTACAAAAGAAATCATAGTTATTTTGCTCGTTGAATAAAAAAATATCGATTGACATCCAGATCATATGATATAATAAATTCTAACGAATTCATCAAGAAGTTTCTAACGAAACTTCATATGTGCAAAAACATGCACAAAATAGATGATATAATGAGCGCAAGCAATGAGCAGTGCCAAAAGTGAAGCAGATAAAATTGCCTGCTTGCAGAGTATATTTTATCTGATACGCTTTTGATAGTGCGAAGCACGGACAACGAAAAAAATGCAACGCATTTTCGAATCTGCACTGCGAATGAAGTATATATATAGAAGAAAGGACATCCCATGAAATTACTTTTCTGTGAACGCAACATGCTGATGCAGCAGGATATGGAAGACGCTTTTACACAGTTAGGAATCACGTTCCGGTGTGCATCCTATGTATTCCAGAATCCTGATTCCGACGATTATTACTGCACCCACCTCCGTCACTTTTTAACAGAGGATGCTTACGATGCAGTTTTCAGCATCAACTTCATTCCTGTCATCGCAGATGTCTGTCATGAGATGGAGCTTCCATACCTGTGCTGGAATTATGATGCCGGATGGGAATTCCACCGGACGGATGCCCTTTTTTATCCGACGAACTATATTTTCCACTTTGATAAAAAAGCATGCGAGACTTACCGGAAAGCGGGCTACCGTAATATCATACATATGCCGCTTGCTGTCAATACCAGACGGTTAGATGCCATGCAGTCGACCGCAGAGATCCGGACACAGTATACCTCAGATGTCACGTTTCTAGGATCACTGTATGAGAATCAGGCAGAAAAATTTGCCGGACTTCTCTCTCTCCTTGCACCAGAAGATCAGACGCTGTTACGTAATTACTGTCAGGAGGAATGTAACAGCTACCGGACACACACCTTATGGGATCAAATGACCGAAACTTATGCAACTGCTTTAAGTAACCGCTCTGCATTAAAAAACTTGACTCCACTCATACTTATATGCAACAGTGCATCTTTTATAGCCAACCAGCAAAGGCTTACTCTGTTAAATGCTGTTGCAAAGCAAACCTCTCTCACCCTGTACTCCACCTCTCCTGCTGATCTTGTACCAAATGCAGATTATCGCTGGCGTGCAGGCTACTACAGTCAGATGCCTTATATTTTCCGACATTCCACCATCAATCTGAATCTGACGATCCCGTCGATCCAGACCGGAATCCCTCTCCGTATCTTTGATATTCTAGGGGCCGGCGGCTTTCTCTTAACCAACGAACAGGACGAGTTGTCCGAACACTTCCGCATCGGTGTTGACCTTGAAGTCTTTCACAGTATCGAAGAACTGCTTGAGAAAACAGACTTCTACCTAAAGCACCCGGATGCTGCTGCAAGGATCGCACAAAACGGACACGAAGTCGTCAAAAACAGTTTTTCCCTTGAGGGGCAGTTTCGCAGGATGCTCGCCCATTGCGGACTCTCCCTATAGGTATTCGAGGCTCGAAAGATACTTCATATTGAAAAGACAAAATGCACAAATATGTTCCGCAAACATTTGCAACGCTCATCGTGAACTAACTGCCAACTACAACCATACAAGTTCAGCAGAGGCTTCACTTGTGGTTTTCGTAAGCAGTGGATTTCACTCGCAGCTAAAGGCGCAAATAAAAGTTTGCTTTACATATTTTGTGCATTTTGTCTTTTTAAAGTAAATATGCTTTTCAATTTCTATACGTGAAGTGGCTCAAGCAACTGTTCCACTCTGTCCTCAAACCGGAAGTCCTTTAAGATGCGTTCCCGTCCGTTTGCCGCGATCTGTCTGCGCTCGTCTTCGTGCTCTAAATAGTAACCGCACAGCCAGACAAGCTCTTCTAGATCCTGATAGACTACCAGCTCTTCTCCGATCTTAAAATACTCCGGCAGTTCTGCCTGCATATTCGAGATCAGAAAGCCGCCGCAGGCAAGCACATCTAATACACGCAGCGGTATTCCCGTGCGTATCGACTTTAAGGAGATATTCAGATTCACGCGGCTGTTTGCAAATACCAGCGGCATCTGCGTTTCATAATCGACATAACTTTTCTGCTTTACCTGCTGCAGCCGGTCATCCCTGTTGCCGGAATACAGGCTTACCGCATAACGCTTCGATAGAAGCTGCAATGCCAGATACCGTTCTCTTGCCGTGATCTCCTGTGCGAGCAGATATTCTAACTCCCTTTTTTTTATCTGCACCTTCCCCGAAGATGCCTTTTCATAGCTTTGGTTCAGCTTTTCTAATAACGAGTCTGTCACAACATCCCCTAGAAAATAACCGCCATACACCTGCATCTGCGAATTGACAACACCCTCTAAGAAGCCCCGGTCATAGGCGGTCAACGGCTTCGTATAATAAAAATACTCCGACTGATAGAGCTGTCCGACCAAGGACACTTCACTGCTATAGGCTTCGTCCCTCCGGATAGCCGGTGCAAAAACATCCGGGCTTGCGGCAAGTGGCAGATGTGTGGTATGAATGCCAAGTGTCTCGTAATATTCCACCTGTCCACGGTCAAACAAAAAAATGTGGTTGACCGCATGCTTCATCCATTCCAGATCACGGATGTGGAGCGGGGAATCATAGATCCACGAGATATACGGGATATTATGATCCGCACACACCTTTGTGATCAGTGGCGTATAATTAATCGAAAACACTACATCATAAGATCCCTTGGAAAGCTTTTCTTCCAACTGATCCTCAAACACATCATCCTTCTCCCAATCTCTTAGTACATAGAAAAATGTATCATATGCAATTCTCTTTTTCTGAAATGCCTGCTCTACTCCACGTCCCATAAAGGAATTCCATTTCCAATATAATAGCTTCATTCCATTCCTCTTTTCTGTATCACCTATGTCCCAAGAAGTGTAACCGGAAAGTCCAGTGACAGGAAATCTTCTCCCTGCCGCTTTAATGCCTCCCCATCAATCTGAGGCATCCGATACTCCCTGATCCCTGTCTGCTTCTGGTAAAAGAGTGCAAACACATGGCGCATCATATAAAGAATATCCATATATTCTGCCGCAGTACAGGTAAAAGAAATCTCTGACAGACACATCTGCATTGCCTGTGCATCCCCGGTC
>JALERL010000005.1 GCA_022764465.1 Lachnospiraceae bacterium | reverse complement strand
GGGGGCTCATCTCCGCTTCCGCTCCGGTCGGTGCAAACCGAGGTCCACCGGACCTCGTGCACCCGTCTATCGCTTTCTCATCCGAGGCGGGGAGGTTCTCGCTTCTACGTTCCACTCCGGTCTGCACAGACGCCGTCTATCGCTTTTCACCATTTTAACATTCCTGAACTTTTATTGACGTTTTTAGCTGCAAATATACTTTGTACCTTGCATGAATCGTGATTTTAGTGGTGTAAAGTGGTGAATTCAGTGCTCAAGTGGCGAATTTGTCCCTTTTTCCGATAGGTACTATGGTATAATAATTGTATGTACATTTCTATGATCTAAGTGGAATTGTGTGCACAAAAGAAAGGTGGAACAAAAATGTCCAAATCAAAAAAGAAACCTGCTCCCCGGGGAGAACGCAGAGAAAAGATCTCTGCTGAGATTGCACGTCGGATCGGCACGCCGGCATGTGTAATTTTCGTTATCGTTGCCGTTATCATAGGTGTTTTGATCACTATGCAGGTCTACACATCCAAACAGACAGAGCTGACCTTAGAGTCTGAAGCTGCAGGCAATGACCTGAATGCATTCTTTCAACCATATCTTCGTTCCGTGGAACAGTTAAGTGTTGACCCGGAAGTTATTTCCTCTATTGATGAATCCGATGGTAAGAAAACAACCATCACAAAGGCAGAACACTTCTCTTCCGTATTAGAGAATATGCAGGCTATGCAGGCATCTGATCCGGATAATGTCATGGCTGTCTGGATCTGTGATATTGAGGATAATGTATTAACACAGTCCGATGGCTTTACCAGTGATTCCAGCTTCGACTGCAAGACCCGTGACTGGTATGCAGCCGTATCAAATAAAGCCGCTATGCTGACCAAGCCTTATGTGGATGCAAGTACCGGACAGACCATTGTCAGCGCTGCTGCCCCAATCGTCGATCCGGCTACCGGAGATGTCAGAGGTGTTGCAGGTCTTGACCTGTCACTTGCCCATGTCGGTGAGATCTTAAGCCAGTCCGTCATCGGAAGCACCGGCTATGTCATTATGACCGCTGCAGATGGCACGATCATCTATCATCCGGACGACAGCCTGATCCAGCAGAACATGGCAGATCTCGATATTTCCAGCAAAGTTGTGGATGCCATTGCTGCCGGTGAAAAAACATTTTTCTATTATAAGATCAATGGCTCCGGCAAGTATGGCTACCTGATGCCGGTCGGTGATACCGGATATCTCGTTATCAGCAGTATGACTTCCGGTGAATACATGCGTAATCTGTTTCTTATCATCGCTGGAATGATCGTTATCTTTGCGATTGGTGTTGTATTTATTTTCCTGGCAATCCGGAAGGTTGCTTCTTCTCTTACGAAGCCGATCGAAGAATTAAATGCTGCTGCACAGGAACTTGCAGCAGGCAACTTAAATGTAGAGCTTGAAGTTACTTCGAAAAATGAGATCGGTGAACTTGGAAGATCTATCCAGCAGACCGTAGAACGTCTGAAAATGTATATCGCATATATCGATGAAGTATCTGCGGTACTCGCACAGATGTCGGATGGTAAGCTTGCCATTCATCTGAAGCAGGATTACGCCGGGGACTTCCGCAAGATCAAGGATGCCCTGATCGAGATTTCCGGCTCCATGACAGAAGTTCTCTCCGGTATCACCGAAAGTTCCGGTCAGGTATCCGGTGGTGCAGATGATCTTGCCAGCGCCGCACAGACCCTTGCAGAGGGTGCTACCACTCAGGCAGCCGCTGTTGAAGAACTGGTTGCGACCGCAGAAAGCATTGTTATCCAGTTACAGAATAATAAGGAAGAAGCTATGCAGTCCGCTGCTGAGACGAAGAAAGTAACTCAGTTAGCAGAAAACAGTAAACAGCAGATGGGTGATATGCTCACTGCCATGCAGACCATCAGTGATACTTCCAATCAGGTGGTAAGCATCATCCATACGATTGAAGAGATTGCTGATCAGACCAACCTGCTTTCCTTAAATGCTTCCATCGAAGCCGCAAGAGCCGGTGAGGCAGGTAAAGGCTTTGCTGTTGTTGCTTCTGAAATCGGAAGTCTTGCAAATGAAAGCGCACAAGCTGCAAGCTCCACAAAGGAAATGATCGAGATTTCCATGAATGAGATTGAAAAAGGTGTGAAGCTTGCCAATGACGTAACCGAAAGCTTACAGGAAGTCGTTGCAGGAATCGAACAGGTCAACCATATGATCGATCGTACTGCTGAGCTTGCTGTAGAGCAGGAAGACAATATGAAGCAGATGCAAAGCGGTATTGACAGCATCTCACATGCTGTTCAGGATACCTCCGCAACCGCAGAAGAAAGCTCTGCAACATCGGAAGAACTTGCCGCACAGGCTACCGTATTAACCGATATGATCCGTAAGTTTGATCTAAGCGATACCGAAACTGAATCATAAGAAAACATTCAAAAAGGAGATGCGGTTACCATCCGGTAACTGCATCTCCTTTTTATTTACAACCATATCATTACTTCATTGCGCCCTCAATAATCTCCTGTGCGCGCTTTGCTTCTTCCTTGGTAAGCTGTGGCATATCCCCCAATGGATATTCCATCCCAAGTGCTTCATACTTCGGCTTTGCCATCGTATGATAAGGCAGAACCTCAAGATGCTCAAAGTTCGTAAGCGTCTTCAGATACCTGCCGAGTGCTTCTAACTCTTCTCGCTGATCCGTGATCCCCGGTACAACCACATGGCGGATCCATACCGGCACCTTTTTTTCTTCTAAAAGCCTTGCAAAATCAAATACATTCTGATTCGAATGTGTGGTCAGTTTCTGATGCTCTTCATTATCCATATGCTTGATGTCTAACATCACAAGATCTGTGACGGTAAGCAGCCGGTCGAACTTCTCCTGTAACAAAGCATCCCCCTTCCGGTATACAATCCCTGAAGTATCCAGACAGGTATGAATTCCCTTTTTCTTTGCCTTTGAAAAAAGCTCGGTCAAAAACTCGATCTGCAAAAGCGGTTCTCCTCCGGTTGCTGTGATTCCACCGGTACGATAGAAGCTTTTATTCCGTTCTAATTTCTCAATAATCTCATCTGTGTCAACCAATTGTCCGTTTTCCTTTTTCCAGGTGTCCGGATTATGGCAGTAAAGACAGCGCATCGGGCATCCCTGAAAGAACACCACATATCGTACTCCCGGACCATCAACGGTTCCAAAACTCTCAAATGAATGTATATATCCTTTCATAGATACCTCCTGCCTGATCTTATGATAACAGATCCCTCTATGATCTGCTTCTTTTCCAACACTGTATCAATTAGAAGCGTTCATGGAATGTTCTTGAGATAACCTCATCCTGCTGCTCTTTGGTCAGCTTGATAAAGTTTACAGCATAACCCGATACACGGATTGTAAGCTGTGGATAATTCTCCGGATGCTTCTGTGCATCGATCAGCGTCTCTCTGTTTAATACATTGACATTTAAGTGATGTCCACCTTTTTCTACATATCCATCTAATAATGCAACCAGATTCTCAGCGGCATTGCCGTTTTTACCAAGTGCATCCGGTACGATAGAGAACGTATTTGAAATACCGTCCTGTGCATCCATAAACGGAAGCTTTGCAACAGAAGCTAAGGAAGCAACTGCTCCATTGGTATCTCTTCCATGCATCGGGTTTGCACCCGGTGCAAATGCTTCGCCCTTCTTACGTCCATCCGGTGTAGCTCCGGTATTCTTACCGTAAGATACGTTCGATGTGATCGTTAAGATAGAAGTTGTCTGGATACCACCACGATACGTGTGATTTCCTTTGACATAATTGATAAAGGTATGAAGCACATCCTGTGCCAGTGCATCTACTCTGTCATCATCATTTCCGTATTTCGGGAAGTCACCTTCTACCTCGAAGTCTGTTGCAATACCCTGCTCGTTGCGGATTACCTTAACCTTGGCATACTTGATCGCGGAAAGTGAATCTGCCACAACAGACATGCCGGCAATACCGGTTGCAAACCAGCGTTTTACATTCTTATCATGTAAGGACATCTGTAAACGCTCATAGCAGTACTTATCATGCATGTAGTGAATGATATTTAATGCATTGACATAAACACTTGCAAGCCACTTCATCATATCCTTGTACTTATCCCACACTTCGTCAAAGTCTAAGTATTCGGATGTGATCGGTCGAAACTTCGGTCCTACCTGCTTGCCGCTCATCTCATCCACGCCACCGTTGATCGCATATAACAGACATTTTGCAAGGTTTGCTCTCGCGCCAAAGAACTGCATCTCTTTTCCGATTCTCATGGAAGATACACAACATGCGATACCATAATCATCGCCATGTACAACACGCATCAGATCATCGTTCTCGTACTGGATCGCTGAATGCTTTACGGAAATCTCACCACAGAACTTCTTGAAGTTCTCCGGAAGTCTTACAGACCATAATACCGTAAGGTTTGGTTCCGGTGCTGCACCGAGGTTATTTAACGTATTCAGGTAACGATAAGACATCTTCGTTACCATATGACGTCCATCTACCCCAATACCACCGATCGATTCGGTTACCCAGGTAGGATCCCCTGCAAAAATAGAATTATACTCCGGTGTACGTGCAAATTTGATCATACGAAGCTTCATAATGAACTGATCGATGATCTCCTGGATCTCTTTTTCCGTAAAAGTACCCTCTTCTAAGTCTCTCTGTGCATAGATATCTAAGAATGTAGAAGTACGGCCAAGACTCATTGCCGCTCCGTTCTGTTCCTTCACTGCTGCAAGATATGCAAAGTAAATTGCCTGTGTTGCCTCTAAGACATTTGTTGCCGGCTTTGAAATATCACAGCCATAGATCTTGGCAAGTTCTTTTAACATCTTCAGTGCACGGATCTGCTCGGATAATTCCTCTCTTTCGCGGATAACATCCGAATACATGATCGTACGTGTGGAAGCCTTCTGTTCTTCCTTATCCTCGATCAACTTATCTACACCATACAGTGCCGGGCGACGGTAATCACCGATGATACGTCCTCTTCCGTATGCATCCGGAAGTCCGGTAATGATGTGTGCGCTACGGCAGGCACGCATCTCCGGTGTATAAGCATCAAATACACCTGCATTATGTGTCTTTCTGTGTGTGGTAAAATATTCTACAACCTCCGGATCTACCTCGTATCCGTTGTCCTCGCATGCCTTGATCGCCATACGGATTCCTCCGTAAGGCTGAAGCGCACGCTTAA
This sequence comes from Lachnospiraceae bacterium, assembly GCA_022764465.1. Lineage (GTDB taxonomy): Bacteria > Bacillota > Clostridia > Lachnospirales > Lachnospiraceae > Roseburia_C. The sequence continues at coordinate 78,267 of JALERL010000005.1, read as the reverse complement.
ATGGTTTATCGGTCTGGAAACCGACAACCTTCTCCTTGTCTTTATCTAAATATGCAGGTCCGTGGGATGTGATCGTAGAAATTATCTTGGTATCCATATCTAATACCCCACCGGCTTCTCTTTCCTGTTTCGAAAGTTCTAATACCTGCTCCCATAAATCCTTTGTATCCTGTGTCGGGCCCTCTAAGAAGCTGTCATCTCCATCATAAGGGGTATAGTTCTTCTGAATAAAATCCCTTACATTCACTTCCCGTTCCCATGCTCCGTGATTAAAACCTCTCCATGCGTTTTCCATGTCTTTCCTCCTGTCTTTCTACACGTTTGTTTGAGTATACTTCTTCGTGTCATCTTTGGATATAGAATATTGTTTCCATTTCTGGAACATTCTTACCAGATGCGTCATCATTTCGAAAAAGAAAACAAGGTTAGTTTAATCTAACTAGTGTATGTTGTCAATAATTGCAGTCTTCTTGCATTTTTTTATCAAAATGATTGTTACAGGATGTTTTGCATAGAATACAAAAAAACCGACGCATCCGGACATCCCTGCCCAGACGGTCGGCACATATCATAGTTATACTTCACGTGGTTCTCCACTTATCCGTCAGTCATATAACTTACTCAAAGTAAATCACATTTTTTTCCAGTTGTCAAGATGACATTTTATGTAATGTCCTTACTCCTCGTCCTGAATCGGATTCATATCCAGTCCACGGTTCGCATCTGCATGTGGATCTTCTCCAAAGTGATAATCCTTGCCCGGAAGGATCGCATTTAAAAGAATACCTGCGATTGCAGCGATTGCAAGACCGGTTAAGGTGATTGCAGTATCTCCGACATGGAAGGTAAGTCCATCCGAGAATCCAAGACCGCTGACTAAGATCACGGCTGCAATGATCAGGTTTCTTGACTTGGTAAAGTCTACGTGGTTCTCGATCACATTACGCACACCGATCGCAGAGATCATTCCGTAAAGCATGAAGCTGACACCACCGATAATGGATGCCGGCATAGAACCGATCACTTCTGCGAACTTCGGGAAGAAGCTTAAGATCACGGCAAAACATGCAGCAATACGGATGACACGCGGGTCATGTACGCGGCTTAACTCGAGTACACCGGTGTTCTCTCCATAGGTTGTATTGGCAGGACCGCCAAAGAGTGCGGAAAATGTTGTTGCAAGTCCATCACCGATCAGGGTTCTGTGAAGACCCGGATCTTCGATAAAGTTCTCTCCGACTGTTGCAGAGATTGCAGACATATCGCCAATGTGCTCCATCATAGTTGCAAGTGCGATCGGTGCCATAACAAGAACGGCTGTCAGATCAAACTTGCAAAGCCGGAATGGCTGTAAGCCAACCCAGTTACTTGCTGCAACTCTGGTAAAGTCAATGATCGCAGAACCATCCGGGTTCGTGATGCCGATCTGGTTCATTACAAATGCCACTGCATAAGAGATCACAACACCCAGCAGGATCGGGATGATCTTAAACATTCCCTTACCCCAGATATTAAAGACAATGATCGTTACCAGCGCGATCAGTGCGATCAGCCAGTTGGTTGATGCATTTGCCACTGCGGATGGCGCAAGGCTAAGACCGATACAGATAATGATCGGGCCGGTTACAACCGGCGGTAAGAAACGCATAACTTTTTTCACACCTACTAACTTAATGACCAGCGCAAGGATCAGATACAACAGACCTGCAACCACGATACCTCCGCAGGCATATGGTACTTTTTCCGGCTTACTCATATCTGCGAAAATACCGGTATCAAGGCTGGCAACCGTTGCAAATCCACCAAGGAATGCAAAGGATGATCCTAAAAATGCAGGCACTTTTAACTTCGAACACAGATGGAAAAACAAAGTTCCAAGTCCTGCACAGATCAAAGTAACCTGAATCGACATCGGCTGGCTGTTGACCTCATCACCGAAATAAGAGTTTACAAGCATTGGAACTAAGATCGTTGCTCCAAACATCGCAAACATATGCTGCAGGCCAAGCAGCAACATCTTTGGTACGCCCAGTGTTCTCGCATCGCGGATCACTCCGTTTTTTTCATTCATAACAATTTCCTTTCTTCTCCTGTTTGTTTATTCACAGCGCAGGCTCAATCATACGTTGTAAACAGATTATTTTATCTGTTCCACGTTTGATACGGCTCATTACATTGCTAAGATTTCTTCGGCAGCCTGATCTAAATATGGGTTGTCCATCTCATAGAATCTGCCTTCATCTGCTGCCTTCGCATATGCCGGATCAAGCGGCATCTTCGCAAGAACCTTGGTATGAAGCTCTGCTGCTGCCTCATCGATATGGCTCTCACCGAATAACCGGATCTCTTTTCCACAGTCCGGGCACTTTAAGTAGCTGTAATTCTCTACAATACCGGCAATCGGGATATTCATGGCATTTGCCATATTGTATGCTTTCTTCACGATCAGCTGTACCAGTTCCTGTGGAGAAGTTACGATCACAATGCCGTCTACCGGAAGTGACTGGAATACCGTAAGCGGAACATCACCGGTTCCCGGCGGCATATCCACGAATAAATAGTCCAGTTCGCCCCATACAACGTCTGTCCAGAACTGCTTGACTGCTCCTGCGATCACCGGTCCTCTCCAGATGACCGGTGCATCCTCATTATCAATCAAAAGATTCACTGACATGATCTTCGTTCCATCCTCTGCGACTGCCGGAAGGATTCCCTGTTCATTTCCGACTGCCTGTCCGTGGATACCATACATCTTCGGAATAGATGGTCCGGTAATATCTGCATCAAGGATTCCGACCTTATAACCTTTTTTACGCATAGCTGCTGCAAGTGATGCCGTTACGAAGGACTTACCTACACCGCCCTTGCCACTGACTACACCGATCACATGCTTGATCGATGAATATGCATTTAACTGCTCGATCATGCTCTTTGGATCCTTATGTCCTGCACATCCTTCACAGCTCTCCTTTGAACAGGTGGATGCACCTGCACATGTCTTCTTATCTGCCATTTTTAACCTCTTTCCGTGCACGTTTTTTGCACATTGCGAGTTTGTGTCAAGTGCACGCAGACACAAATCTCGTGTGTGAAAAATTTATTTTCACGCTGATCTCATTTCTGTGCACGTTTTTGTACACTGTATTACACACAAAAACGGTGTCTGATACACCGCTTTTTCTTTTTGTAGTATACCCCAATTCCCACACTTTTTCAATGGATATCCCCGTACTAAATCAAGTACATGCATCCTGCCCGGATTCTTGCTTTTTAAGGATAATGTGCTATCATAGGAATGCACTTATTTTATTAAAAATTGAAAAATGTTTCATAAAGGAGTATCTATGTTTACCAATTATCATACACATACCACGCGATGTCAGCATGCCTATGGCAGTGACCGCGCATATATTGAAGCTGCCATCGCCGCAGGGATTACGACACTCGGCTTTTCCGATCACGTTCCATATCCGTATCCGGATGGATTTATCTCCGGTGTCCGCATGCATACCGACGAGGTCGGTGAATATATCGAAACCATGCAGCGGTTCAAAAAGGAATATGCGGATGATCTTACCCTGCTTATCGGCTTTGAAGCAGAATATATTGCCTCCCTCTGGGATGACCTCAATGAACTGCTCGCTCCGTATGACTTTGATTATTTTATCCTCGGACAGCACTTCTTATACACGGAGACCTCCGGGCTCTACAGCGGCACACCGACAGACCGTGAGGATTACCTCGCAGAATATGTATCCGAAGTCATTACGGCATTAAAAACTGACCGATTCACCTATCTGGCACACCCGGATCTTTTCCACTATACCGGAAGCGATGAGATCTACCGCAGCCATATGGTTCATATATGTGAATTAGCAAAAGAACTCGATATTCCGCTTGAGATCAACTTAAACGGGATCTGGGATCACCGCCACTACCCGTCAAACCGCTTCTTTGCCATCGCAAAGGAGGTCGGCAACACCTTCATCCTTGGCAGGGATGCCCATACACCGGAAGCCTTTGCTGATATGGATACCTTACAAAAAGCAGAGGACTTCATAAAAAAACTCGGCATATCTGTGATCGATACACCGAGACTGCGTAATCCGAAAGCCTGATCAGTCTTCCTCTATTACGTGGATCTCTAAATAATCAAAATCAATGGAGTCCACGAAGTTATCCTGATAAAAGCGTGCCTTTGCATGCTTTTGAAATTCCCGCACGGTATGATCTAACCAGATCGGCTTGCTTAAATCAAACTCATAGCAGATCTCATCGAGTGCATGAAAGATCTTATGTGTCCGCGTTTCGTCGGACACATCTTCCACAACCATATCGCGCAGCATGCGATTATCCTTAAATTCCTTTGCCCATATCCGCATTTTGGCTTTCCTCCATTCCCATACATACTAGCTGCGGCGTTGTCTGTTTACTTCATACATCAAAAGTGTTGCTGCGATTGCCGCATTCAGTGACTCGACCTGTCCTTCCATCGGAATGCGGATATAGGTATCTGCCATATCTGCGATCCCATCACTGAGTCCATTTCCTTCATTTCCGATCAAAAATCCGGTAGCAGTGTGGTAATCCGGCTCATCATAAGACATCGTACCGCGAAGATGTGCCGCATATAGGTGCACACCTTTTTCCTGCAATTCCCGCAACATCTGCGGCAGATCATCCGTTACGAAAAACGGAACACGGTAGATACTGCCCATCGTCGAACGGATCGTCTTCGGATTAAAGAGATCGACCGTGGTACGGTTCATGATCACTCCACTGATTCCTGCACCCTCGCCTGTCCGGAACATCGTTCCAAGATTGCCCGGATCCTGAATGCTCTCTAAGATCAGAAGATGTGTCTGATCCCCCTGAAAAAGTTCTTCCTTCGTATACTGCGGGATCTTCACCAGGCAGAGAATCCCCTGCGGGGTCTGTGTATCGGAAACGGTCTTATAGACAGAATCGGATAATACTTCATACTGCTTTCCCTCTAATAGTGCCTGATTCTCTGTGGTTGCAAGAAAGCTTTCCGAGACATAGACCTGCTGTAACCGGTCTGCCGGAACCTCCGCAAACATCTTTTTTCCTTCCACCACAAAAAGCCCTTGATCTCTCCGGGCTTTTGCTTTTTTCATTAACTGTATGAGATTTTTCACCTGCGCGTTTGCTGTGCTTGTTATCATCGTACTTCCTGCCTTTGGCTGATGTTATCCTAACGTGCCAGATTTCTGCAAATCTGATACTCATATTCCGGTATTGACTTGGTCATTGCAAGCGCCTCATCAATATCATAATCTACAAACTCACCATGCTTGTATGCAACCAGACGGTTGGACTTTCCTTCGCATAATAAGTCTACTGCAAGACATCCCATTGTAGATGCATAGACACGATCCTTACAGGTCGGGCTTCCTCCACGCTGCATATGTCCTAAGATCGTTGCTCTTGTCTCAACTCCGGTTGCTGCCTCGATTCTCTTTGCCATACTTGAAGAATGACCGATTCCCTCTGCATTGATGATAATATGATGCTGTTTTCCACGCTTTCTGTTCTCGATGATGTTATCCACCAACTTCTGCTCATCATAATCATACTTCTCCGGAAGCAGAATATCCTCTGCACCATTTGCAATACCTGTCCACAGTGCAATGTAACCTGCTCCACGACCCATAACCTCGATAATGGAACAACGCTCATGGGAAGTAGAAGTATCACGAACCTTATCAATTGCTTCCATTGCTGTATTGACAGCGGTATCAAAACCGATCGTATAATCGGTACAGGAAATATCTAAATCGATCGTTCCCGGTACACCGATCGTATTGATGCCAAGTGCTGCTAACTTCTGTGCTCCCTTGAAAGAACCGTCTCCACCGATTACGATGATTCCGTCGATTCCGTGCTTTTTACAGATCTCGGCACCCTTTGCCTGACCTTCCGGTGTCACAAATTCCATACATCTTGCTGTCTGTAAGATTGTACCACCACGCTGTATGATATCGGATACATCCTTTGCTTCCATGTCAATGATCTCTTCCTGAAGCAGACCTGCGTATCCTCTCTTAATACCTTTTACTTTTTTTCCCTTAGCGATTGCCTCACGTACCACTGCACGGATTGCAGCGTTCATTCCCGGTGCATCGCCACCGCTTGTCAGCACACCAATTGTGTTGATTTCTTTTGCCATTTCTATTACCTCCTATATATAGAGCCTCTATTTATCTAATACCCGTTCATACAATTCACCGATTGTCTTCACTATTTTAATCCCTAGGCAGTTATTTTGCAATGCCTTCCAGTGATTTTTCAACGACTTTTACATTATTTTTACCAATAAACGTATATAGTATTTCTAATAAATCGTCATTTATGCAGACATTCCGGTTATTTCCAAGCCGCTTCATCTGTTTTGTTTCTGACAGATAGACAACAACCGTATCCCTGCCATCGTAATTATGCATCATTTCAAACAACTCTGCTTCCTTTTCCTGGTATTCCTGCATATTTGCAAACTGAAGCCAGAGTTCCTTTTTCGTTGCATCAAACGGTACGATCCGCTCACAGATGATCTTACCGCCACGATCTTCTTCGATATTGGCACGCCCCCGGACGAAGATCTTTGCTTCCGGTTCTAAGAGCATATGATACTTCTCATAGTCCTTCGGGAAAATAATTACTTCAACGGTTCCCACAAGATCTTCTACCGTGATAAACGCCATCGGCTTATTTGTTTTGGTATACTTGATGACTTTATCTGTGATCATACCGCCGATCACAACGGTCTCATTATCACGCGCCTTGGTCGCATTCGTCTCTTCATCGATCACAAAGTCTGTTGTCACGTGGGAAGTATTCTTACGAAGCTTCTCCACATAATTCTCTAACGGATGCCCACTGATATAGACGCCAAGGACTTCTTTTTCAAAGCCTAAAAGAACTTCCTTTTCATACTCTTCCACCTCCGGCAGCCGGATCTCAAAGTCCTTTTTGGTGTCTTCGGAAGCAAGATCAAATAATGTCATCTGACCTGCCATTGAAGTCTTTTTCTCATGGTTGATATTATCAAGCAGGGAACCGTAGATCATCATCTTCTGTCTGCGGTTGCCCTCTAAGCCATCGAGCGCTCCTGCCTTGATAAAGTTCTCAATCGTCCGCTTATTCACTTCCCGTCCGGACATTCTTGTAATAAAGTCCTTCAGTGTCGTGAATCTGCCACGTTCCTTCCGCTCTGCCACAATCGCCTCGATCACCGGACGTCCGACGCTCTTTATTGCAGATAAGCCATAACGGATAGAATTACCGGAAACCGAGAAGCCTCCTTCTCCATAGTTGATGTCCGGCGGAAGGATCTGTATTCCCATCTGCCTGCAGGTATAAATATACTCAGATACCTTGGTCGTATTGTCCATCACTGAAGTCATCAGTGCCGCCATGAATTCTACCGGATAGTAATATTTTAAATACGCCGTCTGATAGGAAACAACCGCATATGCCGCTGCATGTGACTTGTTAAACGCATACTTGGCAAAGTCTACCATCGAGTCGTAGATGCTGTTTGCGACCTTCTCATCAATGCCATTTGCGACACAGCCCTTAATGCCCTCTTCTTCATTTCCATAGACGAAGTTCTTACGCTCCGCATCGATCACGTACTGCTTCTTTTTACTCATGGCCCGGCGGATATTATCTGCCTGTCCCATCGTATATCCCGCAAGATGCTGTACGATCTGCATAACCTGCTCCTGATAGACGATACAGCCATACGTCGGCTCTAAGATCGGCACGAGTTCCTTACATTCGTAAGTGATATTTTTCGCATCATTTTTACCCTTGATATACTTCGGGATAAAGTCCATCGGACCCGGACGGTACAGTGAGATTCCCGCGATCACATCCTCTAGGCTCTGCGGTTTTAACTCTTTCATGAAGTTCTTCATTCCGGCACTTTCTAACTGGAACACACCGTCCGTATGTCCGGTTCCAAGGGAATCTAACACCTGCTTGTCATTATAGTCGATCTGATCCATATCGAGTGTAATACCCTGGCTCTGCTCTGCCATGCGCACTGCATTCTGGATTACCGTTAAGGTACGCAATCCTAAAAAATCCATTTTCAGCAGACCCAGTTCTTCGATCGTGGTCATCGTAAACTGTGTTGTGATTGTTCCATCGGACGCTCTGGAAAGCGGTACATACTCATCCATCGGTTTCTGGCTGATTACCACTCCTGCTGCATGCATGGAGGTATGACGCGGCAGTCCCTCTAACCGCTTTGACATGTCGATCAGGTTCTTCACCGTCGGATCGGATTCGTACATACTGCGCAGCTCCGGGTTCATCTGGAGCGCCTTGTCGATCGTGATGTTTAACTCATTCGGAATACTTTTTGCAATCGTATCCACAAAGGCATACGGCAGATCCATAACTCGTCCCACATCACGGATGACTCCTCTTGCCGCTAACGTACCAAAGGTTACGATCTGTGTTACGCAGTCCTTGCCATACTTCCGGACGACATAGTCAATGACCTCCTGCCGTCTCTCATAACAGAAGTCCACGTCAATATCGGGCATAGATACACGCTCCGGGTTCAGGAAACGCTCAAAGATCAGATTGTAACGGATCGGATCGATATTAGTAATCCCGGTCGTATAGGACACCAGACTTCCGGCAGCACTGCCTCGTCCCGGTCCGACCATAATATCGTGCTCTCTTGCATAATGGATAAAGTCCCAGACGATCAGGAAATAATCCACATAACCCATGTTTTTAATGACATCTAACTCGCCTTGCAGCTTCGGTGTCAGTTCTTCATAGCGGTCCGGGTAACGTTCCTTTAATCCGTCAAAGCAGAGCTTATTGAGATACGTCCAGGAATCATATTCTTCCGGCACATCAAAGTGCGGCACCTTCGTATTACCGAATTCGATCTCCACATGACAGCGGTCTGCGATCTTTTGTGTATTCTCGATCGCTTCCGGTGCATATAAAAACAGTTCCCGCATCTGCTCTTCGGACTTCACATAATACTGTCCGCCCTCGTAGCGCATGCGATCTTCATCGGCTAACTTTTTTCCGGTCTGCATACAAAGCAGGATATCATGCGGTTCTGCATCCTCTGCATTCGTATAATGGATATCATTCGTCGCAACCAGTTCGATCCCGGTCTCTTTGCTCATCCGGTAAAGCTGCTGGTTTACCGTCTTCTGATCCGGGATTCCATGATCCTGTAATTCTAGGAAAAAGTTTCCCTTTCCAAAGCAGGCTTCATAACGCAGTGCGATCTCTTTTGCCTCCTCATACATGCCACGCACCAGATGTCTTGGCACCTCACCCGCAAGGCAGGCACTTAGGGCAATGATTCCCTCATGGTACTCCTGTAACACTTCCATATCTACACGCGGCTTGTAATAAAATCCATCGACAAAGCCCTTTGATACGATCTTCATCAGATTGCCGTAGCCCTTATCATTTTCTGCAAGCAGAACCAAATGATAATAACGGTCCTCTCCATGGGACAGTTCCCTGTCAAACCGCGAACCCGGTGCGACATATACCTCACAGCCTAAGATCGGATTGATTCCGGCTGCCTTTGCCGCCTTATAAAAATCGATCACACCAAACATGACACCGTGATCGGTGATAGCTGCTGCATTCATTCCAAGCGCTTTCACCTTCGCCACATATTCACTAATTTTATTTGATCCATCCAAAAGACTATATTCGGTATGGGTATGTAAATGTACAAAAGACATGTTTCTCTTCCTCTCAACTACACTTGCTGTCTGTCTTACTATTTCTATGTTCTATCATCAGACCTTCACAAATTGCCGGAGGGTCTGATACAATAATTCCGGCACGATCGGTTTCGATAAATGGGCATTCATGCCGGCTGCCATACAATCCCTGACATCCTGCTCAAAAGCATTCGCCGTCATTGCAATGATCGGGATTGTTCCTGCATCCTCCCGTTTCAGACAGCGGATTGCCTTCGTTGCCTCGATTCCGTCCATAACCGGCATCCGGATATCCATTAAAATTGCTGCATACTCCTCCGGCATTGCCTGTGCAAAAGCGGTAACACACTCCTGTCCGTTTTCTACGACATGAACCTGATAACCAAAGTTCTCTAAGATTTTTTGGATGATCTGGGCATTTAGTGTATGATCTTCTGCCACTAAGAGCTTTCCGGATGCTGACTTTACATCCGTCTGCTGTATGGCTTCTTTTTCCGGGCATTTATCTGCGACTTCAAATGGAAGAATAAGTGATACCTCGGTTCCCTTTGAAGGTTCACTGCGGATCTCGATCCTGCCGCCTAAGAACACTACAAGCTCATGCACGATCGTCATTCCAAGCCCTGTTCCGCTCGCATTCGTCGAATAGTCTGCCCTCTCCTGTGAAAACGGTTCATAAATATGGCTTAAAAATTCCCGGCTCATTCCGATTCCGTTATCTTTTACCAGGATCAGATACTCTGCATGATGACAATCCGTATTCCTACAACGGATCAGAAATGTTACCCTGCCACCCTTCGGAGTAAACTTCACTGCATTGGACAACAGATTTGTAAGGATCTTTGTCACCTTTATTACATCCGCATAAAGCAGAATATTTTCGACATTCTGTTTTACCGTTTCAAAATGCACGTCCTTTTCCTCTGCAATTACCTGTGCAGAAGCAGAAGCTTCCGTAAAAAGCCGTTCACTCATAATATACTCACGGTTCATAACCAGCTTGCCATTCTCGATCCTGCTGACATCTAAGGTGTCATTGATCAGACTTAAAAGCTGGTTGCCGGAAGCCCGGATCTTCCTCATATAATCTTTCAATTCATCCACCTGATCCACATCCATTGCCAGATTCGATAACCCTAAAATCGCATTCATCGGAGTCCGCATGTCATGACTCATATTGGATAAAAAGTCCGTCTTTGCCTTCATGGCACGATGTGCCTCATCCAGCGCATTTTTTAACTTTTCCCGCTGTGCAACCTCATTTTCAAAATCTGAAGTAATATCCTGCACCGTACAAAGAATCATCGTCTTATACTGATTCAGGTAGGAAAAACTGGAACGTTTTCTTACAATTCTGTGCTTTTTGTCATAGACGGAATAAGAAATCGTATAGATATCCTGCTTTTCCAATGCCTTTTTCACTGCATTTAAGCTTGCTTCATCTGCTGCCTTCTTCGGATCACGATCGGCAGAATATTTCAGGAAATAATTTTCCAGTCCCTTTTGACAATCTTCTGCACGCTCCTGCTCTTCAAAGATCATGGTTGTCCCATCATCGACTAATACCGTCGGCTGCCCGGTTCCCGGATGGATCAGCATAACACTTTCGTACTCGTGCGCCACTAACGACTTTGTAATACTCTTCTGCCTTTCATCCTGCGTAACATCTTTTTCAAAATAATAGACCTCGATCTCACCCGTTTTCGGATTCAGTACCGCATCATAGCTTGCCTCTAACCAGTAATCCATGCTGTCATACGGATGACGGATACTCTTTTTCGTGATGCCTTTATCAAAATCAAGTAACATCTGTCCGGTATTAAAAATCACTGCATACTGACTTCGTATCTGCGGATCCGGAATATGCCGGTACATCGTCTCAAATGCCTGCTGTGGCTTTTGCTTCGTAAACGCTGACAGAATTTCTTCTCTTTCCGCTTCCTGCAGGGTAATGGAATTTTTCGTCAGATTGATCATCGCCGAAGCAACCGAAATACTCGATAAGATCCGGCTGAAGCTGACCTGTTCCTCATAGCTTTTCTGTAACTTTTCCTGCTTGCGGTACTCTGACGTTACATCTGCCAGATAGACGATCACCGATTCACGCTGCTGCCAGTGGATCGTCCTCGAATAAATATGCAGTACATGTCCATTCGCTGTAATCTTGTGGATAAATTCAGACTTTTTTGCCAAAAGCTGCTGCCGTTCTATATCGGTCAGTTCCGGAATAAAATGATAAAACGGACGTCGCTCCACTCCTTCACTGCGTGCAATACCGGTCAGCCTTTCTACTGCTGCATTAACGTAATACGTCTGCAGCGTATCCTTTGCAAATACGAGTGCACCGGTGGCTGAATTATCGCAGATATCCTGATACAGATTAAACTGTGCAGTCACATTCGTAAATACTGCACGATAGATCACGGCATCCCGGGACTGCTCTTTTGCCGGATAGCCAGCAAGATTCACCCAGATCACATCACGGTTCTTGCAATAAACACGATAGGAGATATTGATCGGAGTACGCTTTGCCACTGCATGCACGATTGCATCCTGTAGAAATGGACGATCCGCTTCAAATACTATATTCATCGCATCTTCGGCAATCTCTTTTTCATACTCTGCGCGCGTAAATCCCTGCATTCTTGGTATACCATCGGTAAACATCAGAGTCTTTAATGTAGTACCGATCTCATAGATCGCAACTCCACCCGATATGCAGTCTAATATTTCTTCGAAATCAATCTCCATCTGTGATCCCCCTATCTTTTCCACCTCAGCAAAGCAGCCGGTATAAGACATGATACAGTTCTGCAACATCGATCGGCTTGGATAAATGAATATTCATTCCTGCCTCCTTTGACCGCTTCATATCAACATCATAGGCATCTGCTGTCATTGCAATGATCGGCACTGTTTTCGCATCTGCACGTTTCATCCGGCGGATCTCCTTGGTTGCTTCAATCCCATTCATCACAGGCATACGGATATCCATTAAGATCACATCATAATATCCGATATCCGAAGCCGCAAATGCTTCTACACCAAGCTGTCCATTCTCAGTAAGAATCACCTCACCCTGCTTACTTTCTAATACTCTTTTTGTAATCTCCGCATTCATCTCATTGTCTTCGCAGACCAGAATCCGTTTTCCTGATAAGAAATCCTTCTCATACTCTTCCGGCTTGGCACTGATCCTTTCCCCTTGCTCATAAGCAAAGGTAAAATGAAGTACTACACTTGTCCCTTCTCCCTGTCTGCTCCTTACATGGATCTCGCCGCCCATACGTTCTACTAAAAGCTTCACGATAGAAAGTCCCAGCCCGGAGCCACCGGAGGCTATGGTCGGATTCTCCTGTGCAAAAGAATCAAACATATGCTTCTGGAATTCTTCACTCATTCCGATTTCATTATCCGCCACCACGATATCTGTTGTCACATGGTTCTCTGCAAAGCTGGTATTCTCACTGTAAATACGGACTGTTCCGCCCTCCGGCGTATACTTCACCGCGTTCGACAGCAGATTCATCAGTATCTGATTGAGCCTTATCTTATCGGTTATGATCGCACCCTTTTTTGCAATAATATTTTTCCGGTCAAAGATAATCTGTTTTTCTTCACACAATGGTGTAATGATATCACAGATATGACGGTTTAACTCTTCCACAAAATATTTTTCCTGTTTTAAGTCTAACTTATCCTCTTCGATCTTCTTAAAATCTAAGATATTATTTACGAGTTCGGATAAATACTGACCGGAGGAATCGATCTTCTGTAAATAATCCCGGTACTCCTCACCGCTCTGGTCTTCTGAAAGCGCAAGCTTGGTCATACCGATAATTCCGTTTAACGGTGTCCGGATGTCATGGCTCATACGCGATAGGAACGAGCTTTCCTTCTGCTTTGCCACGATCAGTTCTGCATTTTTTGCCTGCATCTTTCTCGAATAGATCACAAAACAAAGAACGATCACAGCAATGGTAGATGCCAATGCGCTTCCGATCACGACAAGTATCGGATTCTGATAAAACAATACTTCCAGATCCTGCTTGCCCGCTTCATCCGATGCGGTATTCTGAAACAGCTTCTTAATCTCCTTATCCGTAATCGCAGAAAGTCCCTTGACCACGATCGACTTTAAAATCTGTCCATCTTCATTCCTCGTAATACTCAGACTGAGGTTATACTGCATCTCCGGTATCAGAATATAGCGCAGGGACAGATACCTGCCCTTCGACTGATAATAATACGACTGATAGGCATTGATATAGGTACAGTCTGCTTCTCCGGAGAAAACAGCATCCACACATTCATCCGTCGTATCATATTCTGTAATCTTTACCTGATCCGCATCCAGACGTTTTTTTGCCATAGAACCAATATACGTATTACGCAGAATCGCTGCAGTATGAATATCTTCCGCAGCTCGATTTCCCTTCGTCACACGGTAAACACTGACCGGTGCCACCTCATCTGTAATGCTTGCCTGATACCAGTCTGCAAAAATATAATCCTGCGGCATTTCACAGAGCATCTCTGTCTCGCCCTTTTCAAATGCATCAAGCGCATCCGTATAATTATCATATGGTACAAAATCAAAGCGAAGTCCTGTTTTCTGGGCAATTTCTTTATAAAGATCCGCCAGCGGTCCGCTGTAATTATTATTTTTATCATAATAGGAGATCGGATACCAGCTTCTCGTACATGCCACCTTAACCACCGGATGCTCTTTTAAATATTCCTTTTCCTTCTTAGACAATACGACATTCTCTTCCTTGATCGTACTGTAATACTTCTGCTCTAAGGTCTGTTCTAATTCCGGCTGTTGCTCCTTAATATCTTCTAATGCATGGTTTAACTCCTCGTAAATATCTGTTTTATTCTTCGGAACTGCAAAATAATAATCCATCGGAGAAAACTTGGCGATCACACGCTTCTTATCCATATTATAAGAGCTGCTTACCACTCTCGCATCGATCGTCCCGTCTGTCAGTGCCTGACTGATTTCATCTTCTGAATCAAAATATGTCACATCTGCCTCAAAATGCTTCTGCTTACACAGATCAAAAAACTTCTCATTAAAAATGCTGCGTCTGAGCAGCCCGACCCGGATATGGTCAAAATCTTCATATTCGTTCAATGCATAATTCGTATTATCCGAACGTGTCACCAGACAGGCATAATTGGTTCCTGATGCATACTCGGAAAAGTTCAGGGTGTTTTTCCGTTCTTCCGTAATGGATACATTGTTCATCAGATCGAGTTCGCCCCGCTCTAACATATCAACTGCATCGGAAAAGTCCACCTGTACGAACTCATATTCCCAGTTCGTGTACTGCTTCAATGCCAGCAGATATTCGTAACTGTATCCGCCATATTCTCCTGTCTCTTCATCATAGTCCTGAAATCCCGGTGTGATATAATACCCGACTCTTACCACACGCTTCTCTGTTTCTGTATCGGCTTCTTCTGCGGACACGGTCTTCGTATGCAGCACAGCAAAACATCCCATGGCAAGCAACAGCATACCTATCGCCGCAATTATCTGTCTTCCCGGTCTCTTCTCCATTTTTTAGTCCTTCCACGAACCGGCATTCCGATGCCGGACTTCATTTTCTCAATTTGCGCCTAAAATCCTATCTTCATTCTAGTTGAAATCCGCTTTCCGGTCAATGGGAAAGTAACAGGCAAAAATAAAGACCTTAGATTGCCCTAAGATCTCTACCTTACATTACTATTTGCACTTTGCCTTTACAAATGCAATAACATCCTCATTTTTTTCCATTGTATTCAGATCATTCTCCAATTCGTCTATCGACATCCAGGAATAACGCTTTCCTTCTAATTCAAAAGATTTTCCTTCCAGATAATCCGGTATATCCTTTAATATCAACCGATACAATATGTGCTTATATTGTTTATATACTCCATCACTTACTGAATATTTACAATGTATAGCATGCGTTACATAGCATGTTGTTACATCCATCTTTAATAGCCTGCTTATGCCTTTTATCTACATTGTCCTTGTTAGGATCTACGCTTCTGAAATATGGAAATAACCAACAGTTCCATCGTTCATCATAGACCTGTAAATATCTTCCTTCCGGATTTGTAATAGCTGCTAATGAGAATTCATGAAATGTTCCTGTAATATATTCCGTAATTATTTCCATAAATTTTTTAAGGTCACGCTCCGACAAATTTCCAATCTTCTTTTCCATTCGCCACTCATCCATGCGAATAATTCTATCAATTCTTGCCCATGATCTTACAGGCAATCCTGCGTCCTTCCAATCTGTAACCTCAATACTATATGGATTGGCTTTTTCTTTGCTAGAAACCATCATCGCAAGGATTGCTATCGTATCTTCATCAATAACAATAGCCGGTCTACGCTTAACCTCATCTATCTCCTCAAATGGGAATTGTGTCCACCAGACTTCACCAACATTATAACTTCCCATTCCCGGTCTCCTCCTGCTTATAAATCTCATCCCATTGGTCTTCGTGCATCCATTCATCCTTTACTGAAATATCTTCAGCGTTTATAGATTTGTTATATAAGCTTTCCCGATTCATTGACAGAATTCTTTTAAAATCCTTCACACTCTTTACAGCTTCCATGAATGCCCCTTTCCAAATAATGAATAATTATATAAGTTGATATTGATTTATTATAACATGCAGTCATTCTGCAAACAATCTTTTTTTCATTGTCCACATCTTAACAAAAAATGTTCAACAAGCTGAACAAATAAACATTCTTCAAAATCTACGTAAAATCAATTCTTCCAGTTCCTTCCTCCAGCTTTCCACCAGACGATCCAGACTCCAGGCCGCATTTGCCGGACTGGTTGATGGCATCTTCACTGCCTCCGGCATATGCTCCCTGTCGCAATACCTGCAAAACAGTTCATATGCCTTGCCCCCATTTAATAATATCTTACGGATATCTGCCTGCCCGAGAATCCGGTTCATGTCATTTGGAATAACATTACGGATCGAGCTGTCCGAAGACCCCTTAATCTCACAGGAATCAATGACATCCCACACGGCAAGCTGATGTCTGAGCAGAAGTTCCTGCTTCTGTGCGATCGTAACCGGAAGTTCCTCCCCAAAGATCCCCGCTAACATCTTCCAGAATCGGTTCTGCGGATGTCCATAATAAAACTGCTGCTCTCTTGACTTCACCGATGGGAATGAACCAAGGATCAGAATCCTCGAATGCGCATCATAAACCGGTGCAAATGTATGTTGAACCTGTATATACTCCATTTGAATTCTCCTTTTTATCACGCTATTGAGCCCTAGCTTTTAACACTACCTATGCCTTATCTATGCCTTGTCCATTACCTATCAGGCATATTCTGTCTAACACACATTATAGCACTTCTTTATCAAAACCCGTTGTCCTTTTTCTGTAAAGATGATACACTCATTCTTGGTCTGTAAGACCCGATATGTAAAAATCATATACAATTACTATAATCGTCAAACAGCACAAACATTCTGAATTTGCGACTTATGGAGAATCTTAGATTTTCTTGATGTTCTGTAAATAAATCAGCAATGCAGCAACACGGATGTTGATGCAAGCAAAAAACGGGGCATGGACGCCACGTCTTTTGCGGTTGCGGGCATTGTGTATATGTTGGCAGAACATTTAGAAAATGTTAGATTCGGAATTCGGAGCAGATTCAAATTTTTGTGCTGATTGATGCATATATAACGCAATATTTTTACATATATGTACACCAACAAAGAATGGAGATTACAATGTTTATTCAATTAAATGGTCAGATATTATATTATGAGAAAAAGGGCGAGGGTTCCCCGATCATCTTAGTACACGGCAATGGTGAATCACACGAGATCTTCGATGTGCTGATCGCGAAGCTGTCAAAGGAATATACGGTATATGCCGTAGACAGCAGAGGACACGGACAGTCTGCCAGTCCAAAAGAATTCCATTATGAGGATATGGCGGAAGACATGGCGGAATTCATCGATGGTCTTCGAATCAAAAAACCTGCTTTCTATGGCTTCAGCGATGGTGCGATTATCGGACTGCTCCTTGCATCGAAGTATCCGGACAAGCTTTCTGCCTTGATTATAAGCGGAGCAAATCTGCATCCAAAGGACATCAAGCACCGGCTCTACCGCAAGATCAGACGCAGGGTCCGCAAGACGCAGGATCCACTCGCAAAGCTTATGCTGACAGAACCGGACATTCCGCTTGACCAGCTCGCCTTTATCAGCGTTCCGACCCTCGTACTTGCCGGTTCAAAGGACATCGTAAAGCCAAAGGTTACCAAAGCCATTGCGAAAAATATTCCGAATGCAACATTACAGATATTAGAAAACGAAACGCACGGCAGCTACGTGGAACACAGTGACAAACTCTTTCCGCTGATTCAGGATTTTCTGTCAAAGTCTTATTGAAAATTGCGTGCTGTGTGCTATAATGGTTGAGAACTTATGAGAAATCAAAGGCGTATAGTTTGGAAAATAAGATTTTTCACACATAAGTAATATGCGCAAAAGAATGCAAGAATGGAGTATAACATGGAGAATTTAATTATCCCAAAGAATTATAAATCAGAACTGAATCTGCATGATACGCAGATTGCGATCAAGACGGTAAAGGACTTCTTTCAGAATCTTATTTCCTTACGTCTGAATCTGTCCCGTGTTTCCGCACCACTTTTTGTTGATCCGAATTCCGGATTGAACGATAACTTAAATGGTGTCGAGCGTCCGGTTTCTTTCACGATCAAGGAACAGAATGAACGCAACGCAGAAGTTGTACATTCTCTTGCAAAATGGAAACGTTATGCACTGAAAAAATACGGTTTTTCGGAAGGTGAAGGAATTTACACCGATATGAATGCCATCCGCCGCGATGAGACGACAGATAATATCCATTCGATCTTCGTTGACCAGTGGGACTGGGAAAAGATCATCAATAAAAAGGATCGTAACATCGACTTTTTAAAGGATACCATCCGCACGGTATACAAATGTCTCCGTAAAACAGAGAAATACATGGCAATCCAGTATGACTACATCGAGGAGATCCTTCCTGCCGATATCTTCTTTATTACCACACAGGAATTAGAGGATATGTTCCCGGAGAGCACTCCAAAGGAACGTGAATATTACATCACAAAGGCAAAGGGAGCTGTCTGTATCTTAAAGATCGGTGATCTCCTAGAGTCTGGTGAGAAGCATGACGGACGTGCACCGGACTATGATGACTGGTCCTTAAACGCTGATATTTTAGTATACTATCCGGTACTTGATATTGCACTGGAGTTATCTTCCATGGGAATCCGTGTCGATAAGGATGCGCTGTTATCCCAGCTTGAAAAAGCAGGATGCCCGGAGCGCGCGAACCTTCCATTCCAGAAGGCAATCATCGACGGAAAGCTTCCATATACCATTGGTGGAGGAATCGGTCAGTCCCGTATCTGTATGTTCTTCCTTCGTAAGGCACACATCGGTGAGGTCCAGTCCTCTCTCTGGCCGGAAGAAATGGTTGCAGAAGCAGAGAAAAACGGAATTCAGTTATTGTAATCCGGTGAATTGCATTTCTACCATATTTACGATTTGGATCGAAACGGATAAGAGGCTATCAGATATGTTACATATCTGATAGCCTCTTTATCAAAGTCATTATTTTGCCTTGATCACATCCTGCATATCGTACAGTCCGGCTGCCTTTCCTTTTAAGAACTTTGCTGCCTCTACCGCACCCTTTCCAAATACTGCCTTGGAATATGCGGTATGCTTGAACTCGATCACTTCGTCAGTTCCTGCAAAAATGATCTCATGCTCACCAACGATCGTTCCGCCACGGACTGCGGAAATGCCGATCTCGTTCTTTTCACGCTTTTTGCGCTCCTTGCTTCTGTCATACTTGTACTCATATGCCTGATCCATGGCATCGTTCATCACATCTGCGAGTGCAAGTGCCGTTCCGCTTGGTGCATCTAACTTCTGGTTATGATGCTTCTCTACGATCTCAATGTCAAATCCTGCCGGAGCAAATACCTTGACTGCCTGTTTTAAAATATCCATTAAGGTATTGATACCAAGTGACATGTTCGCCGACTTTAATACTGCGGTTGTCTTGCTTAATTCCTGTACCTTTGCTAACTGCTCTTCGGATAATCCGGTCGTACATAAAACAACCGGCATCTTTGTCTTTGCACAGTGATCGATCAGTCCATCCATTGCGTTTGCGTTGGAAAAGTCAATGATCACATCTGCATCTACATCACATTCTCCAATCGTTTTAAAAACCGGATAATCATTTTTTACCACATCATATGTATCGATACCGGCTACAATCTCAGCCTCTGCATCTTCTTTTACGATACCGCTGATCATCTGGCCCATTTTGCCATTGCAGCCATGCATAATTATTCTTGTCATTTTCTTCCTCCTATGCTGCTCTTATGCGAGCTTTAAACCATATGCTTTCATTGCCTCTGCAAGCTTTGCTGCGTTTTCTTCACTCATCTCGCAAAGCGGTGCACGTAAGCTGCCGACATTCATGCCCATCAGGTTTAAAGCCTTCTTGACCGGGATCGGATTCACCTCTGAGAATAATGCATCGATCAGTGGAAGTGCCTCAAACTGAAGCTTTCTTGCTGTCTCAATGTCACCTGCAAAATAACTTGCACACATGTCATGTACCTTCTGTGGTGCAACGTTTGACCATACGGAAATGACACCCTTTGCTCCGATCGACATCAGCGGAAGAACCAGTCCGTCCTCACCGGAATACAGATCTAACTTACCGTCTGTCAAACTCATGGTCTTAGATGCCTGTGCCAGATTACCGGTTGCTTCCTTTAATCCGACGATATTCTTCTGTGTCTTTACTAACGTTGCAACAGTCTCCGGAAGCAGATTACATCCGGTTCTGCTTGGTACATTATAAAGGATCATCGGAATATCAACTGCTTCCGCGATCATGGAATAATGTTTGATCAGTCCCGGCTGTGTTGCCTTATTATAATATGGTGTTACTAAAAGTACACCGTCCACGCCTGCCTTTTTCGCTTCTGCGGTCAGGTGGATTGCCTCTGCCGTGCTGTTAGAACCTGTGCCTGCAACAACCGGAATACGATGCTTTGTAAATTCTACTGCAGACTGGATCACCTTCTGATGCTCCTCAGTTGATAAGGTAGAACTCTCACCGGTTGTTCCTGCGATGATAATACAGTCTGTGCCGTTATTCACCTGGTAATCAATTAACTCCTCTAACTTCTCGTAATTGACCTCGTTATTCTCCTTCATTGGTGTAACGATTGCAACACCTGCGCCCTCAAAAATTGCCATGATTTTACCTCCAGCTTTCTCTTATTATTGTATTATCGTTCCATAAAATGTGCATCTTTAATGGTTTACAAATGAAAAGACCGGCACTCGCGCCGGTCTAATAACTCATTGTATGGTTGTTATCAAAGATAGCGCCCCATCTGTTACAGATGACAGTCATAAGCCTCTTAAACTCATGCCCAAGAAATCATCCGGCAGGCGGAAAACTTCTTTCGGCGTTCTTCCCTTCCCCTTATCTTCTTCTGTCCTGTCACATCCGATAAGGTACTTATAAAGCACGCAACCTCTATCATTTATGAAATTCTATGTTCAATATAGCACCCAGGCCTACTTATGTCAACACGTAATCTGCTTCTCGGCCGTGATATTATATATTTCATCCGCGTATGTGCGAACCGAATCCTCTAATACTCTTCCGGTCATAATGATCTCTGTCTCATCGGTCTTTGATAAGAGCACTGCTTCAAGTTCTTCCGATGTAATGACACCATTATCGATCAGCCCAAGCACCTCATCTAAGATCAGGACATTGCATTCGCCTGTCACTAATACCTTTTTTGAGAAATTCAGTCCATTCTTCATGTTCATCTTCTCTTCGTCTTTTTCTTCTTCTGATAATTCTTCATAATAGCCTTCCGATTTTTCAAAACGGAAGATCTTGATCTCCGGTTCAAGACGCTGCAAAAAGTCCATGCTGTGATCGCCTTTTCCCTTCAAAAACTGTATTACAAACACCGTTTTACCTTCTCCGGCTGCACGCAGGGCACTGCCCATTGCCGCCATGGATTTCCCACGGCCATCGCCGTAATATACCTGTACGGAACCCTTTTCCATAATTACCCCTTTATACCTGTGGCATCCTTTCTTTGTATTTCAATGTTTCTATATCAGATTTTTCTAAAATACCACATATGATACAAAAAAGCAACTTTTTGCATAATTCCTTAATCCAGAAAATCAATTTTGCTGACGGACACCTCATATGCAGTCCGCTTTTCGATCTCTTCCTCACTCAGCTTTTTTACATACTCACGGCTCTGTATCCTTCCCCAGATCTGCACATGGCCGCCAACCTCGAAACCGGATGCAAACCTTGCATTTCTTCCCCAGCAGATGCAGGGAATATAATCGGACTTTCCATAGGAACGGTTGACTGCGATCAGAAGATCTGCGATCTCTCTTCCAAGCGGTGTCTTCCGGTAAATCGGCTCCTTACAGATATAACCATCCAAAAAGATCTGGTTACTCTTTAGATCCTCTTCATCCCCTTCCACGAACTCAATTTCCCGTACAAAAACAGACAGCACCAGACGGTTTTTGCTTTCCTCATGTCTGTTATAGGAACGGAACTGACCGGTTACATATACCTTTTGTCCGATACAGCTTGTGCTTGTATCCACAAGACGTTCTGAGATCATAAGTGGTATGTAATCGTCATAATTGCTCAGACGGCTGACTGCGACTTCTACCATATAAAAGCCCTCACCATAGACCTCGTGACTGAATGTGAAATCCGAAATGATCTCACCTACAATAGATACCTGATTGTTTTCAAATACTTTATCTGCCATGAATGTTCTCCCTTCCTCTGTATATATCGATGGCATATCGATTCATTTTGTGCTTTTACAATGTATTCCGGATACATGTTTTTTAGAACTTTCTTACCTTACCATTCCCCTTCCGCTGAAACTTCGCATAATCTGTCGATAACGTAAGCTGGTTTTTCTCTTATAAGGATTATTTCTTTATAAAAAGACTTTATAAAATTTGAAATTGAAAAATGCACAAATATGTTCCGCAAACATTTGCAACGCTCATCGTGAACTAACTGCTAACTGCAACCATACAAGTTCAGATGTGGCTTCACTTGTGGTTTCCGTAAGCAGTGGATTTCACTCGCAGCTAAAGACGCAAATCAAAGTTTGCTTCGCATGATTTGTACATTTTTCGTTATCAAGTTCCTGACTGTACATTTTGATACACAAATTCTATATATAAAAAAAGCTGGTTTCGCGGAAAAAACTTGCAAGATCGCGAATTTATGCTAAAATAAGAAAGTCGGTCATTTACAGGCCGCTTTAATATAGGTAAACATTGTTTTTTCTTAATTACAGAAGGAAGGATTTATTTATGAAAACAACGAGAGATGACGTTCGTAACATCGCAATCATTGCCCATGTCGATCATGGTAAGACTACACTGGTCGATGAGCTGTTAAAACAAAGCGGTGTTTTCCGTGCCAATCAGGAAGTTCAGGAACGTGTTATGGATTCGAATGATATCGAGCGTGAAAGAGGTATCACGATCCTCTCCAAAAATACTGCTGTCTTTTACAAGGATATCAAGATCAACATCATCGATACTCCGGGACATGCCGATTTCGGTGGTGAAGTAGAACGTGTCTTAAAGATGGTAGACGGTGTTGTCTTAGTCGTAGACGCTTACGAAGGTGCAATGCCACAGACAAAGTTCGTTTTAATGAAAGCATTAGAGTTAAACCTGCCGGTTATCGTATGTATCAATAAGATCGACCGTCCGGAAGCACGTCCGAATGAAGTTATCGATGAAGTCTTAGAGCTATTCATGGACCTCGATGCTTCCGACGAACAGCTTGACTGCCCGTTTATCTTCGCATCTGCAAGAGATGGTTATGCAATGCGTGATCTGAACGATGAGCGTAAAGATATGACGCCTCTTTTCGAGGCAATTATCGATTATATTCCTGCTCCTACCGGTGATCCGGATGCAAATACACAGGTTCTGATCAGTACGATCGATTACAACGAATATGTCGGACGTATCGGTATCGGTAAGATCGACAACGGATGCCTAAAAGTCAACCAGGATGCGGTTGTAGTGAACCACCATGACCCGGATAAGATGAAAAAAGTCCGTATCAGCAAGTTATATGAATTCGATGGATTAAATAAGGTAGATGTAGAAGAAGCCCATATCGGTTCGATCGTTGCGATTTCCGGTATTGCCGATATCCACATCGGAGACACGATCTGTTCACCGGAAGATCCACAGGCAATTCCATTCCAGAAAATCTCCGAACCGACTCTGTCTATGAACTTCATCGTCAATGACAGTCCGCTTGCCGGACAGGAAGGTAAGTTCGTAACCTCCCGCCACATCCGTGACAGACTGTTTAAGGAGTTAAATACCGATGTCAGCCTTCGTGTGGAAGATACCGACAGCCCGGACAGCTTAAAGGTCTCCGGCCGTGGTGAATTACACTTATCCGTTTTAATTGAGAACATGCGTCGTGAAGGCTATGAATTTGCAGTCAGCAAGGCCGAGGTATTATACCACTATGATGAAAACGGCAAGAAGTTAGAGCCTATGGAGATTGCTTATGTCGATGTCCCGGATGAATTCACCGGTACTGTCATCGACAAGTTAAGCCAGCGAAAAGGTGAGTTACAGAACATGCGTCCGATCGCAGGCGGCTACACCAGACTTGAGTTCAATATCCCATCCCGTGGTCTGATCGGTTACCGTGGTGACTTCATGACTGATACAAAGGGAAATGGTATCATCAATACGATCTTCAATGGTTACGCTCCTTACAAGGGAGACATCTCCTATCGTAAGCTTGGTTCCCTGATCGCATTCGAATCCGGTGAATCCGTAACCTATGGTCTGTTCTCCGCACAGGAGCGTGGTACGTTATTTATCGGACCTGGTGAAAAGGTATATTCCGGTATGGTCATCGGTTCTTCTTCTAAGGCTGAAGACATTGAGTTAAATGTATGTAAGAAAAAGCATCTGACCAATACACGTTCTTCTTCCGCAGACGAAGCATTAACCCTTGTTCCACCAAAGAAGTTAAGCTTAGAGCAGGCACTCGACTTTATTGATGTCGACGAGCTTCTTGAAGTAACACCGGAAAGCCTTCGTATCCGTAAGAGAATCTTAGATCCGACCTTAAGAAAACGTGCGAACTTCCGCAAGTAAAACCTTGCAGATATGTGCTTTGCACAATACAAAAAGAGGAGGTACCGATCTTCTGTGAATGAAGACCGGTATCTCCTCTTTTTTGCGGTATAGAATTCGAGTGCCAAAAGATGTTTTTTAATCAAAAGGGCAAAATGCACAAAATATGTAAAGCAAACTTTTATTTCATCTTTCGCTGCGAGTGAAATCCACTGCGTTACGCCTTCGCTTTCATCCGGTTATAAACCATTCCGACGAGAAGCACCGCCACTGCAAACAGGCTCTGTATCACAAGTCCCTGAATGGCATCAGCAGGAAGACCACCGGCTGTATCCATATGCTGTGCGCCCTCTAAGGTCATCATGTACCAGTAAGTCGGCATGAACTTTGCAACCCGGAGTACACTGTCGCTGAAGATCTCAATCGGTACAAAGATTCCGCCTAAGAATGCAAGTCCAAGACCGAAAAAGTTACTGATCATGCTCAGTGCCTGCTGCTCTGTCACAATCTGTCCGGCAGTGTAGGCACAGGCAAGTGCAAATAATATCTGCATCATGGAATTGACACTGCACCAGAAGCCTGTTTTTGAAAACATATAGCCGGGATATAAGATGCTTCCAACAACTTCCATGAGTGCCCAGATTGCTATCGATACCACCACACTTCCAAGGATCAGTTGTACATTCCTGCTTAAGAATGACATGGCAGAACATTTATTTCTGGCATCCAGATCCGTTTCATGGAATGCCATAAATACCGGTCCGATCGCACAGATCAGCATACAGATATAGATATATGGAAGATAGCGGAAGTAGAACTTGCCCGGTTCGAACGCATCCGGATTCGTATCATCGATCAGCTTTGTCCTGGCTGTGACAGTCATATCCTCATCCGTCTGACGGATTGCATCGCTTAAGTCATATCCACTGTCCAAGTAGATCCCGGCTGTCTTTAAATAACTCTGGATCTGATTATCCGCGAATTCTCCACTCGAGCTGAATGGTACTTTCTTATCGGTAAGCAGTCCCGCCCGCTCTCCGTCTGTAAAACGGGCGGTAAAATCGGCCGGAATATAGAGTACATAATCAATATCGCGGTAAAAAATCTTATCTAACAAGGCATCCTCTGTCTTTGGGACATCGATCAGATTGTTATCTTTTCCAAGATAATCCACCAGTGCCCCACCAAGCTTTCCTTCATCCTGATTCTCGATCACAAGATTTAACTCTTCTGCCTGAAAGTTCTTCTGCTCGTTTTCCCCGCCGTTTTTTGCCATTGCGATCGCAATCCCGACAAATACGACAAAATAGATAATGACGGATGTCATCTTCTTTTTTACAATTTTTAAAAACGTCTTAAAGACTTGCATAACGTTCCCTCCTGACTGCAAGGAAGCTTCCGATACATAACAGTACGGCAATTCCAAGCAAGATTACAAGATTCTCTGTATAACGCGTATAGTCATCGTAGATATCAAGGCTGTAAAGGGCATCTACGATCAGTGCCGCCGGATTGATCTTATTGATGACCGGACAATGCTCCTGTACGATATGGTACATATTTCCAACCATCAGACCGCTTAAAAAGCATTCTAACATGGTAAGCGCCACAACGATACCGATCTTGCTGTCCCGGGATCTTTTTCCAAGGGAGCCGAAAAAGAATCCGCTTGCCACACCGATAAAGGAGGCAACCAGTAAAACCAGTAAAAGCTGAGGGATCCTGCTGCCGAACCTCACACCCAGTATGTATTTCAAATATACAAATCCCACGATACTGCATACAAACTGGATCAGCAGGCTTGCCGCTACATCCGCAAGAATCCCGACAAACCGGCTGCTGCTGGCTATAATCCTTCTTGCTCCGATCGCACTCTGGTCAGCCTTGATATCGACTGCACAGTTGACCCCTAAAAAGCATCCATACAGACTGGTCATGGCAAGCAGTGCATAGAAGTAATTCACGAACTGATCCATATCCGCTCCGGTATATTTTTCATCAACGATCATATCCACACTCTGACCTGCCGCCTGCACTGCCTGCTCTACGAGCATCGGATTGACACCGGCTATGGTTGTAATAGTCTGCTTTGTCTGTTCATACTCCTGTAAGACTGCCTGTAAGATACTTGGCTTAATCCCTTCTTCTTTTACATACAGGGTCACTTCTTCCCCGCTGTTGTAATAAATACCACTAACCTCTTTCTCCTCTAACAACTGCTTTGCATCTTCCATGGATGTATCAGTGACCGCGATCAATGCATCGTCGCCCTCCTCCATGGTATCTAACAATTCGCCAAAGGACGCATCTGCATCCGCCTCTTCTACATAGGCAACCGGAATCTCTGTAAAAATCTCTTCCTTTTCCATATAGTGTCCAAACGTCACCTGAAAGAACGTTCCAAGTCCGATCGGGAAGATCAGGCTCCAGAACAGGATCTCTTTCATGCGGACGGATCGAAGTAAATTATATTGAAACAATCGAAAAAACATTTTCTCCCTCTACTTTCCCTGTGTTAATCACGAAGTTCCTTTCCGGTGATCTCAAGAAATACATCATTTAAGGTTGGCAGCTCTGAATAGACTCTTCCAAAGCCAATATCATGCTCCTGCATGTAGGCAAGGATACGGACTAAATTGTGTTTTCCACGATTGCAGGAGATCTGTAACTGGTTATCCTCATACGTTACCTGATAGACATGTTCAAGTCCACGGATCTCTTCGATCTGCTCCGGGGTAATGTCTAAGATATCTAAATGGATCTTCTCACCCATCCTGATCATCAGCTTCAATTCTTCCTTCGTACCCTCTGCGATCTTTCTGCCCTTATCAACGATCGCAATCTGTGTGCAGATCTGCTCGACCTCTTCCATATAATGTGACGTATAGATGATCGTTGCTCCCTGCTCATTTAACTGTTTGATCCCCTCTAGGATCTTATTTCTGCTCTGCGGATCGACTGCTACGGTCGGCTCATCCATGATAATAAGCTTTGGCTTATGCGCAATGCCGCAGGCGATATTTAATCTCCGTAAAAGTCCGCCGGATAGTTTCTTCGGCAGAAACTTCCGGTAGTCCTCTAAGCCTACAAACCGGACCGCTTCTTCCACATACTGCTTTCTTGTCGCCTTATCCTTAATATAAAGCCCACAGAAGTAATCGATATTCTCATATACCGTCAGTGCTTCAAATACCGCAACATTCTGTAAGACCACACCGATATTACGCTTTAGGTCATAGCTATCCGGCTCGATCTCTTTTCCAAATACCTTCACACTGCCCTTATCAAAGGATAACAGGGCCAGGATACAGCTAATCGTCGTCGTCTTTCCGGAACCGTTCGGCCCGAGCAATCCGAAAATCTCCCCTTCTTCGATCCGCAGATTCAAGTGATCGAGTGCCACTAATTCTTTATATCTTTTTACAAGATTCTCAATTTCCACAACTGGCTGTGCCATATACATTCCTCCTTAATTCTGATACCAGCATTGTATTCGATCCTCCGCGAAAAGGCCAGTGCATCCTGTCAACTTCTGATATGACAAATGTCACTTTTACCGCTTCCGTTTTGACACCCTATGTAGATTATATTACAATAAACCTGAAACCGATTGATCTGATCATCAGGAGAATCCGATATGCGATGTTTAACCGATAAATTACTTCTTTTTACCGGCAGCGTGGGGCTGTTTCTTTTTACCGATACCGATCTTACCGCTGCCACAATCATCTATGTGATCCTCTCCCTGTGTCTTACGCTTGTGCTGAGCTATCTGAACTATGATGCACATATCAGTACACATTTTAAGGAGGATATCCGCTATCAGGGACTGATGCTTCTTTATCTGGCTGCCTGCTTTTTTCTGCCATAGCTTGGATTTTGGCTGCCGGCTCTGATCTATGAGATTCTTTTTACGAGGAATCCGCTGTTATACCTGTTGTGTCTTCCGGCAGGCATCCTCTTTGGACAGAGCATCCCTTTGTTCCTCCGCTTCTTCTTTCTGATTTTACTGGCTGCGGGTATCCTGCTTCATCTGCGCACCATGCGTGTCTTACAGCTAGAAGCCCGGCTAAAGCAGATGCGGGATGACAGCACACAGTTTAACCAGATGCTCCAGCAGAAAAACAAGGCTCTGATCGAGAAACAGGACAACGAGATCTATCTTGCCACCCTAAAAGAGCGGAACCGGATCGCAAGAGAGATCCATGACAATGTCGGACACATGCTCTCACGCTCGATCCTGCAGGTCGGTGCACTGCGTGCCATGAATAAGGATCAGACGATAGGCACAATGTCAGATGCACTACAGACTACGCTTTCCGATGCGATGAACAGCATCCGCGCGAGTGTCCATGACCTGCATGATGACTCTATCGATCTGCGTGCCTCGATCGAAGCACTGTTAGCAGATTATCCGGGCTGTCATATCAGCTTTGAATATGATATGAGCAGTCTTGTACCAAAGGAGATCAAATACTGCTATATCGCTATTTTAAAGGAAGCACTTTCGAATGTTGCAAAGCACAGCAATGCAACCCGCATCCATATCATCATGCGGGAGCATCCGAGCCTCTTTCAGCTTCTGGTCGAGGACAACGGTACTTCCATCTCGATGCATACCGATGGCATCGGGCTTGAAAACATGAAGGATCGTGTTGATGCCTTAAACGGTACTTTTACCTATTCCTACAAACAGGGTTTCCGGATCTTTATTTCGATCCCGAAAAAGAACATATCCAAAAATACATGATACAAAAAAGGAGAATTCCATGAAACTTGTAATTGTTGATGATGACCATCTGGTTTCCATATCCTTAAAGACCATCTTAGAAGCATCCGGGGAGGCCGATGTCCTTGCGATCGGTAAAAACGGGAAGGAAGCCGTAACACTTTACGAAACACATAAACCGGATGTCCTGCTTATGGATATCCGCATGGATACCATGACCGGATTAGAGGCTGCTAAGATCATCCTTACCAAATATCCGGATGCGAAGATCTTATTCTTAACTACTTTTTCCGATGACGAATACATCGTTGAGGCACTGCACATCGGGGCAAAGGGTTATATTTTAAAACAGGACTTTGAAGGTCTGCTGCCTGCCTTAACTGCTGTTTTGAATGGTCAGAATGTATTTGGAAATGAGATTGTAACGAAGCTTCCGTCACTGCTTTCGAATACGAAAAGCTATGACTATGCCGCTAAGGGCATTACCGAAAAAGAATCCGAGATCATTGAGCTGATTGCCAAGGGACACAGTAACAAAGAGATTGCCGAAAAGCTCTTCTTAAGTGAAGGAACGATCCGCAACTACTTAAGTACCATCTTAGAAAAGTTAGAGCTGCGTGATCGCACGCAGCTCGCTGTCTTCTATTACCAGAACCGGTAATCTTATAATGCTTTGATCCGCTCTAATGCAGCAACCGTATTCTCGTAGCTTCCGAATGCGGTCAGTCTGAAGTAGCCTTCTCCACTTGGTCCGAATCCGGAACCAGGTGTTCCTACTACATTGGCGTTCTCTAACAGATAGTCGAAGAAATCCCAGGAGGTCATCTTCTCCGGTGTCTTTAACCAGATATATGGTGCGTTCACACCACCATATACTTCGTAACCGGCATCCTTTAAGCCTTCCTTGATGGTCTTCGCATTCTTCATATAATAAGCAACCTGATCCTTTAACTGTGCCTTTCCTGCATCAGAATAAACCGCTTCACCGGCACGCTGCACAATGTAAGGAGCGCCGTTGAACTTGGTTCCATGACGTCTTGCCCACATATCATGTAAGGAAACATCGCCACACTTTAATTCCTTCGGTACAACGGTATATCCAAGACGCACACCCGTAAATCCGGCATTCTTAGAAAAGCTCTTTAACTCGATCGCACAGGTCTTTGCACCTTCACACTCATAGATCGAATGTGCAACATCATCCTCGGAAATATATGCTTCATATGCACCGTCATAGATGATCACTGCATGATTCTTGTTCGCATAATCAACCCATTCCTGTAACTGTGACTTGGTGATCGTTGTTCCGGTCGGGTTATTCGGCAGACATAAGTAAATAATATCCGGTATTTCCTTCGGGAACTCCGGTACGAAGTTGTTCTCTCTGGTACATGGCATATAGATCACGTCGCTCCACATCTCTGTTGCCGGATCGTAGGTGCCGGTTCTTCCTGCCATTACGTTAGAATCCACATAAACCGGGTATACCGGGTCACAGACTGCAATCTTATTGTTGACAGAAAAGATCTCCTGAATGTTACCGGAATCACTCTTTGCTCCATCGGATACAAAGATCTCATCGGCTGCGATATCACATCCTCTTGCAGCATAATCGTTTTTTGCGATCGCACTGCGTAAGAACTCATAGCCAAGATCCGGTGCATATCCGTGGAAGGTAGCGGCATCTGCCATCTCATCTACTGCCTTATGCATAGCTTCGATGATTGCCGGTGCAAGTGGCTGTGTCACATCACCGATTCCAAGACGAATAATGGATTTATCCGGGTTTGCTGCTGTATATGCATTTACCTTTTTTGCAATCGTGCTGAAAAGATAACTTCCCGGTAACTTCTGATAATTGTCATTTACTTGATACATAATTACGTTACTCCTTCTAATCATTCCTGCATGTTACTTACTGTTATGTAGTATAGCATTATTAAAACGATTTGAAAAGCGATTTACAATTCGTTTTTCGCATAGATACCATTCTTTTTACTGATTCAGCAGACTGAGCACCATCTGTGCCGTCTCGACAAGACCCGTTCCGTTGTCCATACTACGCTTCTGGATATAACGGTGTGCTTCCTCCTCGGTCATGTTGTTTCGTTCCATTAGAAGTCCTTTGGCGCGTTCGATCAGCTTCTTTTCTTCTTCGTTACGCTCCTTTGGCACTGCCCGCTGTTTTTTCTTCTTACGGGCAATGGAATAGGACATCATCTCCATAGTCTGTACCAGCTCGTGTACCTTAAGCGGCATGGCAAGACACATCAGATCATCAATCTCACGTTCATTGCAGATATTCGGGGCTGCAACCAAAACCATCTGGAAGGTCTTTGGCAGATACTCATATAACTCCATGTACATCATGTCTACGAAGCGGTAATTGCAGACGAGGATTCCTCCGTCTAACGTATTGGCAAACTGAAGTGCCTGTGCACCGGT
The DNA here is from genome assembly GCA_022764465.1 of Lachnospiraceae bacterium. Taxonomy (GTDB): domain Bacteria; phylum Bacillota; class Clostridia; order Lachnospirales; family Lachnospiraceae; genus Roseburia_C. The sequence continues at coordinate 46,059 of JALERL010000005.1, read as the reverse complement.
TGTCGCCACTGCATCTACCTGAAATCCGCTCTTTACCAATATTCTTTTTATACTCTCTGCGTTCTCCTGCTTTGGAAATGCAACAATTATGTTAATCAAGATCCCAATCCCCATTTCGTAGGTTTATCATTTCATCCTTCGTATTCCTGCTTCCTACGATCAGATCTTGTACAGATATTCGCTGATCTCCCACTGTGTAACCTGTGCGCGGTATTCTGCCCACTCTGCACGTTTGGCTTCTGTGTACTTCTCTGTGATATGTTTTCCTAAAACATCCTTGATATATTCATCCTTTTCCAGTTCGTCCACTGCCTCGCTTAAGTCAGCCGGAAGGGATTCGATGCCAAGCTTTACCTTCTGTGAGATACGCATCTCAAAGACATTCTCCTTGACACTCTCCGGCGGCATGATCTTATGCTCGATACCGTCTAAGCCTGCTGCAAGGCATACCGCAAGGGTCAGATATGGGTTTGCTGCCGGATCCGGACAGCGAAGTTCTACCCTTGTTCCTGCTCCCCTTGCTGCCGGGATACGGATGAGCGGGCTGCGGTTTGTTGCAGACCATGCGATATAGATCGGTGCTTCATAGCCCGGAACCAGACGCTTATAGGAATTGACCAGTGGATTCGTGATCGCTGTCATTCCTTTCATATGCTTCATAATACCACCAATAAAATAGTATGCTTCCTGACTAAGTCCCAGTTCATCGGACGGATCTGCAAAAATATTATTTCCGTCCTTTGCAAGTGACATATTCACATGCATGCCGGAACCGTTGATGCCGTATTTCGGCTTTGGCATAAAGCTTGCAAACAGTCCATGACGCTTTGCGATCGTCTTGACTGCTAACTTAAAGGTCATGATATTATCTGCGGTGCGTAATGCCTCATCATACTTAAAATCAATCTCATGCTGTGCCGGAGCAACCTCATGGTGGGATGCCTCGATCTCATATCCCATATCCTCTAAAGTTAAGACCATATCACGTCTTGCATTCTCGCCAAGATCCACAGGACCTAAGTCAAAGTATCCTGCCTTCTCATGTGAGATTGTGGTCGGCTGTCCATCCTCATCCGTATGGAATAAGAAGAACTCACATTCCGGTCCGACATCGAAGGTATATCCCATTTTGGCTGCACGTGCGATCTCTTTGCGGAGAATGTAACGCGGATCTCCTTCAAATGGTGTTCCGTCCGCACAATAGACATCACAAATGATACGTGCGACCTTACCCTGCTGTGGTCTCCACGGGAAGATACAGAAAGTATCCAGATCCGGATAGAGATACATATCGGATTCTTCGATTCTTACAAACCCCTCGATCGAAGATCCGTCAAACATACACTGGTTATTCAATGCCTTTTCTAACTGGCTTTTTGTGATCGCCACATTTTTTAATGTTCCAAACATATCCGTAAACTGTAAACGGATAAATTCCACATCTTCATCTTCTACCAACTGCATAATATCCTGCTTCGTATACTTGCTCATATCATACCTCTTTCCTTACGATTTCCAATACTTTTTCATAGTTCATTGTTCCGCCAAACAGATCTAACGCACTTCCGATCGTTACATTCAACCGGTTTCTTCCAAGTTCCTTTAGCTGATACAGATCCTCAAAGCTTCCTACCCCGCCTGCATAAGTGACCGGGATCTTTCCCCAGCTTCCAAGCAGGCTTACCAGCTCCGTTTCAATACCGGATGCCTTGCCCTCTACATCTACCGCATGGATCAAAAACTCATCACAATAGCTGCTCAGCCGGTCGAGTAACTCTAACGAAACCTTCTCATCGGTAAACTTCTGCCAGCGGTCGGTTACAATATAGTAACCGTCATCCTTCTTCCGGCAGCTTAAGTCTAAGACTAAATGCTCCTTCCCGGTAATGGCAGCAAGCTTTTCAAGGTTGTCATAATCCACCCTGCCATCCCGGAATACGTAAGAGGTGACGATCACATGGCTTGCGCCCTGCGCTAAGAAGTAAGCCGCATTTGTGTCATTGATTCCGCCACCGATCTGAAGTGCACCCGGATACGCGTGAAGTGCAAGCTCGGCCTGCTTCTTTGTTGCTTCGTAATAGTCACTGTCCTTCGGATTAAGCAGGATAATATGTCCGCCGCGGATACCGTCCTTCTTATAATAATCCGCATAAAACGCTGCATCCTGCGTGGCGACAAAGTTCTCCTTTGCCTGATCCCCCTCGTCTCTTAGGCTTCCACCGACGATCTGTTTCACCTTTCCATTATGTATATCTATACATGGTCGAAATTCCACGATCTTCTCTCCATTCTATGTTTTCTTCTAAAAAAGGACAACGTTCACCCATAGAATGACTCCGTTGTCCTCGTAGCTAGGATACCACACTTTTGTTCAAATGTGAATACTCTTTTTGGGTAATTGAATTTCGAAAATAAATATTCTGCGTCATTGACACTTTTCTCTTTTTTTGCTAGAATTGAGAAATTAAAACCTAATATTTTACGAAGCTTTAAATAAGAAAGAGAGGACACAAAAAATGGGTACAATTATCGGCGAAGGAATTACTTTTGATGACGTATTATTAGTTCCGGCTTATTCCGAAGTAACTCCGAATATGATTGACTTGACAACCTATTTAACGAAAAAAGTTAAATTAAACATTCCTATGATGAGTGCGGGAATGGATACTGTTACCGAGCATCGCATGGCGATCGCTATGGCTAGACAGGGTGGTATCGGAATCATTCACAAAAACATGTCTATCGAGGCACAGGCAGAAGAGGTCGATAAAGTAAAACGTTCTGAAAATGGTGTTATTACAGATCCATTTTTCCTTTCTCCTGAGCATACTTTACAGGATGCTGAGGATCTGATGCGCAAGTTCCGCATTTCCGGTGTTCCAATCACAGAAAACGGCAAACTGGTTGGTATCATCACAAACCGTGACTTAAAGTTCGAAACAGATTTCTCGAAAAAGATCAAAGATTCCATGACTTCAGAAGGTCTTATCACTGCTCCGGAAGGAATCACCTTAGAAGATGCAAAGGCAATCCTTGCAAAAGCAAGAAAAGAGAAGCTTCCTATCGTAGATAAAGACTTCAACTTAAAGGGTCTTATCACCATCAAGGATATTGAAAAACAGATCAAATATCCACTGTCTGCAAAGGATGATCAGGGCAGACTGCTCTGTGGTGCTGCTGTCGGTATTACCGCAAACATGATGGATCGTGTGGATGCACTTGTGAACTCTCATGTCGATGTTATCGTTGTAGATTCTGCACACGGACATTCCAAAAACATCGGAACTGCTGTAAGAAAGATCAAAGACGCTTACCCGGATCTGCAGGTAATCGCAGGTAACGTTGCAACCGGTGCTGCTACCAAGTACTTAATCGAAGCCGGTGCAGATGCCGTTAAGGTTGGTATCGGACCTGGTTCTATCTGTACCACACGTGTCGTTGCAGGTATCGGTGTTCCTCAGATCACTGCTGTCATGGACTGTTACGCTGCCGCTAAGGAATATGGTATTCCGATCATCGCTGATGGTGGTATCAAGTACTCCGGAGATATGACAAAGGCAATCGCTGCCGGTGCAAATGTATGTATGATGGGTAGTATGTTCGCAGGATGTGACGAAGCTCCTGGAACCTTCGAATTATATCAGGGAAGAAAATACAAGGTTTACCGTGGTATGGGTTCTCTTGCAGCTATGGAAAACGGAAGTAAAGACCGTTACTTTCAGGAGAATGCAAAGAAGCTTGTTCCGGAAGGTGTCGAAGGACGTGTTGCTTACAAAGGAAGTATCGAAGATACGATCTTCCAGTTAGTAGGTGGTATCCGTTCCGGTATGGGTTACTGCGGATGTCCTACCATCGAAGAGATGAAAGAAAACGGACGCTTTGTTAAGATCACTGCTGCATCCTTAAAGGAAAGTCATCCACATGACATCCACATCACAAAGGAAGCTCCAAACTACAGTATCGATGATAACAAATAAAAAGTATCCACTGACAGAACCTGTCATTGGATACAAAAAAAGAAGCTGGCTCGTATGGTCAGCTTCTTTTTTTGACAAAGCAAGTTTGTCTGCAAACTTGTTTTGTTTACAAACTTGTTTTGTTTACAAACTTGCTTTGTTTATTATCTGGCTTCCTTGGTTGTATTTGTCGTGGTATTGGTATCTGTATTCGTAGTCGTATCGGTTGTTGTATCTGTTCCGTTTGTTGCCGTATTGCCGTTACGGTTATTTTGCTCTGTACCATCGACTGCATCCATGATATCATCGCCGGCATCTTCGACTGCATCTACCGCATTATCGCCCATATCTTTGATGTCATTTGTTACACTTCCATTCTCAGTGCCTACGGTATTGTTATCTCTGTTGTTCCGGTTCTGAGTGGTTCCATTCTGTGTGGAATTCTGTGTACTGTCTGTCACGGAATTGTTATTTCCCTTGTTATTGTTGTTATTACCGCAAGCTGCCATCACAAAGGATAAGGATAGTACAAGAACTGCTGTCACCAGAAATGATTTGATTTTTTTCATAATATTGTCTCCTTTTCTTTATTTCAACATTAGTGTAAACACTTTTCCCTCTTTTATGCTTTTTCTTTTGTATTTTTCCTTGTATTTTTCATTGGTAGTTTCTGTTATTTACGCATCTTCGGATGAAAGATCAACGATGCAAAATAGCCAAACACGAGTGCGGCACTGATCCCGACTGCACTTGCCGTAAAACCTCCCATAAAGATCCCGATAAAGCCATTTTCATCCACCGCTTCCCGGACTCCCTTAAAAAGGGTATTTCCAAAGCCAAGCAACGGTACACTCGCACCTGCACCCGCATACTCCACAAACGGCTGATAGAGATTAACCGCCGATAAAACTGCTCCGGTACAGACCAGCAGTACCATGATACGGCCCGGAAGCATCTTCGTTTTTTCCATGAGGATCTGCACAAGTGCACAGATCGCACCTCCAACCCAGAATGCATTGATATACTCCATGATTTTCTGTCCTTTCCTACGCTTCATATTCTAAGACTACGCCATGTGCAATTCCCGGCACTGTCTGTCCTTCGTTAAAACTGATCTTCGAAAGCAATGCTCCGGTTGGCACAAAAAGTACTTTTTTTAATTCTCCTCTCTGTATCTGCGGAAGGAAAAATGCACTCATTGTCACTGCACTGCATCCACAGCCCGAACCACCGGAATCCGTTCCCTGTGTGTCCTTATCAAAAATCTCGATCCCACAGTCCGTATGCACCGCGGAAATATCATACCCCCGTTCCTTTGTCAGCGTAAGCAGGATCTCCTGTCCCACGTAGCCCAAATCCCCGGTAATAATCCGGTCATAATCCTTTGGCGATGTCTGAAAATCTTCAAAATGCTGCACGATCAGGTCACAGGCTGCCGGTGCCATTGCCGCCCCCATATTCATCGAATCCCGCACCCCATAATCCATGATCTTTCCGGTCGTGATCCCACTGATCTTTACATGGCTCTTTTCGGTTCCAAGTAAAAACGCTCCACTTCCTGTAACCGTCCAGGTAGCTGATACGGGTCTTTGATTTCCATACTCCAAGGGAAACCGGAACTGCTTCTCCGCACTTGCAAAATGGCTTGATGTCATCGCAAGCACCCGGTTGGCATAGCCTCCTGCCACACACATTGCTCCAAGAGACATGGACTCCCCTGCTGTCGAACAGGCACCGTAAAGACCAAAAAGCGGGATTTCATAATTGACAATTCCAAAAGAGGTCGCAATTGTCTGTCCCAGCAGATCTCCTGCAAAAATATAGCGGACATCCTCCGGTTTCACGCCTGCCTTTCCCATGGTAAGTGCTGCTGCTTCCTTTTGTAAGGTACTCTCTGCTTCTTCCCAGCAGTCACAGCCAAAGGTGTCATCCTCACTTACCATATCAAAGAGATCTCCAAGCGGTCCTTCGCCCTCTTTTTTTCCTACTACACTTCCGCTTGCCTCGATATAGGGAGGTGTTTCAAAGCGGATACTTTGTTTTCCAAGCATCTGTGTCATATCCTATCCTCATTTCCGTGCAAAAATATTGCATGTATATTTTTTCTTCTTCGGATAGTTTCTCTTTTTTTGCAAAAATTATACAAAAAAGACGTTACAAATTACATTTGCAATCTGTAACGTCCTTTTTAACAAAGTCTGTCAGATACGAGTCGTCCACTTCGTGCAGTCCCAGACATCTGTTGCAAGACCATCATAGAACTCCGGCTCATGGCAGACCATAAGGATACTTCCCTTATATGCAATGAGTGCCCGCTTTAACTCTTCCTTGGCATCCACATCAAGATGATTGGTCGGCTCGTCGAGCAGCAGGATATTGGTCTCACGGTTGATCAGCTTACACAGCCGAACCTTTGCCTGCTCTCCACCACTTAACACACGCACCAGACTCTCGATATGCTTCGTGGTCAGTCCACATTTTGCCAGCGCACTTCGCACTTCATACTGGGAATAACCCGGGAATTCCGTCCAGATCTCTTCGATGCAGGTCGTCTGGATGCTCTGATCCATCTCCTGCTCAAAGTATCCGATGCTTAAGTAATCTCCAAGCTCCACACTTCCGCTCAGTGCCGGGATCAGTCCCAGAATACTTTTTAAAAGTGTGGTCTTTCCAATTCCGTTTGCACCTGTCATCACGATCTTCTGTCCTCGTTCCATCTCGAGGTTCAATGCCGAAGAAAGCGGCTCATCATATCCGATGATAAGATCCTTCGTCTGAAAAATATATCTTCCCGGTGTTCTTGCCTCGCGGAAAACAAATTCCGGCTTTGGCTTTTCTGCCGCAAGCTCGATAACATCCATCTTATCTAACTTCTTCTGACGTGACATCGCCATATTTCTGGTCGCAACCCTTGCTTTATTTCTTGCAACAAAGTCCTTTAAGTCTGCAATCTCCTTCTGCTGCTTATTATAAGCCGCCTCAAGCTGTGCTTTTTTCATCGCATAGACTTCCTGGAACTTATCATAATCCCCGACATAGCGGTTCAGTTCCCGGTTATCCATATGATAGATCAGGTTGACCACACTGTTTAAAAACGGAATATCATGGGAGATCAGGATAAAGGCATTCTCGTATTCATTCAGATACCGTTTCAGCCATGCGATATGTTCGACATCCAAGTAGTTTGTCGGCTCGTCTAACAACAGGATATCCGGCTTTTCTAATAAAAGCTTTCCTAACAATACCTTTGTTCTCTGTCCACCGCTTAATTCGGTGACATCCTTATCTAATCCGATCTCTAAGAGTCCGAGTGCCCTTGCAACCTCTTCCACTTTCGCATCGATCATATAAAAATCATGCAATGTTAAAAGATCCTGGATCGTTCCAAGCTCCTCCATATAGCTTTCCATCTGTTTTTCATCTGCATCGCCTAATTTTTCACAGATCTCATTCATATGTGCTTCCATTTCATATAGGAAGTCAAAGGCAGATGCAAGCACTGTACGGATCGTCATCCCCTTTTCTAAGGCAGTATGCTGGTCTAAGTAGCCGACACGGACATTTTTTGCCCATTCGATCTTTCCTTCATCCGGCATCAGCTTTCCGGTAATGATATTCATAAATGTGGACTTGCCTTCGCCGTTCGCACCGATCAGTCCGATGTGTTCGCCTTTTAGCAGACGGAAGGATACATCGTCAAAGATGGCTCTGTCTCCGAATCCATGTGTCAGGTGTTCTACATTTAATATGCTCATAGTCTGCTCCTTATCTTCTTAATCTATATCTTCATTTCATCCTACAATCTGATTTCTTATAAAATTTGCATTGACTCCGGATTACAAATCTAACATTCCCGAAGTAATCTGTCAATCATAACCGCACAAATCATACATCCATGTTGTGAGATTCCAAAACAGCTCAATTTTTGTATATTACTACATTATCCATGCAGATATTTCCGGATGAATCATCCGCAAAGGATATGCAGATTTTCTTTACTCCGGTATAGTCAAAATCATCATCTGTCGTAAACTGCCCACTGTCTATGCGGATTGTCTGGTATTCATGCTTATAATCATAATCCCCGGTCAGATACTGTAACTTTGATAGCCGCACCGGAAGTGCCGGATAGACCATTGCCGTATCGTGACTGTCTGCATACGCCGTGTTTCCATGGATGTCTGTAAGCTTGATCTTTACTCCGGTCACTGCATCTTCCCAGACATCTTCCTCCGGCTCTTTCCAGTTGCACAGATCCAGTGAAATCCCACATCCGGTAAGATCCAGCGGCTCTTTGGCGGTCAGCAGATAACCGGCATCGTCCCTGTTCTTCCAGCGCAGATGCAGGACATAATTCATACGTTCCCCGCCCTGCTCCTGTGCATAGCGTGCCATCTCTTCCGTCCAGCTTCCGACATTCTTTGCCTGTAAGCGTATGTCCGGATCTGTTGCAGTCGTAAGATCGGAATCCTCCTCATAATCACACAGGATCTTCTGGTCAGAGGTCTGATACTGCTGTATGTAGAGTGTATCCGGCAGATTTTTTGCATACTTTGCTTCCTTACATAGAAGGTCTGCATAGTCAGATCCGCCCAAAAGGGTCTGATCTAAAAATACCTTGGCAAAGATTTTTAAAATCTCCTGCTGTTTCTTCTGCGACAAAAAGCTTTCTGTATTCAAAAATGCTGCGATCGGTGGTGGACTGTCATATTTTCCCCAGAGTGTATTAAACTGACCGTGATTGGCACCTGCAATATAAAGTGCCGACTTTATATAGGTAGTATCTGTCTGTCCGTCCTCTGAAAAAATCACATGACTGTACTGCGTCTCACCCATATTTGTCGTCACATCCTGATCATTTGCCCCCTGTAACAACAGATAATTTACGTCACGGAGAACTACTTCATGGTCTACCGGCTGATACTGGTCTACGGTCGGTGCGATCGCAATTAAGGACCGGATGGAAAAATGATAGGAAAACGGATACATGCCATTTTCCGGATAGCAGTCATAGCCGTTAAACAGATATGCCGATGCAACCGTCTCTCCGCCTCGCGAATGCCCTGCTAAGGCAAGATTACTTTCATCGATCTTGTGATACAATGGATTATCCTGTTTTTTATTATAGCTTAATACCTGTCTGATGTTCTCAAGCAGTAAGACCGCCCTTGCATCATTCTCACCCGAAAGCTCATTTAATACATTTTCATCGACCGATACTACCACATATCCATAGGATGCCAGATAGTTTCCCAGATAATCATATCCCAGATAGGACTTTGTCCAGATCGAATGGTTGCCGTGCACGATAAAAAGTGCCGGACAATCCGTCACTTCCTTTGGATACCAGACCTTACCGGAAACCGCAGCCTTTGTTACATCATATCCGCCAAGCTGCTTTCGAATCAGACCGGTAATTCCATCCTCATCTTCGACACAAAAAGAAAGATCCACCGTGTCCGATGCAAGTGCTTTTTCTTTCCCAATACCGTATGTAAGCGTATCCACGGTATAGCCACCCGGATCAAGCTGCGTATCAAAGCCCAAAACTTCTTCTGCTTCCCTGACCTGTTCGTTTCTTGCCAGATAAGCAGTTTGATACCGCTCCGGAAATCCATCCATGATAAGTAGTATAATTCCACCGAGTGCGAATACCATACTAATGCCAAGAATCAGATAGCCGGGCAGATTGCGGCATCTTCCATGCATAACCGCTATCAGGCTTGTAACGGCAAGTAACAGGACTACTCCATATAAAAATCCCACGATTGCGGATTCCTGACTGTTTTCCCCGACATCTCCATACATGGCAAGCAGGCTGCAGGATGCCAGGATAAATACCGAACAGACCAGCCGGTAGTGATTGGCCCTGCAGACCAGCCGAAGAAGCCACGTCAGTAAAAATACCAGCGGCCGGTATAAGAGTGCTGCTACGATCACACCTAGAAAAAACGGAAGCACTCCTGCCGGAAAAACCGTATTTGTGTATAAGCCTGCAAGCAGACATACGAAAAACAGTGATACCAGATAGATGCCCCGTCCAGTATCACTTAAGTTCTTTTTCCATCCCATTACGCGATTCCCCTTTGATCAGATGAGTCTAGCGTAACATACTTTATTCTTTTTCTCAATCTAATTTTTATGCACCGGCATTGCACCACGCTGCATCAGCCTTGCATCAATGCTGACATCATGCAGACACCTGCTGCTCCTGCCTGTATACAGGACGTGGCATTTTCTTCACCGATTCCGCCGATTGCATAGACCGGAATCTCTACCGCCTGACATACCTGCGCTAAAAATTCTAATCCTCTTGCCGGAACCCCTTTTTTACAATCTGTCAAAAAAACATGTCCCGCAGTCAGATAGGTCGCACCTGCTTCGACTGCCTGCATGGCCTCTTCGACCGAATGCACCGATGTCCCGATCTCACCAAATTCCTCCACCTTCGGATTCCCATGCTCATTTTTATATGCTAACAGAACCGGAAGTGGAAAATGAATGCCATCCGCATGCAGACTGCGTGCTGCATCCGGATAGGTATGTAAAATACAAAGCTTTTTCTGTTTTCTGCAGACTGCAAGCACCTGCTTTGCCAGCTCGGTATAAGCAGCTTCCGTAAGATCCTTTTCCCGCAGGATCAGCATATCGATATCTGACGCTGCGACCTTTTCTATCTGTGTCAGGAAATCTCCTTCCACGAGATGTCTGTTTGTCACACAGATTTTTCTTCCGTTTATTTTACACATAGACATAATCATTTAACACCGGCTGTAAGCCTTCCTCTTCCATATCCTGATACATCGCATCGAAGCTTCTTGCATCGGATATTTCAAATTGCTCATCGCCTGCATCCGCATTCTCTTTTCCTTCATACTTACTCTCATGGTCACCGATTCCGGTCGATACGCCTGCGGAAACCTTCGTGGCAGCGATCTTAACGATACCGTCCCGGAAATGCTTCTGCTCTCTTGAGGATACGGTAATTCCAACGTATGGAAGGAAGATCCGGTATGCACAAAGCACCTGACAGAGCTGTTTTTCATGCACATCTAATGGGTTAATCTTATCATTATTGATGATCGGACGCAGTCTCGGACAGGACAGCGAATACTCGACATGCGGATATTTTCGTTGCAGGTAGTATACATGAAGTGCCGATGCCAGCGCATCCTTGTGGAAATTCGAAAGTCCAAGCAGCGCAGAAAATCCTACGCCCCGCATGCCGCCCATGATCGCACGCTCCTGCGCTTCGAAACGGTATGGAAACACGCGCTTATGTCCCATCAGATGAAGCGTCTCATACTTATCGGAATCGTATGTCTCCTGAAAGACTGTGACATAGTCCGCACCGCACTCATGCAGATAACGGTATTCGTCACTGTTGACCGGATAGATCTCAAGTCCGACATTCCGGAAGTACTTGCTTGCAAGCTTACAGGCTTCCCCGATATACTTCACATCACTCATGCCGCGGCTCTCACCGGTTAACATTAAGATCTCCTCAATACCGGAGTCTGCGATCACCTTCATCTCTTTTTCAATCTCTTCTGTGGTCAGCTTCTTACGCACAATGTCATTATAGCAGTTAAAGCCGCAATATACACAGTAGTTCTCGCAGTAGTTCGCAATATACAGCGGGGTAAAAATATAGACTGTATTTCCAAAATGCTTACTGGTCTCCCATTTTGCCCGCTGTGCCATCTCCTCAAGATGCGGCAGTGCAGCCGGCGAAAGCAGTGCCTTAAAATCTTCGATACTGCATGTCTCATGGGAAAGTGCACGGCGCACATCCTGATCCGTATAACTGTCCGGATCGTAACTGTTCATCTGTGCCAGTACCTTCTCCATAATGTCAGAGGAAATCTGCTCCATTCCCTCCATATATTCCATATGATTCGTCCGCGAGGAGGGATCGTTTTCTAAGCGATGCTTCTTCTCAAGTGCCTTCTCACTCAGCTTGTCCGAATCAATAAAAAACTGATTTTCTTCCATGATGATCTCCTATATGATTAGTCGTGTAAAAATCCGGTCAATGGATCGGATGCGGATGCTCCTCTTTCTAATACACGTCCAAGGCCTGCCAAGTATGCGCTTCGTCCTGCTTCGATCGCATGCTTAAACGCGCCTGCCATCGCTGCAACATCACCTGCTGTCGCAATCGCAGTATTCGCCATAATGGCTGCCGCTCCCATTTCCATTGCCTCACATGCCTGGGATGGTCTTCCGATTCCCGCATCCACGATCACCGGCAGGTCGATCTCATCGATTAAGATCTGGATAAATTCCTTTGTTGCAAGTCCCTTATTCGATCCGATTGGAGATGCTAACGGCATAACTGCCGCTGCGCCTGCATTTACAAGATCTCTTGCGGTATACAGATCCGGGTACATATACGGAAGCACCACAAATCCTTCTTTTGCTAAAAGCTCCGTTGCGCGGACGGTTTCTACATTATCCGGTAAAAGGTACTTGCTGTCTTTCATGATCTCTACCTTTACAAAATCTCCACAGCCAAGCTCTCTTGACATTCTTGCAATTCTTACTGCCTCTTCGGCATTTCTTGCCCCGGATGTATTCGGAAGCAGGGTCACATTGTCCGGGATATAGTCTAAGATACTTTCTCCCTGCTTTGTGTTGGTTCTGCGTACTGCCAGTGTAATGATCTGTGCACCTGCATTCTCCACTGCTGCCTTGATCAGTTCCATCGAATACTTACCGGAACCTAATATAAATCTCGACGTGAATTCCTTGCCGCCTAAAACAAAACTATCCTTTTTCATTTTTCCTCCATCTACAGAGTGGGATTTCATCCCACCACTCTGTTCTTCTCTTCTGCGATACCAAAATATCTGTTCCAGCAGATCATGTTTCATCGCGGATGATCAGCTCTAAGATCATGTTTGCCTGATGTGCCGCACACAGCATGACACGCGGTGCCATCAGCCCCTGATGCTCGTTTTTCTCTGATACACCATCGCCACACAGATAGTAGTGTGACAGGATCTTTCTGGTACGGATTGCATTACTGTTTCCATAACCTGCCATACCGGAAGCCCCCACCAGATATTTCTCCGGCATATGCTCTAAGACATAATTCGTGATCATCGCCTTCTGCTCCGGCACATCAAATGCCTCACAGATATACGGTTCCTCTGCCAAAAGCTCAGACAGATTCTCTTCGGATAACTTTACAAAATCAGTCTGTATATCCAGATACGGATGAAATGCCAGCAATTCTTCCTTCAGTGCCTCCGGCTTTGGCCTGCCCAGCTGCTCGATCCCATACTGCTGTCTGTTCAGATTCGTAAGATCCACACGGTCAAAATCGATCAGATGCAGTCTTCCGATTCCGCAGCGTGCCAGTGAAATGGCAATATGGGAACCAAGTCCACCCAGTCCGCAGACTGCAACCGCTGCGTGCCTTATCTTCTCCTGAACTGCCTTTGTATGCCGGAGTTCTAATGCTGCCTCGATTTCTTCCTTGGATGGGATATTCGTATTCTTATCCATAACTTAACCTCTCTTTATCTTCTGTCTGATCAGCCCCCACCAACAAAGCTGACTACCTCTAATGCATCTCCATCTGCTAACAGGGTCTGATCGTACATTGCCTTTGGCACGATCTCGCCATTCCGCTCAACTGCGATACGGACAAGCTTGTAACCGTTCTCTTTCAGATAATCGGATAAAAACATGCCTGCCGCATTGCAGTCTTCTCCATTGATTTTTACCATAAGAACCTCCTATATTTGTAACGAAAATAAAGTGTGCGCTTGCCGCACACTCTCGCGCCCGAGCGGATGCATTACATAATCTTCCACTCCGCGAGGTGCGCATCTGCTTTTGCTGTATCGGAATTTCCTATACAGCAAAAAGCCACACAAAGGAGAACTACACCCGTGGTGGTGTACCCCTTCGTGTGGCTTTCGTCAACACTCTGTATGTGATTATAGCATGGAGCAGTCTAAAATGCAAGACCTTCCCGTAAGATGCTGCTGTCTCTATAACTCAATAAAGACTTCACACCTTAGATTTTATAGGATTGCTCTTATGATTCTAATAAGAAATCAAATTGCGAAACATCAACACCAAATGTTTTTAATGTAGCTTGTGATGTCTTTATTTCAATTTCAAGTTGCGCATTGAATACATCCATTGTTTTTTTTATACGTAACAAGGATGTATAATGATTGATCTCAGCCTGTACTATTTCCTGATTCATGTTATCACACTCCATGTTTCGTCACCGCCTTTCGTTGGTGTTATTATATCATAGTGTAAAGCCTTTATTCAATTATCAATGTACCTGTATAAATTTTAAAATTGGATTAAGAAAGATTGAATCTTGATAACTCATACTGAGTTCATATGATAAATAGATACGTTTCATTTAAAAAACAGGATGTAAGCATCTCTCACATCCTGTTTCTACTGTATGATAAATGACAAAAAATGTCAAGCTTTTACTCCATCACCGGCAGTTCTATCTTTTCCTCTACCAGCTTAAAACGGATCTGGTGGATCTTTAATCCATCTGCTCCGAAATAGAGCTTTACATAATGATTCTTACCAAGTACATGTCCAAAGTCCTTCTTAACAGTGATCGTCTGACCGTTTGTTCCCTGGATGCTGACGGACATCTTATAGATATTGTCGTAATAGATCGACACCGGAAGCTGTGCAAGCTCTGACAGATCCGACTGCATCGTCATATCCAGTTCATACTCACCAAACTTATGTACCGTGATACCGAACGTAACGGAACTTCCCTTTGTCATCGGAAAACCGGATGCATCGATAACGATCTCACCAGTCTTATCATCAATCTCATAATAATTGATGTCTGCAAGTGATACATCGTCATCTTCCTGCTGCTTCATTTCATCTAATTCTTCCTGACTGATCTTTCCCATCTCGTGTAACATCGCAGGGGACTTTAAAATAAATCCAAGAATATTGGCTGCATTACGCTGTAAGTCGCTCCGTGTGATCACACTGCTTTCTAAACACGCCTTTACATTATCCTGTTCCATATCCATTGCATCCGGTGATACCATGTAGATGTCATTCTGGGCACGCACCATCGGTGCACGGTTCGTCAGGCTGGAATCTTCTCCTTCGTCATTTGCAACTGCCCACCAGTCTGTCATAACGATTCCGGTAAATCCCCATTCCTTTCTTAAGATCGTCGTATCGAGATCATAATTACCGGCTGTCCAGATTCCGTTTAACGGACCATACGTTGTCATGATCGAACGGCATCTGCCCTCTTTTACCGCAATCTCATAACCTTTTAAGTAGATCTCACGCAGTGCACGTTCCGAAACAATGGCATTTACGCGCTGACGCCGCCACTCCTGATTGTTGGTTGCAAAATGTTTGATCGTTCCGGTAGAACCGGTCGGCTCCATGCCAAGCAGCTGTGCTGCTGCAACCTTTCCGGTCAGAAGCGGATCTTCGGAGACATACTCAAAATTACGTCCGTTTAATGGATTCCTGTGGATATTTATACCAGGTCCAAGCAGCGTATCAATACGGTTTTTCCGAAGCTCCAATCCGGTCATATGATACAGCCTACCGATCAGTTCTAAGTTAAAGCTGCATCCTAAGGCGGTTCCGTTCGGCAGTGAAAATGCCTTCGTTCCACAGTCCATACGGATTCCGGACGGTCCGTCTGCACAGCAGACTGCCGGGATTCCATAATGATGCAGTGCATCACTTAATCCACCAAAGGCTGCTGCCGTACCCGGTGTTACCTTCGGACTACACATACCTTCTCCGCGAAACAGTGCGATCAGTTCCTCATCCGAAAGCTGAGCAACAAATTCCTCCATGGTAATACGCTTCTCATACACATCCACAAGGCGGTAGCCCTGATCTCCGGTACAGGCAACGGCTTCCTCTCTCCGCACCTTGCATCTTTCGATCGGATCAACCGTACGAAGCGGTACCGGTTCTTCACATACAGTAACCACTCCGCTTGCGTTTAAAACCGGACGGATTCTTGTAAATGCTTCTACCGGGGCACAGGCTTCTTCGAGCTGCTCTAATACGCAAAATTCCTGCTCATAAGAACCAACGCAGGATGCACTCCGCACATCTGTACCCACATAAATCTCATAGCTGCCCTCCTCTAAGACCAAACAGGACTTATGTCCGGTCACACTGCTGTCATCATAGGATGCAAAGACACGCTTCGGAATCTGAAGCGTCAGCTCTTCCTTTTGTCCTGCATCGAGCAGCCCTGTCTTGGCAAATCCTGCCAACACACGAAGCGGCTTTCCAAGCTTTCCCTGTGGTGCATTCACATAGACCTGTACGACTTCTTTTCCGGCAGTATCACCGGTATTTGTCACCGATGCCGTTACCGTAACCGTTTCCTCATCCACCTTCGCTAAGCCGGCATCGACATGAAAGCTGGTATAAGAAAGACCATATCCAAACGGATATAATACCTTTTCCTTTGCAAAAGTCTCAAAATAACGGTAGCCGACATAGATATCCTCATGGTAAAGGTTCTTCTTCTCATCCCCAAAATATTGCGTAGACGGATAATCCTCTATATCTTCCGCAATCGTATCAGTCAGCTTTCCACTCGGAGTGACTCTTCCGGTTAAAACATCAAGGACAGCATTGCCGCCTTCCTGACCACCCTGCCATGCATAGAGTACCGCGGAAGGCTTATATGCATTTACCCACTTCATATCGATAATGTTTCCGACATTCAAGATAACTGCCGTACGCTTGAAGTTTTTACTGACTTTTTCGATCATCGCTTCTTCTGTTTTTGTCAGCAGATAACTGCCTGCTTCGTTTTTGTTATCCTGATCTTCTCCGGCCGTCCGTCCGATGATCATAAGTGCAATATCTGCCTGCTTTGCTGCCTCGATCATATCATCGGTTACTTCCATCTCTTCCTGCGACCACGGAACCTTGCCCCAGCCCTGACCTTCATCATATGGATGCATTTCTATCCATTCTTCATAGGTATGAAGCAGTTCTTCCTCTAAAGTAATCTCTTTTTCTGCCTTTAAGGCATCTAAGATACCAACCACATATCTGGTATTTACCAGACCGCCGGAACCAAGTCCGCTCTTATAGTAACGGAATGCACTCCGTCCAAAGACTGCTACGCGGTCATGTCTGCGTAACGGAAGCGTCTTATTTTCATTTTTCAAAAGCACACAGCCCTCTGCTGCTGCCTGTCTCGATAATGCTGCATACTTATTGTTATCTAATGTATATTCTCCCATGGAACACCTCTCATTCTCTTTTGTTCATTCCCTATGAGTTGATATTATCATCTGTAATAGGACTATGCAAGATGCATTCTACCAGATACCCAGACATCTGCCAAGCCAGCAAAAAAAGCCTAAAACCCAGCTTGTAAAAATCCCGTATAAAATCACCGGGCCGGCAATACTAAAGATCTGACAGCCGATTCCAAATACCTGTCCTTCCTTCTTAAACTCTATCGCAGGCGCTGCCACAGAGTTTGCAAACCCGGTAATTGGGACAAGAGCACCGGCCCCGCCAAACTTTGCGATCGATGGATAGATATTAAGCCCTGTCAAAACAATACTAAGCAGAATTAAGATCATACTGCACCAGCTTCCTGCCATATCCTTATCCAGTCCGTTCTGATCACAGATATTTAAAATGATCTGTCCTAAAACACAGATCAGCCCGCCGGTTACAAATGCCTTTATCATCTGTAACGGCAGGCTGCGCGTTGGTGTTACTTTTTTAACATACTCATTATATGCATCCTGTTGCTCTTTTTTTGTTGTATTTTCTACCTTCTGTGCCATAATGTATCCCTCCTGTTTTGGAATCATTATGTGCATTTTCCGGGTTCTTATACCTCATCCTTACGGATCGATTTTCGTCTTGACTGTTTTGCCTGATAGAGGAACTCATCTGCATGGCGTAACATTTCCTTGAAATCATTCTTCTCGCCACATACAAATTCCACGGCTCCCATCGACAGATTCACATAATATGGCTTGCCGGAATTCTCGTTATAGATCTCACACTTCTCATGGATCGTCTGAATAAAAATATCCCGGTTTAATTCTTCCTTATCTAAGAATACTGCGATAAATTCATCCCCGCCAAAGCGGCCGATGTCTCCATATTCTCCAAGTACCTCTTTTAAGATTCCTGCACAGGTACGGATTGCACAGTCACCCTCAGTATGTCCGTAGATATCGTTGATCTGCTTTAAGTGATCTAAGTCTCCGATCAGCAGATATGCACGCTCCCCGGCATGCGCATGGTTAAATTCCACAAGATTTTCCATGATTCCACGGCGGTTATATATACCGGTCAGTTCATCGTAGGATGCGATCACACCTAAGACTTCATTCTTCTCCTTCAGCTTCTGTCTGCTCTCGATCTCCCTGCGGCTCATCTCAAAGAAGCGTAACGACGTTCCAAACTGAAGCGACAGCAGATAAAAATAAGAAATTGCATCCGGTTCTATCTCAAGCGACATGATTCCATACTGTCTCGTTCCTTCAAACAGCAGGAAGTTCATATAGATATACGCCCTGTCATTGCTGCTCTTATCCGCGAACATACCTCCATGCTTCAGATCCATGACCGGACGATCCTTCACATCGTAGGTAGTGACCTTATTCTTATGATACCTTGCAGCCAGATATAACTGTGTCGGTGCCTTCCATTTCGATCCCTTTTTATAGATCAGCGGACGCTTTAAAACATAAATCCGTACGCTTCTTGCACCCACCTCATGTAATGCCTTGACTGCCTTAGAGAAAAAGTGCTTCTCATCCCGTGTCTCCTGCATCAGATCACGCATCAGAAACGGTCCCATCCATGCCTTATGCTGAAACTGCCGTAATTCTTCTACCGTATCACGCAGCTTCATCTCATTGACATAACGTTCTTCTTCCTGTTCTTCCTTATTCAGAACACGGTTACTGCATCCACAGGATTCTCTTTGGATAAAATCCACCGGCAGACGTGCGGAAGTCTCCGTCTTACCACTTGCAATATTACATGCCTTCTCGAATGCGATCCTGCCCATATTATAACTGTCCTGCGCGATCGTCGTAAGCGGTGGATCTGCATAACCGGAACGCTCCGTGTTATCAAACCCCGTTACCCCGATGTCACAGCCAACCTGCATTCCATGCTGCTCACAGACACGGTATACCGCCGTTGTCATCTCATCATTCGCACTGATGATAGCGTCGACATCCGGGTTCTTTTCAAATAATTCTTCTACAATATCATCGACATACTCAGAGTAATTGCCATATGCTACCATGTCGGTACCAACAAATCTTCCGTACTTACCCATGGTATCACGATATGCCTTTAACCGCTCCATCGCATCCCGGTTATCCTTCGGTCCGCTCAGATAACAAATCTTCCGATAATCATGCTCTAAGATCATATGCTCCACACACTGGCGCATTCCATCGTAATTATCCGCGATCAGATAGACATCCTGATCATCCGGTGCCACATCCTCTAACAAGATATACGGGACACCCGAAAAACGCTCCAAGAAGCGCTTTAAGTCATGATTCTCCTCAAAAATACACAACGAACCATATGCAATGATCAGTACATCCACATTGGCTAACATTGCATAATCATAAATCGTATTATACTGATAATCAAAATCCTCTCTTTTTCCAGCTAACTGCTTATAAAATGCTGTCGACTGTGTTCCAAGAAAGAATACAACATTCACATCCCGACCCTTTGCAGAGTCACATATTCCATTAATTAACCCTGTCGGATGACTGGTATGTGCATTTCCAATCAAAACTCCGACTGTAAGACGTTTCCCCATACACATCTGACCTTCTTTTATGTATCCGGCAGTAATTCCTGCCACATATACTTCTCCCGATTCCCCATAAGAAAGAGTTCCTTCATCTGATCATCAAACTGCTCTGTTGGCTTATAATAGTGTAACATGTGAATCAGATGCTGTACACGGGTATCCTCTGACGCATCACCCTTGATCAGCTCTAACACCTTCTCATGCAATTCTAAGGGTGTGATCACCTCATCTATCTCTATGCCCTTTATCTTATACAGTAACCCCACTGCATAATAAAATTCATAGTTCCCTGTCATAATCGAAGAATTCAGATTACACTTGATTATCACACTCTGCCTTGCAATCGATAAGATCATAAAAAGCCTCTTTCTGCTACAATATGCCTTTTGGCATAGTTTTACTTATAGTCCTATTTTATACTATTCCATGAAAATCGTCAATGCAGGCAATCACCATCAAATGCCCGATTTCAGCCAATTCACACTTATACCTAATTTGCCGCCATCTGATGCAGGAAGTACCAGAAAGAACCGGCAAGCTTTCCTGCAGCCATAAAAAAAATAATATAATTCAATCCCTCATTCACTTTTACCCTGCGGAACATGATCGGAAATGACTTAAGTACCTCCGCCAGTGCTACTGCAATACATCCGACAAAAATGCCCGCACAGATCCCATAGATATAAAGGAATACAACTCCAAGTGGCAGACGGATATCTAAAAATACCGATAACAGATTCCCACCGATTCCGCCAAGCACGATCATATTTTCATAAAGCAGGATCTGTCCTGCCGTCTTTGTCTTTCCAATCATCCGCGGAATCACTCCAAGCATGATCAAAAAGGCGAAGGTACCGGCTGCCACTGCCGAACCGGCAGCCAGTCCGATCAGTCCAAGCAGCAGATGATCAATCCACATCAATGCTCTTTCCTCCTCTTCCTGCATTCTGAATAAATGCATCATCTACATTCTTTTCATAATTCCGCATCTCTACCTGGATCGGTGTCGGATCATGCGTGATCTTTTTCCTTCCAAAGTGATTAAAGAATACCAGTACACCGATTGCAAGTCCGATACTGTAACAGATCTCTAATTCCGTAACACCGTCTGACTCTGTTCCCATAATCTGTAAATACAGCTTCGAAAACAGATCCGAAACGGAGATATCATTATTAAATGCCATGATCGTAAATGCTGCGCCAAAGAAGATCACAACACAGAGCACGATCGATTTTATGACCCCAAGCCACCCCGGTGTCGATCCGTTCTTATGATATTCCAAGATAAAGTCTGCTTCCCCGATATTATCCACCTCTACATCCGGATACTGTTTCTGGATCATCTGAATGACTTTCAATACCGAAAACACCTGCTCCTGCGTGCCTGCCGCATCCTTTGCATCGGAAAAGGAATAGAGTTTCATCTGCTTGACCTGTCTTAATACTGCCTGATTCGTACATGTCATGCTCGCAATATCATTCAATACGACATTCCGGTCTTTTACCAGAATATTTTTCTCTATCTTCAGATACAAGGTATCCGGACTAGCACCCATAGCTTCCACTTCCTTTCCCATATACATGAGAGAATACTTCTCCCACATACACCTGCTCTATTCCATGCTTTACAAATGTTCCATCTACTTCCTTACTATCCTCTGTCTGATGACTCCTGTAATAAAAAAAGCCTCCTATCAAGGCAATCACTACCAATGACAGGAGACATAAACGATATGTTTTCTTTTTCATGCTATCCCTCCTATTTTTGGGATAGTATGTCACTTTTTTTTATTTTTATGCATTTTTCAGTGCAAGCTGTAATGCTTTTGCAACGGCACCTGCAACAACACAGGCAACGATTGCTTCGATGACACCGTTAATTCCAACGAATGCTGCTACAAACGCAAATACCTTGCTCATCTGAAGTCCAAAGTTCTCGCTTAAATAGCCCTGGAATAAAGCGATCAGGGTTGTCATAAAGAATACGGTATTTAAAACTGCTGCGGATAAGCTTCCGATAAACACTGCAATTTTCTTTGTTGCCTGGACCTTTGTAAATGCACGGGTGATCAATCCGGCACAAAGTCCCATCAGGATACGTGGAACCATACATACGATAAAGGTACGAACCGGTCCTACCGAAAATAATGCGGTTCCGAATGGTTCCATTCCAAAACACTGGATAAAACTTGTAATCCCAAATACTGCGCCAAGCACTGCACCTGCTGCCGGTCCTAAAATGACAGCCCCTACCGCAACCGGAATTACAATTAATGTAATGGATAATGCACCAGTACGAATATATCCGATCGGGGTAAAAGCCATGAGCAGAATGATTGCGATTAACAATGCAAGTTCTACCATTTTGATTGTCTTACTGCTTCTTGTTGTACTCATAGTCTCTTCCTCTTTCCGGGTATGATACACCCTTTCAAAATCACACAATGAGAGCCTGCCCACAAGATTTTCTGCGGACAGGCTCTGATTTACTTATTCAATTCAGCTGAATTATTTTGCAGCTGCGATCTCTTCCTTTAATGCCTTTGTTAAAGCAGGAACGATCTTATTTAAGTCTCCTACCAGACCATAATCAGCTACGTCGAAGATTGGAGCTTCTGCATCTTTGTTGATTGCAACGATCAGATCAGAATCTTCCATACCAGCTACATGCTGGATTGCTCCGGAGATACCGATTGCGAAGTAGATCTGCGGACGAACTGTCTTACCTGTCTGTCCTACCTGAAGATCAACCGGTAACCAGCCATTCTCTACAACGGCACGTGAACAGCTTACTGTTCCGCCAAGTACCTCTGCGAGATCCTCTAATAACTTGAAGTTCTCTTTGGAACCAACTCCACGACCACCGGAAACTAAGATCTTAGCATCCATGATGTTTGCTGTATTCTTAACTGCCTTTACGATATTTAAGATCTCAACATATCTGTTGTCTGGTGTAAATCCAGGATTGTACTCCTCTACAACTGCCTTTGCGCCAGCGATTGGAGCGATCTTCTGCATAACACCCGGACGTACGGTAGCCATCTGAGGACGGTTATCCGGACATGCGATGGTTGCGATTGTGTTTCCACCGAATGCAGGACGAGTCATTAATAACTGGTTGTGCTTCTGCTCCTGACCAGCAACTGCATTGATTGGGAAATCACCAATCTCAAGTACGGTACAGTCAGCAGTAAGACCAGTCTTAACTCTTGCTGATACAGTAGGACCAAGGTCACGGCCGATTGCTGTTGCACCAACTAACATGATCTCTGGTTTGTACTTATTGATTACAGATGCAAGTGCATGTGCATATGGCTCTGTTCTGTACTCTTTTAACTCTGGATCGTCAACAACGATTACCTTATCAGCGCCGTACTCAGCTAACTGATCTGCTAAGCCTTTCACGTCAGAACCAAGCAGAACTGCTGTAACTTCTGTGTTTAAATCTTTTGCTAAGTCTTTACCTTTTCCAAGTAATTCAAATGCAACACCATCTAATGTGTTATCTACCTGCTGTGCAAAGACAAATACTCCCTTATATTCTTCTAAACCCATCTTGTTCACCACTTTTCCTTATTTTTATTAGATAATATGTTTCTCTTTGAATTTTCCAACTAAAGCGTTAACTAAATCTTCTGGAGAATCTCCAGCTAACATCTCTCCAGCTCCCTTTGGAACCTTATCGGATGCTTTTGCGATCTTAGTAGGTGAACCTTTCAGTCCAAGGTCAGAATCATCTACATCCTTAAGATCTGCTCTTCCCCATACAGTTACTTCTTTGTCAAATGCATCCCAGATTCCGCCCGGAGTCATGTAACGTGGATCATTTAACTCAGATAATGCTGTAACCAGACAAGGCATCTTTGCTTTTACTTCATGGTATCTGTCTTCGTACTGTCTCTGTACGATCACAGAATCACCTTCTACCTTGATATCCTGTGCATAAGAGATAACCGGAAGTCCAAGATGCTCAGCGATCTGTGGTCCAACCTGTGCGGTATCTCCATCGATAGCCTGACGGCCTGTGATGATCAGATCATAGTCAAGGTTTCTGATTGCTCCGGCGATTGTTGTAGAAGTAGCCCATGTATCAGCTCCACCTAAAACTCTGTCTGTTACAAGGATTCCCTTGTCAGCACCCATTGCCATTGCTTCACGAAGGACTTCATCTGCCTTTGGAAGTCCCATTGTAAGTACAGTTACTTCTGCACCGTACTGATCTTTTAATCTAAGTGCTGCCTCTAATCCGGCTTTATCATCCGGGTTCATGATTGTAAGCATTGCAGCTCTATTCAAAGTACCGTCTGGATTAAACTTAACTCCGCCTTTTGTATCTGGTACCTGTTTTACACATACAACTATTTTCACGGTATTGTCACTCCTTATTTTATATTTTTGTTTGTAGAAATTATCTCAGTAATGCTCCTGAAATTACCATTCGCTGAACTCGCGAGCGAAGTTTGATTATCTTAACAGTGCTCCTGAAATAACCATTCTCTGAACTTCGCGAGCGAAGTTTCATTATCTCAGTAATGCTCCCGAGATTACCATTCGCTGAACTCGCGAGCGAAGTTTCATTATCTCAGTAATGCTCCCGAGATTACCATTCTCTGAACTTCGCTTGTACCCTCGTAGATCTCTGTGATCTTTGCATCACGCATCATACGCTCTACATCGTACTCTCTGATGTATCCATATCCACCGAATAACTGAACACACTCTGTTGTTACAGCCATTGCAGTCTCTGCAGCGAATAATTTTGCCTTAGCAGCCTCTACAGAATATACCTTCTGAGTAGCCTTAGCCATAGCAGCCTTGTATACTAACATCTGGGCAGCCTCAACTCTTGCAGCCATATCAGCAAGCTTGAACTGTGTATTCTGCTGCTGAGCGATTGTTCTGCCGAACTGTTTTCTCTCTTTTGTATAAGCGATTGTTCTCTCTAATGCACCTTCTGCAATACCAAGTGCCTGAGCAGCAATACCAATACGTCCACCATCTAAGGTGTGCATAGCAATTGGGAATCCTTTTCCTTCCGGTCCTAACAGACGATCCTTCGGGATTACGCAATCCTCGAAGATTAATTCGTATGTAGATGAACCACGGATACCCATCTTCTTCTCTTTTGTTCCGAAGGAGAATCCCGGATCGCCCTTCTCTACGATAAATGCGGAGAAGTTCTTCTTCTTTCTTCCTCTCTTATCCTCTGTAATGCTTGTGATAGCGATTACAATATAAACGTCTGCGACTTTACCGTTTGTGATAAAGCACTTAGATCCGTTTAATACCCAGTTGTCACCGTCTAAAACAGCCTTTGTCTGACATCCCTGAGCATCTGTACCAGCACCTGGCTCTGTTAAACCGAATGCACCAAGCTTCTCGCCCTTTGCAAGCGGAACAACATATTTCTGTTTCTGCTCTTCGCTACCGTATGTCATGATCGGATCGATACAAAGAGATGTATGTGCAGAAACGATAACACCTGTTGTACCACAAACCTTTGATAACTCTTCTACGCACATAGCATATGTAAGAGGATCACAACCCTGTCCGCCATACTCCTTTGGTACAGGGATTCCCATGAAACCATATTTTGCCATTTTATCAACAGTTCCCTGTGGGAATACTTCTGTCTCATCAACTTCCTGAGCCAGAGGTTTTACTTCATTCTCAGCGAACTCTTTGAATAAAGATCTCGCCATTTCATGTTTCTTATCTAAAGAAAAATCCATGATTTACACTCCTTTATGTTTACTATTTTTATTAAATACTGGAATTACTGGGCATCAACCGGTGTCTTTGTACGGTCTGCATTGTATACGTAGAATCCTTTTCCACTCTTAGCGCCAAGGTTTCCACCACGTACCATCTTACGGATTAATGGGCATGCACGATATTTGCTGTCGCCTGTCTCATTGTAAAGTACATCCATGATTGCAAGACAGATATCAAGACCGATGAAATCTCCTAACTCTAAAGGTCCCATTGGATGATTTGCACCAAGCTTCATAGCAGCATCGATACCAGCGATATCAGATACACCTTCCATCTTAATGAAAGCAGCTTCGTTGATCATTGGGATTAAGATACGGTTTACAACGAATCCTGCAGCTTCATTTACCTGTACAGGTGTCTTGCCGATCTCTTCTGAAATCTTCTTGATAGCTACTACAGTCTCAGCCGGTGTATTTACGCCTGCGATAACTTCTACTACCTTCATACGGTCTGCCGGGTTAAAGAAGTGCATACCGATCATTGGACGTGTAAGTCCGTTTCCGATCTCTGTGATAGAAAGACTGGATGTGTTAGAAGCGAAGATACATTCTGGCTTAGCGATCTTGTCTAACTCAGCAAATGTTGTCTTTTTTACTTCCATATTCTCGAAAGCAGCCTCAACGATAAGGTCACAATCTTTGCAAAGGTCTTCTTTTAAACCTGGTGTGATGTTTGCAAGGATACCGTCAACCTTCTCCTGTGTCATCTTTCCTTTTTCTACTAATCTTGCATAGCCTTTAGCGATCTTATCTTTTCCGCCTTCAGCCCACTCCTGCTTGATATCGCAAAGTGCAACTTCATATCCTTCAACCTGGGCAAATGCTTTTGCAATACCCTGTCCCATTGTTCCTGCTCCAATAACGCCTACCTTCATGATAGTCCTCCTTAAATAAAATATGTAATATTTTAAACCCATAAGACCCGAGAAACATATGCTTCCCGGGTATTATGATTAAGAAACAAATTAGTCTCTCTCTACGATTGTAGAGCAGCCCATTCCTCCACCGATACACAGTGTAGCAAGACCTCTCTTAGAATCTCTCTTCTGCATCTCATGTAATAATGTTACTAAGATACGGCATCCAGATGCTCCAACCGGATGTCCAAGTGCGATTGCGCCACCATTTACGTTAACTTTAGACATATCGAACTTCAGATCTCTTGCAACTGCGATAGACTGTGCTGCGAAAGCTTCGTTTGCTTCGATTAAGTCCATATCGTCGATAGAAAGACCTGTCTTAGCTAATACTTTCTTTGTAGAAGCAACCGGTCCAACACCCATGATCTCTGGCTCAACTCCGCCAAGTGCTCCAGCTACCCATGTAGCCATTGGTGTTACACCAAGTTCTTTTGCTTTTTCTTCGCTCATAACAACAACTGCTGCTGCACCATCGTTGATACCGGAAGCGTTACCAGCTGTTACTAATCCGCCTTCCTTACCGGAACAGCATCTTAATTTGCTTAAGGACTCTGCTGTTGTTCCCGGACGAGGACCTTCGTCTGTTACGAAGTCAACGATCTCTTTCTTAACCTTAACAGGTACCGGAACGATCTCATCCTTGAACTTGCCATCAGCGATTGCCTTCTCACATTTCTGCTGGCTGTTTGCTGAGAACTCGTCTAACTCTTCTCTTGTAATGCCATATTTATCACATACGTTCTCTGCTGTGATCATCATGTGGTAATGATTGAATGCATCTGTTAATGCATCATTTACCATTGTATCGATGATTGTTGAATTGTTCATACGATATCCAAAACGAGCTTTTGTCATAGCATATGGAGCCATGGACATATTTTCCATACCACCTGCAACTACGATATCAGCTTCACCAGCCATGATCATAGTAGCTGCGTCATTGACACATTTCAGACCTGATCCACATACAACGTTCAGTGTGATTGCCGGAACTTCGATTGGTAAACCAGCCTTAATGGAAGCCTGACGTGCAACGTTCTGTCCCTGTGCAGCCTGGATAACACAACCCATCTTTACTTCATCAACAAGTTCTGGTGCTACACCAGCTCTGTTTAATGCTTCTTTGATTACGATTGCGCCTAAATCTGCTGCTGGAGTATTGCTTAATGCTCCACCCATTTTTCCGATTGCTGTACGGCATGCGCCAGCTAAAACAACTTTCTTTGCCATTGTCTCGTCTCCTTCTTAAAATAGATTTGTTTTTTACATGTGTTAATTTTTTAACAATCTTTTGTAAAAAAAATAAAAGAACGCCATCTCTGGCTCTTTGCGATGACTTAATATTACCATATTCATCCTCTTTTTGCAACAAGAATCTTGCGAATATCTTTGAATTTTCTGTGAATCTGTGCAAAACCGATTTTATTTTTCACTTTCTTCGAAAAAGCACCGGGGAAGTCTTCTTATTAAAAACTTCCCGGCTTTTCTAAAACATCATTTGATACCCGGATTTTAATAAAAAACATGGCTTCCGATCACAGTGCCCTCGATCAGACCGGTATTTCTGCGGAAATACAGCGCACTGATCGTCCGCCTGCCACCTAACACTTCTTTTGCAGCCTGTACACTTGCTGATCCCGCACCCTTAGCAAGAACATTGGCAAAACGTCCGCTTGCCACCGGTGAAAACTGCCCGCTCTGGTAGATGACACCTACCACGGAATTCGGGAAACTGCCACTTGCCACACGGTTTAGTACAACACTTCCTACCGCAAGCATTCCGTCATAACTCTCACCACCCGCTTCACATTCGATCAGTGCTGCAAGCAGTGCCTCATCACCGGCTGCCGGCTTGACCGTCGTCTGCGCGATCTTTGCCTTTTCCGCTTCTTCCTGTCTGCGGATCTCTGCAAGACGTGCTGCATCCTCTTTTGCTTTCTGCTGCTCTAGTTCTTCTTCGTATGCCTGCTGCTTCTCGATCTGGGCATTGTAGTCTGAGATTGCTGCTTCGGCATCGGTAATTTCCTGTTCTGCCTTTTTAATCTTCTCCTGCTTGTCACTTACAAGTGTCTGTACCTGATCTTCCTTATCCTGCATCTGCCCCTGTAAATCCGTCAGTTTTTCCCGCTCAGCCACCAGGTTTTCCTTTTCCTGTTTGATCGCTGCAAGTGTATTCTGATATTCGTCTAACATGTTGCGGTCGTATTCCGTGATCGCCTGCACATATTCTGTCCGGTTTAAGAAGTCAGAAAAGGACTCTGCCTGAAACAGAATCGAAAGCATCGACTCCTGGCTGTGTTCATAGCTGTACTGAATCCGCTTTTTCATATCTTCATATTGCTTGTCACACTTTTTCTGCTGCTTTTTGATCTCTGCTTCCTTATTACTGATATTTTCATTCTGCTCATCGATCTGCTGCTGTAACTCATCCAAAGAATCGCTGATCTGTTGTAACTCGTCGTTCAGTCCCGCCAGTTCTCCGCTCAGCCCTGTTTTATAGTTCTTGATATCAGATAATTCACCCTGTTTTTCTTCTTTTTCACGGTTCAGCCTGTCGATCTCCGAAGATGCCTGATCGAGTTTCTCCTGCGTCGTCTCCCCATAGACCGTTGCTGATACGGTAAAAATAAAACAAAGCAGACATGCAACTGCCTGTTTGATGCGATGGAATCTCTGTTTCATCTCTATATAAATCTCCATTTCCGTTGTGATATAAATCCTATCTGTCTCATACTAGCATGTTGTCCTTCACTCGTCAAACCCCGCTTACAGTTCACACATCAAGTGAGAAACAGATAACCTGCATGCTCGCATGCAAGGGAATCTGTTTGTTGCTTGATGAAGGGAGCGCATTCTTATGAGCAAAAGTAGTAGCGAAGCTACGGAGAAGCCCCGCAGGGGCGTTTTGCGAATCGCGCTCGTGAACTGTACTCTTTTTCATCTGCAAAATCAGTAACGTCTTCTATATCTATATCGTGACATAGAAAGCGTGTTGTGCTATACTATAGTTAGATTTTTTAGGAGGTGACTGGGATGCAATTTGTTAAGACATGTGACTTAAAGCCCGGAATGCGTCTGGCCAAACCTATTTATAATAAGCTTGGCGTTCTTCTGTATGAAAGAGATACAAAGCTGAATGCCCAGGGTATTGAAAGTATTAAGAATTTTGAACTGATCGGTATCTATATCCTTGAGCCTGCAGAACCGGTTCCGCCTCTTTCGGATGAGGATATTGCTTTTGAACAGTTCCAGACGATTACTATGTTCCAGCTTCGTACCTGTATGGAACAGATCCGTGATGGCAAAAAGCCGGAGCAGCTATATGAACTGGTGCAGCAGATTGTGAAAAATTATGGCTCGTTAGATCACAAGCTCAATTTCACACAGAACCTGCGCAGCGCAAATGACTTCATCTATAAGCATTCGATCAGTACTGCGATTTTAACCGCTATGATCTCACATGTGATGAACTTAACGTACGAGGTACAGACTGCCGCAGTCAGTGCCGCCCTGCTCTATGATATCGGATATCTGTATGTGCCACAGGAGGTTCTTGAAAAAGGCAGACAGACTACAACCGCAGATCAGGCTATTATTCAGGAATGCCGGAAGATGGGACTTGAAAAGTTAAAGCCTGAGGGCGAAAGCTTCCTAGATGCCCAGACTCTTAAGATCATCGAGCAGGCAATTACCCTTACCGATGTCACGAAATCCGGTCAGGAAGTGTCCGGGACATTTGGAAATGGTGCACAGATCCTTAAGGTTGCCGATGCCTTTGACCGTATGACGGCAATGGATCTTGATGAAGAACCGGTTTCAGAGATTGTTGCGATCAAGTATCTGTTCGAATATCCGCAACGCTACGATCCAAAAGTGGTCAATGCCTTATCCCGTAGTATCCACATCCTTCCAACCGGCTGCTGTGTGGAGCTTTCCACGAACGAAAAGGCAATGGTTCTTATGGATAATCCGGACAACTTTATGCAGCCACTCGTTTTGAGTTTCCGTGATAATCAGGTCTATGATCTGCGCGATCCAAAGGTATTTGCCGAATTGCAGGTCACAGATACCATGAAGACCATGGATAACCGGATCGTCATCGATAAGCAGGCATTAAAGCAGTTCTATGCAGATTCAAATCTAAAGCAGATGGCAGATAGCTTCCGAGAGAAACGGGCAGATCTCATCAAAAAAGGACGATACGAGGATGCACCTGTTTCCACAGTCCACACCGGTATCGCCCAGCTCGAGCACACAGGTCCTACCTATGCCCCGAAAAAGCAGGCAGCTCCTGCTCCAAAACGCATGAAGTTAAAATAATCTACTTTTGTTTGTCTATTATTGTATGATACATATCAGGTCGTCTGTCACGGAACAATCCCCATGACAGGCGATTTTTTTCGATCTCTGCAAAGTCATATTCGGCAGTCAGAATGCCTTCCGTATCACGTGAAGCAGATGCAAGAAGTCCTCCTGTCTCATCCGTTAAAAAAGACGATCCATAAAACGTCAGTGCTGAGGACTGTCCGGCATTTTCTTCACAAGGCTCCACCGTCTCTGTTCCGATCCGGTTTGCAGCTACGACCGGCACCAGATTTGCAGCCGCATGCCCCTGCATGCAGCGTCTCCAGTGTGGCATGCTGTCACAGTCTAATACCGGTTCAGAACCAATAGCCGTCGGATACAGGATCACCTCTGCACCCAAAAGTGCCAGACAACGCGCTGTCTCCGGGAACCACTGATCCCAGCAGATACCTACACCAACTTTTCCATACTTTGTGTCAAACACCTGAAATCCACTGTCTCCCGGTGTAAAATAGAACTTTTCCTGATAAAAATGATCATCCGGAATATGGATTTTACGATACACGCCAAGCACCGTTCCGTCCGCATCTACACATGCAACCGAATTAAACAGCACATTGCCAGCCTTTTCAAAAAAACTGACCGGAAGTACAACAGAAAGCTCCTTTGCCAGACGCTTTGCCATTAACACTGCCGGATGTTCATCTACCGGCTTTGCATACGCATAGAATTCATACTGTCTCTGCTGGCAGAAATATTCACGTTCAAAAAGCTCCGGAAGTAATATGATCTTCGCCCCTTTTTTGGCCGCCTCTCTTACAAAATGCTCTGCCTTTTTCAGATTCTCTTCCATCTTACGGCTGCACTGCATCTGAACTGCTGCAACTATAACTTTTCTTGTTTTCTCTTTTTGTTCCATCTCTTCTTCCATAAATTCCATCGATAAACTTCCGCTCCTTTTCTGTGATCTCTTTTCCATGATGTATCTGATCTCTGATCTGTCAGCTATTGCTCCATATACCGTTCATGTACTGATAGGCTGTCCTTTCTTCCAGCCGGGATCTGCTGGGTAATACAGTGAATATTTCCACCGCCTAAGAGAATATCTCTTGCATAGACCGGGATGATCTCCCGCTCCGGGCAAAGGTCTCGGAGAATATCTGCTGCCTGTCTGTCACTTGCTTCATTTTCTCCACCAAAGGCCGGCATCACAACTGCTTTATTTGAAAAATAAAAGTTCACATAAGAGGCAGCCAGCCGCTCGCCTGCTTCTCTTACGTCCTCACCATCTTCAAAGATATAGCCTTCTAATTCTTCCGTCCGGACACAGACCGGATGCTGTGGTATTGGAAGATGATGGATCTTCAGCTTTCTGCCCTTCGCATCCACAGCCTGTTCTAAGAACTGCTGCGTGGCATGGGAAAGTGCATACTGCGGATCATTTACATCATCGGTCCATGCCAGTACCACTTCCCCCGGTCGGAGAAAAGCACACACATTGTCGACATGTTCATCCGTCTCATCGAGATAGATTCCTCTTGGCAGCCAGAGTACCTGCTTTGCACCAAGATAATCCTTTAACTTCTGTGTGATCTGTTCCCTGGTAAGACCCGGATTTCTTCCCGGACTAAGCAGGCAGGCTTCAGTAACAAGAACCGTTCCTTCTCCGTCACTGTGGATTGCTCCGCCCTCTAAGACAAAGGGTGCTGCATCATAACAGGTATATCCGTATTTTTCTGCAAAAAATCCCGCAAACCGATTATCCTTTTCCCAGTCTGCATACAATCCGTTATATGCACCTCCCCATGCATTAAACTCCCAGTTTACACAGCGCACCTGATGTTCCCGGCCGGTAAGAAATGTCGGTGCAATGTCTCTTGCCCATGCATCGTCTGTTTCACATAAAAACAGTTCCACATTATCTATATCCTGTAACATGCTCTCTGCGGATTCCATATCCTCTGCCCTGACACCCACATAGACCTTTTCACTTTTTGCAATGGCCGCAATCACACGGACAAATGCCTTTCTTGCTGCAACCGCACCATGTGGCCAGGAACCGGGCCGGTAAGGCCATACCATGATACAGCCTGCATGCGCTTCAAATTCTCCCGGCATGAAAAATCCATCCTCTGCCGGCTTTCTATCTACGATCAATGCCATCCTTTTCTCCTAATCAGATTCCTTCCTATGAATTTTCTTTTGCATCCGGTGTCTTATGACAGACGTGTTTTAAAATCCTCATATCCAAACCTACGGATGACCCGGAGCGTGCCATCTTCTTCTAACAGATCGATATCCGGCAGCGGAATTCCATTAAAGGTATTGTTTTTTACCATGGAATAAATCGCCATATCTTCAAAAACAAGCCGGTCTCCTACCTTGATCTGATGCGTAAAGCTGTAATCTCCGATTACATCTCCTGCAAGACAGGTCATAGAAGACAGACGGTAAGAATAGGGTTTTTCCCCATCCGGATACCCACCCTGAAGCGGCGGGCGGTATGGCATCTCTAATACATCCGGCATGTGGCAGGCAGCGGATGCATCGAGGATCAGGATCTGTTTTTCATTTTTTACAATATCCATAACCTCAGTGACCAGATATCCGGTATTTAAGGCGATCGCTTCTCCCGGCTCTAAATACACCTCAACCTGATACTTCTCCCGTATCCGCCGGATCAGATCTACCAGCCTTTCCCGGTTATAATCTGCTCTTGTAATATGGTGACCACCACCCATATTTAACCACTTCACATGGGACAGATATCTGCCAAACTTCTCTTCAAATGCAGCAAAAGTTGTGATAAGATCATCCACATTCTGCTCACAAAGCGTATGAAAATGCAGCCCTTCGATATCAGAATCTGCGCCAAGAAGCAGCTCCTCTTCAAATTCACTGATCGTCACCCCAAGTCTCGAACCCGGTGCACACGGATCATAGACCGCATGTCCTTCCTGTGTCGAGCACTCCGGATTTACCCGGATTCCGATACTGACATCCGGACACAGCGCATGATACTTCTTATACTGCGCAAAGGAATTAAAGATCAGATGGTCACAGATCTGATTCAGTTCCCGGATATCTGCCTCCTTATAGGCTGGTGCAAACACATGGTTCTCTTTTCCCATCTCTTCCCTGCCAAGCCTTGCTTCATACAGCCCGCTTGCCGTTGTACCACTGATATACTGCCCGATCAACGGATAGAGAGCATACATGGAAAAAGCCTTCTGCGCCAGTAAAATATGACAGCCGGATGCTTCTTCCACCTCATGCAGAATACGAAGATTCTCCTTTAGTTTCTTTTTATCCACCACATAACATGGTGTCTGTACCGATTGTACGATCTTTTCTTCCACGTTTTCTCCCTTACTCTACAGTCTGCGGATGCTCATCAACCACCCATGGAAGTCCGAACTTGTTTAACATGTCCATATATGGATCCGGATCAAATTCCTCAACGGTAAAGACACCCGGCTTCTTCCATGTCTTGTTTACAACAAGTGCAGAACCGATCATTGCCGGAACACCTGTGGTATAAGAGATTGCCTGTGAGCCGACCTCCTTATAACATTCCTGATGGTCACACACATTGTAGATGTAGATTGTTTTTTCTTTTCCATCCTTTTTTCCGGTAAAAATACAGCCGATATTCGTCTTACCGACAGTTCTTGGTCCAAGGGATGCCGGGTCCGGCAACAGTGTCTTTAAAAACTGGATCGGAACGATCTCATGTCCTTCATGCATCACCGGTGTGGTGGAAAGCATTCCGACATTCTCCAAGCATTTCATATGGGTCAGATAGCTCTGTCCGAAGGTCATAAAGAAACGGATCCGCTTTACGCCCGGAATATTTTTGGCAAGGGACTCAATCTCCTCATGGTGTAACAGGTACATATCCTTTTTGCCAACCTGTGGGAAATCATACTCTCTTTTGATAGACATTGGCTCTACTTCTACCCAGTGTCCGTTTTCCCAATAAGAACCATTGGCCGATACTTCACGCAGATTGATCTCCGGGTTAAAGTTCGTTGCAAACGGATATCCATGATCACCGCCATTACAATCCAAAATATCGATTGTATCAATCTCATCAAAATAATGCTTTAAGGCATATGCTGTAAATACACTGGTAACACCCGGATCAAATCCGGTTCCAAGCAGTGCCATGATTCCTGCTTCCCGGAACTTCTCCTGATATGCCCACTGCCACGAATAATCAAAATATGCCGTAAATCCAAGTTCCTTGCAACGCTTATCATAGGCTGCACGCCATGTCGGTTCCTCAATGTCTTCCGGCTCATAATTCGCAGTATCGATATAATCCACCTTGCATTCCAGGCAGGCATCCATGATCGTTAAATCCTGATACGGAAGTGCCACATTTAAAACTGCATCCGGCTGGTACGCTTTGATCAGTTTCACCAGTTCATCCTTATTGTCAGCATCGACTTTTGCAGTTGTGATCACGGTTTTTGTCTTTCCTTCTAATTCCTTTTTGACTGCATCACATTTTTCCTTTGTTCTGCTTGCAATGCAGATCTCTTCAAACACTTCACTGTTTTGACAGCACTTATGGATTGCTACTCCTGCTACTCCACCACATCCGATAATTAATAATTTTCCCATGTCCTTAACCTCACCTTTCTTGTTATATGCGAAAACATTTTCTGTTTCTATAAGCTGCTCCTGCTTTTTTGTATGCAGCTTTAATCCTCTTCTTCTTTTAACAGATCCTCTACATACTTCGGCAGCATAAATGCTCCCTTATGCAGATTCGTCGTGTAATACCAGGTCTGTATACCACGCGCATTCCATCGTTCTTCATCCAGATCACGCAGTGGGTGATACTTTTTCGACAAAAATCCAAACAGCCAGTAGCCGGACGAACAGGTCGGTATATGTGCCTGATATACTTTACTGATCGGAAAGCTGTGGCTCGCCTTGCGGTGCATTGCACGGCAGGACTCCTCATCTTCATCATAAAATGGGCTTCCGTGCTGGTAGACCATCATTCCATCCTCCCGCAATGCCCGGTAACAGTTTCCATAGAATTCCTTGGTAAACAGCCCTGCGGTATGACCGAGCGGATCGATCGCATCGTTGATGATCAGATCGTATTCCTCATGCCTGTTACGCAAAAAACGCAGTCCATCGTGATTGTATACCGTCACCCTTGGATCATCGAGTCCACAGGCATTGTCCGGGAAGTACTCCTTACATACCTGTACAAAGACTTCATCCGGTTCTACCACATCGATCTGCTTGATCTCTGTATAATACCCAAGTTCTCTGGCAACACCGCCATCTCCGCCACCGATCACAAGCACCTTTTCTACCTTCGGATGCACTGCCATCGGTACATGCACGATCATTTCATCGTAGGTAAATTCATCTTTTTCCGAAAAAACAATGCTTCCGTCCGAGCTTATAAACCTGCCAAATTCCTCTGATTCAAAGACATCTAAACGCTGATACTCGGTCTGCTCACCAAACAACTGTTTTTCCACCTTGACTGACACCTTTACCTTATCGGTATGATAATCCGAAAACCATAATTCCATCTGTTACTCCCTCCAGACAACCTTTAATTCTTCCAGATAGGGATCTTCCATTCCCTGCATGGAACAGCCCTTTTCCTTTGCATACATGATATAGTCGATAATCTCACGCGTGATCAGCTCTCCCGGTGCAAGGATCGGTATCCCCGGCGGATAACACATCACAGACTCGCCACAGATACACCCTTCCGTCTCGCGGATCGGCATGGAGATCTTTTTCTCATAAAATGCCTTCTGTGGGGAAATGCACACCTTCGGTGTGATATATTCCGTTTCTAACATTTTAGAGGAATCCTTTGCATAAAGCCGCTTGACATCTGCAAGTGCCCCGACTAAACGCTCGATATCCTGTATCCGGTCTCCGATCGATATGTATGCAAGGATATTTGCGATATCTCCAAATTCGATCTGTATATCATATTCATCCCGCAGCAGATCATAGACTTCAATTCCCGCAAGCCCGATGTCCCTTGTATATACCGAAAGCTTGGTTACATCAAAATCATACACACTTTTTCCATTGATCAGTTCCCTTCCATATGCATAATAGCCACCGATCTGATTAATCTCCTCCCTTGCATACTCTGCCATCTGCTGCACCTTTGCAAAGGACTCTTCGCCACGGAGTACCAGATTTCTTCTGGAAATATCAAGGCTCGATAGCAGCAGATAGGAAGCACTTGTTGTCTGTGTCAGATTGATGATCTGGCTGACATATTCCCAGTTCACGGTTTTGTTGACCAGAAGTAAGGAACTCTGTGTCAGACTTCCGCCGGACTTATGCATGGATACCGAAGCCATGTCCGCGCCCGCCTTCATCGCATTGACCGGCAGATTTTTTCCAAAGTAAAGATGTGTTCCATGTGCTTCATCCACCAGTACCAGCATATGATGTTCATGTGCCAGCTTTACGATTCCTCGCAGGTCGGAGCAGATTCCATAATAGGTCGGATTGTTTACAAACACACAGACAGCATCCGGATTCTCCTGTATCGTCCGCTCTACCTCCTCTAATTCCATACCAAGTGAAATGCCAAGTCTGTCATCGACCTTCGGATTCACATAAACCGGAATTGCCCCACAAAGAACCAGTGCATTGATCACACTCTTATGTACATTACGCGGCAGAATGATCTTATCTCCCGCCTTACATACAGAAAGAACCATGCTCTGCACAGAGGAGGTTGTCCCGCCAACCATAAAAAAAGCATGATCCGCACCAAATGCTTCTGCCGCAAGTTCTTCTGCTTCCTTGATCACAGACATTGGATGGCAGAGGTTGTCTAATGGCTTCATGGAATTGACATCTAAGCTGACACAGGCTTCCCCTAACAGTTCGCGTAATTCCGGATTACCGCGTCCACGCTTATGTCCCGGCACATCAAATGGCACGACTCTTTTTTTCCGTAACTTCTCTAACGCTTCGTATACCGGAGCATGCTTTTGCGCTTCTAAGTTCATATTAATCCTCATTTCCCGCACGTTTTTTGTGCTGCGCATAATAAGTGCGCATAGCGAGTTTGTGTCAAGTGCGTGCAGACACAAATCTCGTGTGTGAAAAATCATATTTTTCACACTATTTCATTTAATTTTTCACTCTGCGAGGTGCGCATCCTGGCAATCAAGCATGTATGCTTGTATTGCTTGCTTTTGCTGTATAGGAAATTTCCTATACAGCAAAAAAGACAGGTGATCTTCATCACCTGCCTGTGTCTTTCTCTAGCTTTTATCCGAAAACAGAATTTTCTTCTCTTCTATCTCTTATCCGCAAAAACTATTCCGAGCTTATACAGCAAATAAATATGCTACTCTTATTGACCGTTTCACAAGTGATGTGGCGCTTTCTTCGATTATGAAGTAATCATCTTATAAAATTCGAGTACTGAACTCAATCAATAATGTGGCCTTTCGCCACCCGCGGCAGTTGCCCCGCCTGTCCGTATGGGCTTAACCATAAAAATGGTGGGCAATATTTGCATGAATAAGTGGAATTAATATCTTCGCTTTTGCATTCATGTAAATTGAGAATAGCATATTTTATTTGTGAATGCAATACTACTATTTCATTATTTTTCCGGCAAATTCTTCTACAGATCCGGAATGTACTGCAAGCAGGAGCCAGTCCTTTAAGGTATCCTGATCCTGTTGTTCCAAAATCAATTTTGTTAAATCCTCTGGCACATTTCCCAAGCCACTCAGTATATCAATAACAGCTTCCGCTCGTCCTTCCGTTCTTCCTTTCGCAATTCCAATCTCAAGAATGTTCATCTGCACTTCCTCCCATTCCTCTGATTCTTTCACTTCCGACACAATCCGATCCAGTTCTGTGATACGTGCATCACGTACTTCTATGTCCGGATTCTCAAGTGTTGTATTTTTCATATATTGTAACATACTGACTAATTCTTTGGAACCGTTTTTACTTGTCATATTTAAGAAAATCTTCTTTGTTCCATCATCTAAATGCAGTCCCGGTATTTCCTCACACTGCTCCGTAAATGTATATATTGCCCGGTCTTTTTCAAAAATATCATCCTGTGTAATGAAAATAATAATCGAAGATGGCAATTCCCGGTACTTTGTATCTTTCCCTGATTTTAAAATTGGTGTATCTAATAATCCCTGATAATAACGTGTGCGCTTAGGCAGTGAATCTCGATCTGCACTATTTTCCATTTCCATATCAATCTGCCTGTCATCGGTTGTCATTCCCCATGCATCCAGTCGGATCGCACGTTTACCGAATTTATTTAATACCACATGTTCTACTTTTACTTCTTTCATTTTAATATCCGGCTCATTTAAAATAATACTCAATACACATTCATAAGCTCTCGGATTCTTCATTACAGATAAAAACAATGCAAAATCGCTAAGATTAAATGCATATCCCTCCGGGTAAAACAACGTCTCTTCCTTTGTATTATTCATCATAACTCCTCCTAAAATAATGCAGATATAAACGTCACAAAAATATTTTTTAATTATTATCATCTGGATTGCCGCAAGAATAAGTGCGATATGAAATAGATAATATAGAATTTTAAGAAATTATC
Organism: Lachnospiraceae bacterium; assembly: GCA_022764465.1. Classification (GTDB taxonomy): domain Bacteria; phylum Bacillota; class Clostridia; order Lachnospirales; family Lachnospiraceae; genus Roseburia_C. The sequence goes on along the minus strand of JALERL010000005.1, from coordinate 6,661 downwards.
AATCTATGTTTTTGTCATCATAGATGAAAATCATATGAAATACAAGTGCTTTACCGCTTATTTTAGAAAAAATTTAGAGAATCATATTTTTCTATCATTCGCTATACACGAAAAAACACAGCTCCGCAGAATGAATGCTTACATTCACTTCTGTGGGGCTGTGCTTTTATTCTACATAATTCAACGCTTTTACACGTTTTTAACTTTCGCGATATCTACTAAGGTGAGTTCTTCGTGTGCATGCTCTAAGCTGGTTGCTAAGGCATTCGCTGTATCCATTGCAGTGATACAGTATACACCTGTCTCGATCGCATTACGGCGGATCAGGAATCCATCACGGTTCTTATCTCCGTTACCCTGGGTTGGTGTATCAATGACAAGATCGATCTTATGTCCAAGGATCAGATCCATGACATTCGGAGATTCCTGTGTGATCTTATTGACACGTAATGCATTGACTCCATGCTCCTGTAAGTACTTCGCTGTACTTCTGGTTGCATAGATCTTATAGCCGAGTGCTTCGAAACGTTTTGCAACGCCGACTGCTTCCGGCTTATCTGCATCTTTTACCGTCATGATCATCTGCTTATACTTCGGAAGTGTCACACCTGCTCCTAAGAACGCCTTATAGAGTGCCTCGTTGAAGGTCTTACCAATTCCAAGACATTCTCCGGTGGACTTCATCTCAGGTCCAAGGCTGATCTCTGCTCCACGCAGCTTCTCGAAGGAGAATACCGGCATCTTGATTGCAATATAATCTGCCTCCGGCTGAAGTCCCGGCTGGTATCCGAGTTCCTTGATCGTGCTTCCGATGATAACCTTGGTTGCAAGATCTACGATCGGGATTCCGGTTACCTTACTGATATATGGTACGGTTCTCGAAGAACGTGGATTTACTTCGATGACATATACATCTTCATCCATAACAATAAACTGGATGTTAATAAGACCTACTACATGAAGTGCCTTTGCCAGTCTTCTGGTGTACTCGGTCAGTGTCTCTTTTACCTTCTCACTGATCGTCGGTGCCGGATATACGGAAATACTGTCTCCGGAATGTACACCGGTACGCTCGATATGCTCCATGATACCCGGAATCAGGATGTCTGTTCCGTCACAGACTGCATCGACCTCGATCTCCTTACCCTGTAAGTATTTATCAACGAGGATCGGATGATCCTGTGCGATACGGTTGATGATTCCGATAAACTCTTCGATCTCTTCATCGTTAAAAGCGATCTTCATACCCTGTCCACCAAGTACATAGGACGGACGCACAAGTACCGGATAACCAAGTCTGTTCGCTACTTCTTTTGCTTCCTCTGCGGTAAATACCGTTCCACCTGCTGCTCTTGGGATCTTGGTTTCTTCTAAGATCTTATCAAACAGCTCACGGTCTTCTGCTGCATCGACATCTTCTGCCTTTGTTCCAAGGATGGTTACCCCCATCTTCATCAGGCTTTCGGTCAGCTTGATCGCAGTCTGTCCACCAAACTGTACAACAGCTCCGTCCGGCTTTTCTAAGCGGACAATGTTCTCAACATCTTCCGGTGTTAACGGCTCAAAGTAAAGCTTATCTGCAATATCAAAGTCTGTGGAAACAGTTTCCGGGTTATTGTTTACGATAATCGTCTCATAACCCTCCTTGGCAAATGCCCAGGTACTGTGTACGGAACAGTAATCGAACTCAATACCCTGTCCGATACGGATCGGACCGGAACCAAGGACTAAGATCTTCTTACGGTCGTTCGTCTCGGCTGCCTCATTCTCACTTCCGAATACGGAATAGTAATATGGAGTAGAAGCCTCGAACTCAGCCGCACAGGTATCAACCATCTTAAAGCCTGCAATAATGCCGTTATCGTAACGCATCTGCTTGATAGCTGCTTCTTCTTTTCCGGTAATTCTTGCAATCACATTATCCGGGAACTCGATCCGTTTTGCTTCTTTTAATAATTCCGGTGTGAGTTCTTCGTTCTTTAAGCGGTTCTCCATCTCAACGATGATCGCTAACTTATCGATAAACCACAGATCGATCTTTGTGATCTCATGGATCTTCTCATAAGAAACACCTCTTCTTAATGCCTCAGCGATACAGAAGATTCGTCTGTCATCTACTACCTGTAATTCCTTGTCTAATTCCTCATCTGAGAGCTTGTCAAAATCATAGGCGATCAGACAGTCTACATGCTGCTCTAAGGAACGGATTGCCTTCATCAGGGCACCTTCGAAGTTATTGCAGATACTCATAACCTCACCGGTTGCTTTCATCTGCGTTGTTAACGTACGCTTTGCAGTGATGAACTTATCGAACGGAAGTCTTGGAATCTTGACAACACAGTAGTCTAACATCGGCTCAAAGCTTGCGTATGTTTTTCCGGTGATCGCATTCTTGATCTCATCTAAGGTATAACCTAAAGCGATCTTGGCTGCTACCTTTGCAATCGGATATCCGGTTGCCTTAGAAGCAAGTGCGGAAGAACGGCTTACTCGTGGGTTTACCTCGATAACACAGTACTCAAAAGAGTCCGGGTTTAATGCATACTGTACATTACATCCACCTGTGATATTCAGTTCGGAAATAATATTTAAGGCAGATGTACGAAGCATCTGGTATTCCTTATCACCTAAGGTCTGGGAAGGTGCAACTACGATAGAGTCACCGGTATGCACACCGACCGGATCAATATTTTCCATATTACATACGGTAATACAGTTACCATTGGCATCACGCATTACCTCGTACTCGATTTCCTTCCAGCCTGCGATACAACGTTCAACCAATACCTCACCGACACGGCTTAAACGCAGTCCGTTTGTTAAGATATCTACAAGTTCTGTCTCGTTATGAGCGATTCCGCCGCCGCTTCCACCTAAGGTGTAAGCCGGACGAAGTACAACCGGATAACCGATTGTATTCGTGAATTCGATACCGCTTTGTACATCATGTACAACCAAAGATGGAGCACATGGCTCACCGATCTTCTCCATGGTATCCTTAAATGCCTGACGATCTTCTGCCTTAAAGATCGTCTCAGCCGTTGTACCGATCAGCTTCACACCATGCTTCTCTAAAAATCCGGATTCTGCTAACTCCATACCAAGATTCAATCCAGCCTGTCCACCAAGTGTAGGAAGGACACTATCCGGCTTTTCCTTTAAAATGATCTGCTCTAATACCTTAGCAGTTAATGGCTCGATATATACCTCATCTGCAATATCTTTATCTGTCATAATGGTTGCAGGATTGGAGTTGACAAGAACAACCTCGATTCCCTCTTCTTTCAGGGAGCGGCATGCCTGTGTTCCTGCATAGTCAAACTCTGCAGCCTGTCCGATTACGATAGGACCTGAACCGATTACTAATACTTTTTTAATATCTTTATTCTTTGGCATTATTTTGTTCCTCCCATCATCTCAATAAAACGATCAAACAGATATGCGGAATCCTGTGGTCCCGGACATGCTTCCGGATGGAACTGTACCGTGAAAATATTTTTTCCGATGTACTCAAGTCCCTCATTGGTTCCATCATTTACATTTACAAATGCCGGCTTAGCGATCTTCTCATCTAAGGTATCGGTGTCTACCACATAACCATGGTTCTGTGAAGAGATATAGACACGGTTTGTCTTTAAGTCTTTGACCGGATGATTTCCACCACGATGTCCGTATTTCAACTTATGGGTATCTGCTCCGGTTGCAAGTGCCATCAGCTGATGTCCTAAACAGATTGCAAAAATCGGTGTATCCGAATCATATAACTTCTTGACCTCTGCAATGATCTCCTTGCATTCCTTTGGATCTCCAGGTCCATTGCTTAACATGATTCCGTCCGGATTCGCTGCTAAAATCTCCTCGGCAGACGTATGTGCCGGATAGATTGTAACTTCACAGCCACGTTTATTTAAAGACTGGGCAATGTTATTTTTCGCACCGAAATCCATCAGTGCAACCTTTTTTCCTTTGCCTTCTAATACTCGCTTTTCACTACATGTTACCTTATCTACAACATTTCCTGTTGTATATGCTTTTAAACGGGGAATGATTTCTTCTATATTATAGTTCTCATCTGTCGTGATCATACCATTCATGGTACCCTTCTCACGAAGGATCTTCGTCAATGCTCTGGTATCAATTCCTGCGATTCCCGGAATATCATGCTTCGTAAGGAAGTCCTGGATCGTACCCTCCTCGCGGAAATTGCTCGGCATTCTGGATAATTCCCTTACGATATATCCGTCTACCCATGGACGATCAGACTCCATATCCGGTGTGATTCCGTAATTACCGATCAATGGATATGTCATAACTACTGCCTGTCCTGCATAGGATGGATCGGTCAGCACCTCCAGATATCCTGTCATAGAAGTATTAAATACAATCTCACTTATCACTTCTCTCGTAGAACCAATGCTGGTTCCGGTAAATACATTCCCGTCTTCAAGTATAAGAAAAGCTTTCATTCGTTCACCCTGTCCTTTCTAATTTTTCCCAAAAAAAAAAAATTATTTTTTCTTTTTCTTTCTTCTTATCAAAACAAATCTGCCATTTACACAGCCATCTGCCTGACCCTGCATTATGATATTACTGCACACAGATATCACAATACCTAAATTGTAAAAAGTGTATCATATCATACACTTTTTTTCAACCTTTTTCGCACAACAAATAGTGCTTAAGTTTTTTGCATATTTATTCAAAATTTATGCATTTTTTATATGAGCATATCCTTTCACGCTTTACGCAACAGGACGCAGCTTCCTATTACATGACAAAAGTGTGCGCTTTCGCACACACTTTATTATCCCACGCATCCTGCTTCTGCCAAAAACTGCACAAACTGCTGCTCCGGCATCGGCTTTGCATACAGATACCCCTGAAACTGGTCGCAGCCCATCTCTGCTAACATATCTGCCTGTTCCTGTGTTTCCACACCTTCTGCGATAATATGCAGTTTTAAGTCCTTGATCATCTCGATCGTATGACGGAGCGTAACGGAAGCCTTCTGCTGCTTAGCTGCTGCCCATACGATCTCCTTATCTAACTTTACAATATGAAATGGGTAGGAAAACAGATAATGCACCGTTGCAAATCCGCTTCCAAAATCATCCAGCGAAAACTGTATACCCTTGCTGTTCATCTGACGCATAAATTCTGCAAGCTGTTCACTCGACTGTACGGTTGCGGTCTCCGTCAGTTCTAAATTGATCATCTCAGACGGGATCTGATACTTCTGCATCACTGTTTCAAACATATCCCAGAGATTCTTCTGTACACACTGTGCCGCAGAAAGATTGATCTCGATATACTCGATGCCGTACTGCCTGATGTCATTGTCATGGATCATACGACAGACTTCCACAAATACCAGTTCACCGATGGCAAGGATCATGCCGTTTTCCTCTGCACGCGGGATGAATTCATCCGGACTGATAAAGCCATAGGTATCATCATAGAGCCGGATCAACGCTTCTGCGGAATGGTACTCTCCGGTTACTGCATTACGGATCGGCTGGTAGTATACGTCAAACTGTTTCTCCCGGATCGCCCGCTTTAACAGCTTATCGAGATCTAATGTCCTGCGCATCTTCTTTAGTGTACCCGGATCTGCATAAACGGTGTCAAAGTCTCCGTTCTTTTCCGCATTCGCGATACAGTACTGGATCGCATTCTCCATCTCATGCTGGGAAAGTACATTCTGTGGGTAACCGACTACGCAGGTAATGATCTGAAGCTTAAGCTCTACTTCTCCGATCTCAAACGGTGTTGCAAAGCACTCACGTACCTCTTCTAACACGGCTTTCCTTTTTTCGCATGGAACGATCAGTGCAAACTTGATGCCACTGACACGATAAATCTCACAATCCTGTTCGATTGCCTTTAAGGCATCTGCGGCCTGGCAAAGCAGCTTTGTACCTGCCCTGACGCCAACCATATCATTAATATTGCGAAATTCATGCAGTTTGACTACGATCACTTCAAACGGACTTTTTCTCGTGATCTTATCATTTAAGGTATCAATGAATGCCGTACGGTTCCACAGCTGTGTCTGGGAATCCACAAAATCTTCCGCATTCTGCAAGGTCATATAAATCAGCAGTACTGCAAGCATCATGCTAAACTGTGTGATCAACAGCCGCGGGAAAACAGTCTGTATCACGATTGCCACAATATTTGTAAGCATGAAAAAATATACAATATTACGCTGCATGACAGAAAAGGCATCGTGATGGTGGATGACTGCACTTAAGCTGATAAGCAGTGCCAGCATAATCATACCATTCACCACAAACTTTAGCGGTCCATTGCAATATTGACCGGAAGTATCAAAATAAAAGATCCCCTTCGTCAGCGGATTCGTGAGCACCAGTATAAGGTCCACTGCTGCAAGTATCATCACAAATCGCTTTTTCCATTGCGTCACCGGTGAAACACGCTCGATGATGGAACATATATATACCGTATACAAAAATACCGCTACGTGTGCCATCAAAAAATAAAGCACCAATGCAGCATAGCTGTAGGGTTACAATTGATGTGACACCCTAACACTATACAAAAACGGTTAAGTACATTAGAATTTTAATCGCCAAACCAAAACCCTAACAAAAAGGAGTACTTAACCGTCATGAATACAATAACACATTCACAACGATAT